>DGOF01000041.1 GCA_002389285.1 Patescibacteria group bacterium UBA4473
TCACCGTTCCCTCTAGATTTTCCGTCGGACGATCCGGCGCTCCTCCCGCCGTCTCCAAAAAAACACTGTCAGGATCCGTAAGGAGTTCCGTAATCAAAAGCGCACTACTGTTCTCAAGCGATTGCGCGACACCACACCCTTCGATTGCATCACACCCAATCACTTCATTTTTCCAGTATTCTCCAACAGCAGTTGAATCCGCATGCAGATCTTCTCCCGCCAATCGTCCTCCTTGATAAAGCTTTGAAATTTCAGTTGTCGTAAGTACCTCATCATAAAACTGCACCTCATCCATTTTCCCATTGAGAGGACTGGATGGCGTTAAAAAACCTTCTCCGAGCAAGAGATCATCATCCGCGATTTGCGTGATCGACGTTGATCCATCATAGGTGGTTCCCTGCGGAATAAAAGCCTTACTGTTTACCAATGATCCATTGATATACGCCTCTGTTGCATCGACATAGTCATCTGTACCAAGTGCAGACACATCATAGGTTACCGTAAGGTGGGTCCAGGCATCGGTCGGAAAAGATGCCTTCGGCCAAAGCATCAAAAAACTTTTATCCATAGTCGTCCCCGCACTATCATTATCGGTCAAGGTGAAGGCGAATTTTCCATTGTAGTTGTCATAGTTAAATGAAAGAACCCCACTATAGTCTTCCCCGGTCCCCACATTCCCTTTTGAGAAAAACGTTCGAAATTCATCAAGGGGCCCATTCAGGTAATACCACGCAGAAAAAGTAAAACTATTTTGCCCATTCAGAAGCGTATCGATCTCGGCAGCAGACCCCACATTAATCTGCTCTCCCGCCGCATCAAACTCATACGCTTCATCAATAATTCCTCCATCACCGGTCGTCAAAGCCGCACCGCCCTCGACGGCCCCATTATGCGCTCCCGCATAATCATCCGCATCCGCATCAAACGGAAAATAACTCACTAAATTACCATCCCAAGACAGCGTCCCGGCATTCACCGTATTAAGTACATTGGTCGCCTCCAGTGTATACGAACCGCCCTGACTGGAGGCTTTATACCAGCTATAAATATAACTCACCGCATCTCCATCGCCGTCTTCGGGTGTCGCCGGCGTAAAGCTTCCATCTAATACATCCGAAGACAAATGCGGCAGACCCGCTGGATTTGAATCCAAAGCAATACTTGCTGGCTGATTGGGCACCGCCGCCCATACCCCAGCCACCACGAAAACAGCTACCAAAAAGAGCCAATTTTTCTTCCCGTGATGAAAAGGGGGCATCATCCCCCTAATTCTAAAGCATAAAAGCCGTCACTGTCTAGAAAATAACAACTTCTCCTTGCGAAGCAAGAAAATTATTATTTCTTGTTTATTTGCTCGATATTTAACTGTCCATTTTGCGCCCCAAAATGCTGGATCACGCTTTCCGCATTGTTCTGTCCCCAAGCCATCTGAGTGGCCTCATCTTCTCCATACAAAATCGCACTCACCACCCCCACCGAAAACGCATCCCCCGCCCCCAGCGTCGACATCGGCGGGATATCTGTTGAGGGCGCCACAAAATGCTGATCCTCCGTCCACATATCCGCGCCTTTTCTTCCATCGGTAATCACCACTTTTTTGACGCCTGATTTTAAAAATTTCTGTGCCGCCGATTTCGCATCTTCTTCTCCCGAAAACAAAGCCGCCTCTTCTTTATTCAAAATTAAAACATCAATACTCGAAAAAATATTTTCAAAAGCCTCAAACCCTTGCTGAAACTGTGTTTTTCCCGGATTCCACGCCACCAGACCGCCACATCGTTTTTTCCAAGCCGGCACATGATCCAAGAATCCGGCGGCTTCTTCCGCCAAATGCGCGATATAAATCGCCCGCGAACAAGGCGCTGTTTCCAAAGCCTGCGCCAAATCAGGATTAGAATTTTTATGAGGAAACACCGTCCGACGGCCATCTTCACACATCACAATAATCGAAAAACTCGAAGATTCGCCCTCTTCTTCAATGATAAATTGATCCTCCACGCCAGATTGCTTTAATTTTTGGCGGACAAAAATACCCTCTGCATCATTCCCAATAACCCCAAACGCGCCGGACTTCAGCCCTAGCTTGGAAAACCCAATACTCGTATTGGCCGAACCCCCACCACAAAATTTATGAACGTTTTTGAGCGGAATCTTATCCCCAATACAAAAAGCCATGCAATCATCCATCAGTTTCATCTCTTCCGGATGGAGAAATATATCCACCGTCAGGGACCCAAAAGTCAAAATATCAAATTTCTGGTTCGCGTTCATCATTTCATTGTACCATAAAAAATGCTTTTCATGCAAAAAAAGCGCGCTATACTTTTTCCGACATGCTGTTGAATCCCAATATTTTTCGAGCGTATGACATCCGAGGAAAGGCGTTCATAGACTTTGATGAAGATGGTTTTTTCATTGTCGCAGCGGCCTTCGGAAAACATCTCAGCCGTAAATGGAAAAAAACAAATCCTAAAATTTTTGTCTCAGGAGACGGACGAACTTCGATGGGACAACTCTGGCCCTCCCTCGTCGCGGGACTAGAATCTGTCGGCTGTATCGTCACTTGGGGCGGGATTATCCCAACACCAATCAACTACTTTGCCCTCCATCAAGGAAATTTTGATGGCAGCATTCAGATTACGGCCTCACACAATCCTTTTGATGAGAACGGACTCAAATTTACCGACAAATCTGGCGCCGTTGCCGGAGAAGAAATTCAGCAGATCAAAGCACTGGCTGACTGCAATGAATGTCGCAAAACCAAAAATTTCGGCGTCTGCCGCGAAGAATGCCAGATCAAATCCTACCTCGAACCCTACACGCAAAAACTTGAAAGCATCCTCTCTACACAAAAATCTAAAAAAATAGTGGTTGATGCCGGCAACAGTGTCGCCGGGATGTTTTACCCGGATCTTTTTCGCCATTTTGGCCATGAAATAGAAGAGCTCTACTGCGATCTCAACACCATGTTCCCCAACCATCAACCCGACCCAGAAGAACCAGAAAACCTCAAAGATCTCATCGAAGAAGTGCAAACCAAAAGAGCTGATTTTGGGCTGGCCTATGACGGTGACGGTGATCGCGTCGGCGTCATCTTATCCGATGGAACCCCGCTGCTCTCTGACCAGTTGTTTTATATCTTGGCGGCGGACTTCCTCTCCCGCAATCCCGGAGAGAAGATTGTCATCGATGCTATGACGTCTGCCACCTTAATAGAAAAACTAGAAAATTTAGGCGGACAGATGATCCTCTCTCCCACCGGACACTCCCATATCGAAAATGCTATGCACGAGCACAAAGCCCTCCTGGGCGGCGAGCAATCCGGACACTACATGTTTGGTGAAAATTTCTACGGCCATGATGATGCCGCCCTCGCAAGTTTACGCTTTTTAAGCGCCCTAGAAAATCATCCAGAATATCTCACACAGGCCACTGATGAATGGCCGAATCTTCTTGAGTACAGCAAAAAATTCGAAGTACCAGATGATCAGAAGTTTCAAAAACTAGAGCAAATTATCCAAGATATTCTCGCTCAAAACCCGAAAGCCAAAATCAATCAGTCAGACGGACTCCGACTCGACTTTGGTCAGGGCGAATGGGCGATCATCCGATGCTCAAACACCTCTCCCAAGATTTCAGTACGTATTGAAGCGAACACACAAGAAAGCTTGGATGAAAAAATAAAACTACTCACCTCATGGAATTAGCCTTTCTCGTTCTCGGTTTCGCCGTCCTCGTCAAAGGCGCTGATTTTCTTGTTGATGGAGCGGTCTCGATTGCCAAACACTGCAAAGTCTCTCACGTCGTGGTCGGCCTGACGGTTGTGGCCTTTGGGACATCCTTGCCGGAACTTTTTGTCACTCTGATGTCATCCATCAAAGGCGAAAACGAGATCCTTATCGGCACCATTCTCGGGTCCAATATCGCCAATATATTGCTCATGCTGGGCTTGTGTACCAGTATCCGTGCCATTGCCATCAAACCGCAAGTTGTCTGGCACGAAATACCCTTCATGCTCTTGATATCATTGCTCTTATGGGGCTTTGTTTCCGATCAAGTCCTTTCCCAAACAGATGGAAGATGGCTCCTCCTCGTTTTTGTTTTTTTCTTAGGTTGGATGGTCCACCGCGGCAAAAAATCTTTTGCTGAAAAAGAAGATGAAGGATTTAAAGCCCACCCCATACCCTTGGCTTTGGGCTACTGCCTCATTGGAGTCACCGGGCTCTATTTCGGTGGCGAATGGATTGTCGAAGGCGCTATCTATATCGCCCAACAATTCGGCATCGCCGAAAGCGTCATCGGCCTGACCATCGTTGCCGTCGGAACCACGCTCCCCGAAATCGCCGCTTCTATCGCCGCTGTCCGCAAAAACCGAATCGGACTGGCTATCGGGAATGCCATTGGATCCAATATCTTTAATATTCTTATGGTGCTGGGTTTCAACGCCACGATCAAAGACATTCCCTACGCCGCAAGCTTTGATTACGACATGTATTTTGTCCTGGGCGCGGCACTCCTCCTCTGGCTCATCCTCCTTCCCCAAAAAGGCTCCGCTCCAATCTCACTTTGGAAGCGTGTCGCTCGATGGGAACTCGGTCCTGAATACATCCTCAAACGCTGGCAAGGCGGCTTGTTTTTGGTGATTTATGCGGTGTATGTGTGGAGTTTGATTTAATAGTGATACCGACACGCCAAAATCACTAAGACGTCTTTTTCGACGAGATACACCAGTCGATGCTCTTGATCGATACGACGAGACCAGCATTTTTCCAAGGCATACTTCAAAGCCTCTGGTTTTCCGGATCCTTTAAACGGGTCACGTAAAGTTTCATCGATTAACTTCAAAATTTTCCGTGCTTTTCGCACGTCCGTTTTGACCCAATACTGGAGATCTTCTAAAGCATGATTACTCAATTCCAAGCGCATCTTTCAAATGATCAGGGGTAGCGAAGGATTGGAAGGCGCTGGAGTCAGAACGATCAAGGGACTCAAGGAGTCGCTGAGCGTTCTTTGGAGATCGGAGGAGGTACGCGGTCTCTTCCAGACCGCGAAAGTCTTCTTGGGAAATCAAAACAACATTTTCCCCATTTCGTCTTTCGACTAAAAGATATACATGCTCCTGACAAACTTTGTCAAAGGCAGACTTCAATTTTTTTCGAACTTCGGAGTAGGACAGAGAAAGATTCATAATTAAGACTTGTACAGGAGAATTGTACCAGCCTTGAGATGAAAAATCAAGATTAATCCCTCCCCCGTCTTACGGGGGGAGGGCTTGGTATATGTTCTTTGTTAGGTTGTTTTCTGTTGTGCGTTTCAGGACTTATTCTGCCTGAAGACAACAGAATTCGGCGTTACCCTCAACGATCTGCAAGGCCACGGAAATGGCCTCCTCAATCGTCGCACGGCCTTTCTCGACGGGAAAAAATGGGGTCAGCCACCTTTTGCCGGAGCAGGGTTACACCCTGCTCCACATAGTTTTTTGCACTATGACATTCATACCAACCCCTCCTTTCAAAAAACCGGTGGTCGCGGGCAAAGCCCCCGACCGGCCAAAATCAAAACTTTATAAAGTCTCTAAAATAAGACATTCCTATAAAGTTTTGAAAATTTGCTTCCATTGACCCACAACAAAGAAATCCGTACGCTCTCCTCCGATCATGAAAGACAATTTTTGGCAGCAAATCAACAAGCCCATCCTGGTCCTCTCCCCGATGGCCGGATACACCGAAAGTCCCTTTCGGAGACTGGTCAAAGAGATCGAGCCGTCTACGGTGCTGATTTCAGAGTTAGTCAGTGTAGAAGCTTTGCGCAGAAAAAATGACAAGAGCCTGCGCCTCATCGAATTCGCCCCAGAAGAAAAAAATTACTACTGCGTGCAGCTTTTCGGAAACAGCGAAGAAGCCTTTATGGATTCGATCAAAATCGTCGAAGACATTGGCGCGGATGGGATTGATCTTAATTTAGGCTGTCCTTCTCCCAAAGTTGTCGGATCTGGTCATGGGTCAGCCTTGATGAAAGATCCCTGTGCCACCACAAAATTAATAGAAAAAATCGTCCAATCCACCAAGCTCCCCGTATCCGTCAAAATGCGTTTAGGGTTTTATGATGATGAAGATCTCCTCACCATAGCCCAGAATTTTGAAGGCGCCGGTATCGCCTCACTCGCGATCCATGGCCGCACCACCAAACAAAAGTTCACCGGACAAGCCGACTGGACCAAGATCTATGACGTCAAAAAATATCTCAAGATTCCGGTCCTCGGAAATGGCGATGTGACGTCTGCCAAAATCGCCGTCCAAAAATTAAAAAATCTAGACGGCATGATGATTGGCCGCGCCGCTCTCAAAAATCCTTGGATCTTCGCCCAAGCCCGCGCCGCCTTCGAAGGTCGAGAAATACCGGGCAAACCAGACCTTCCCGAACAACTGGATTTTTACCGCCGCCAAGCCCACCACGCCGCTGAATACAAAGGTGAAACCTACGCGATGATCGAACTGAGAAAACACTTCGCGCACTTCATCCGCGGGATCCCAAATGCTACCAAATACCGCGACCAACTCATCCGCATCGAGTCTCTGGAACAGTTGGAAAAGATATTTGGAGAGATAGAAAAAAATACGGAATAAAACCATGGCAGAACTCAAAACCCAAAAAACCAACGCGAGTGTAGAAGATTTCATAAACACCGTTGAAGACGAAAAAAAACGAGCCGACGCACAAACACTCGTGCAAATATTTACCAAAATAACAGGTGAAAAACCTGCCATGTGGGGAACCAGTATTATAGGATTTGGATCCTATCACTATAAATCAGAGAGAAGTCGGCAAGAAGGCGATTGGCCCCGAACCGGGTTTTCTCCTCGAAAAGCCAATCTTTCGATTTATATCATGCCAGGATTTGGAGACTATCAGGATCTACTCGCCAAACTCGGAAAACACAAAACCAGCGTGAGTTGTCTCTATGTAAAGCGTCTTGAAGACATAGATTTAAAGATTTTAGAAAAAATAATAACCAAATCTTTCGACGAAATGCAGCGACAGTATCCGGAATAAACAGAAAATGGGGTCAGCCACCTTTTTTATAAGCAAAAGGCCTGCCATCCATAGCTTTGCGGAGAACTGGACCATCCTTCGCACAAGGCTTCGGAGGGCTGAATACAGCTGAATTGAAGTCAAGAGCCCGACCTTCGCTTTCTAGAACTTAAGTCAGTTATTTCTAGAAAAATTGTACTGGCTGCGCCAGGCGTAGCTTCTAAATTTACAGCTTCGGCGGGCAGGCTTCCATTTCCGCTTCACTGCGTCGCTGCGCTCCTTGTTTAGCGCAAAGCAAAGCCTGGTATCCCCGCTAGGAATCGAACCTAGATCTTCACCTTAGAAGGGTGTCATTCTATCCGTTGAACTACAGGGACGTCGGAGGTTATTATACCATATCAAAGCCGATCGATCTAGTCCGCATCCTCTACAGACAGAACGGCCTCTGATACACGCGCATGCGTTTCACCACAAACACTGTCCGTTTCAGGGGTCCCTCTTTGAGATGCTTCATGTCGCGCCAGGGTCAGATCCCGAAAGGACTCCCAGTGCTTTGAACTCTGCATGAACATAAAGGTCTCATTTCGAATGATATCTAAAGCATACGGGATAGACGACGCCAGCGACAAACTCTCGACCGCAAAAGCTACAAACTCTCGATAAATTCTCTCTTGTTCCTTAAAAATCTTGGCTCTTTCCTGATCTTCCTCTGTCTGAGCAATCTTAGAAGGAATTTCCACGAACGCTATAGAGAGAGCTCTAAGACCGGATATAAAACATTCTGGAGTTTCTTTTAAAGCCATGGTGCTAGAAATACATGATAAATACGCAGGAAACATATTTAAATTTTAACAAAAAACAAGGATTATAAAGAAAAGTAAAGAAGTCTTGGATTTTGACCGTACTTATTTAAAAAATTTTCCGATAAAACGCTCTTTGTATTTCAAGGCCAATCCCCAGGACAGAATAAAAGTAAATCCGATAACTCCAAAAACCAACGGAAACAGCCACAGAAATAAAAATCCATTAATTTTAGCCGCTTCCGGATTCAGCGGATCAAGCAGAATCTCTACCGCATCACCCACTTCATAAGCCGGAGGATTCGCACTTACCGGCGAAGTAAACTGAAACACCTCTCCCTCATGCGAAAACTTCACCACGGGACTATAAGACACAGAGTTCTCGCCGTCACGCTGTTTCACTTCAAAATCAACCACCTCTCCCGACGACGATACCGCCGTCTCTAAAAACTCAGCCGTCTGTCGCAACGTGTACCAAGTCCCTCCTAAGAAAATCAGCCCAAGGACCAAAAACAAAGCCGTAAAAATTTTCACTTTCATACATCCATAATACCACACAACAAACTTTGACAAAAAATTTCCCCCGGACTACAGTCGAGAAGTACATGCGAAATATTTCTGTCGTAGTCGTCCAAAACCTTGTCGTGTTGAAAAACATGAGGAGTTTTGGCGTCTAGCGCTTTGATACAAAGCATGGCCCAAGAATCTCCTCATCCAGGAGATTTTTTTTATTTTATAAATTATTTTTATCATGCCCCCTACACAGCCCCCCACCGCACCAGAATTAGATTCTATTTCCCATGATCCAGACATGATCACCGGAGCAGAAGCCTTAGTTTTATGTCTTCAAAAAATCATGTCCGATCACACACAAAAAATTATTTTTGGCCTGCCTGGAGGCGCCATTACCCCCGTTTATGATGCTTTGGCACAACAACAATCAATTGAACACATCCTCGTTCGACACGAACAGTCCGCCATTCATGCCGCCGACAGCTACCATCGCCGAACAAGTGACATTGGAAGCGCCATCGTAACCTCCGGACCCGGAATGACGAACACGATAACGGGACTCGCCACAGCCTACTCAGACTCCGTTGGACTGGTTTTATTGTCAGGACAGGTTCCTCAAAAACTAATCGGAACAGAAGCTTTTCAGGAAGTTGATGCTATTGGCGCCAGTCGTTCGGTTACCAAATTTAATCATCTATTAACCGATCCTCTTGCTATCGCCAAAATAATCGAAGAAGCCTATCACATCGCCCAATCTGGACGTCCGGGGCCCGTACATATTGATCTTCCCAAAAGCACCCAACTCGCCATGGTTCCTAAAACCATCGTCGACCAAATGGGTCGACCGATTGAAATATCATCCACCCCAAAAGTCGAAATTCAAAAAATCAGCGAAGCCGCTGAATCTATTCGAAAAGCCAAAAAGCCTATTTTGTATATTGGCGGCGGCGCCAATGATCCAGAGATTGCACCCATGTCTAAAACATTGGCTGCCATAACCCAAGCTCCGATTACCCAAAGTATGATGGGATTAGGCGCCACTCCCCAAACAGATCCACACTACATCGGGATGCTAGGGATGCACGGAACCCAAACCGCCAATCACACCATGCACAATGCGGACTTGATCATTTGTTTGGGCGCTCGGTTTGACGATCGAACCACAAACGATGTTCACAAATACTGCCCCCATGCACAAATTATTCACGTCAACGCGGATCCCTCTGAGATTGATAAAATAATCCCCTCAGACATCGGCATCGCCGATCAATTAGAAAATGTTTTACCAAAATTAATCGACGAACTGGAAGACTTTGACGGAACGGAAAACACCGCTGATTGGTGGAAAGAAATAGAAACCTGGCGAGAAGAAGAAGCAAAAAAATTAAAGACAAAAGAAACCGATCCCTCCAAAATTGATCCCAATAAAATTATTCAAAAAATCTATGAAATAACCGAGGGAAAAGCGACCGTCACCACCGATGTTGGAGGACACCAGATCATAGCCGCACGAAACTATAAATTTGATGAACCCAATAGATGGATCACTTCGGGGGGACAGGGAACTATGGGATTCGGACTTCCTGCTGCCATTGGAGCACAAAAAGCTCATCCTGAAGAAACGGTAATCTGTGTCACGGGAGACGGAAGCATTCAAATGCTGATCGGAGAACTCTCAACCGCGAAACAAGAACAAACACCTATCAAAATAATTTGTTTCAATAACCATACGCTCGGCATGGTACGACAGTGGCAAAACGATCGTTATGACAGCCGCCACTCCGGCGTTAGCTACGGAGAATCTCTTCCTGATTTCCCTGCATTAGCTCGTTCTTTCGGGCACGTAGGCCTCAATGCCACCACACCCGAAGAAGCGGACGATGCCATAGAAACTTGTTTTTCACCCGAAAACAAAGATCGTTTAGTTTTCCTCAACATCGAAGTTGAAAATACTGACATCTACCCCATTCAAAAGCCCGGCGGCGCGATGAACGAAATGTATTGGAGTCCTGATGAAGATAATATCCCTAAAAAAAATGCTCAAGAACGCGTTTTCAAAACCCCTGAAGAAGGATTTTTTGAAATGAGTATTTACGTCAAAAATGTCCCAGGAGAACTAGAAAATATTATTAGTTTTTGTTCCCAACGAGGCTACAACATTGCTTCTGGAAATATCACGCCCATCCCTGAAACCGATGAATCAATCATCACGCTCGGTATGGCATCAGACACGAAAAAAATAAAAAGACTCCAGCAGCTTATGGAATATCATGTTTGGAACGTCAGTCGTGTTACCGTTCAAAAAACGCCGCATTCATAACTTCTGCTTCCAACTCCACGCCATGCCAAATACGAAACTGCTCTAACGCTTGATACGTAAGCATATGATCCCCCGTGATAACTTGAGCCCCTGCCGCTTCTGCATCCGAAAGGAACCTTGTCTCCAATGGTTCATAGACAATATCAAAGGCTATGTGCGTCGGTCGCCAAAAATCTTCTGGAAGCAGCGACTCCCACTTCCGCAACCCCACCGACGTCGTGTTAATAACAATATCAATATTTTCAGGGGGAACCACAGACCAGTCTTCTAAAAAATTTACATTCATATCTTGGGCCAAAGCTCGCGCTTTGTCGGCCGTTCGATTCCAAACCCAGACATCAGCCCCACTTTTGGAAAGTGCAAACGTCACCGCACGACTCGCCCCGCCTGCACCTAAGATCAAAACAGACTTCCCCTCAAGGGAAGTTCCCAGCGTCAGCAAAGCTTTCAAAGCGCCTAATCCATCCGTATTCGTTCCAATAAACGTCCCGTCTTTCTCCCGATAAATCGTATTCACCGCCCCAATAGCACTCGCGGCTTCGGTCTCAGCCGGGAGCAACTCTCGAATTGATTCTTTGTGAGGAAGCGTCACAGCAACCCCCTGATAATTAGGAAGTTCGTCACGCACCCAAGAGGCAAGATCTTCAGGCTGAACCTCTACAGCCTCAAAAGTTGCATCAATATCCATCTCTACAAATCCCGCCTCATGCAACGCAGGCGATTTAGAATGTTCAATCGGACAGCCAATAACACAAAAATTTTTCATCGCCTCCAGCTTATTCAGAAAATAAAAAATTGCTATTAACTTGCCATCAACCAATTTAAGACACGCCCCACACGAGATTTAACACCCTTCGCTTTGGTTTTGCCCCAGAGCGTAAGCGCTGAATGAGAACGCTCTCTTTTGGCCGTATTTATCTTCATATCCACGCCCCGCTTCTGAAGCTCATCTTGAAGCGGTTTTTTCACTTCATCTTGACGCAACGCGGACACCAAAAGCGTTTCCGTATCGGTTCCAGAATAATTTTCAGATAAAACCGGCTGCGGCTCTTGCACCTCTTTGGAAAAATAAACAACTCCTTTTTCCACCGCCTCCACAGGACCATCTTTCTCCCTCCCTTCCACATAAAAACATCTATCCGACTGTTTTACTATTTTTTTATAAGGCAATTGAATCTTATTATCAATTTCATGGTCGGTAAGACGCAAATACATAAAGAAAAAATCTTCTTGTGCAAATGTATCCATCGTCAATCGACGCGACCAAGCCTGAACCGTAATACGTTCATTATTTTCATCAAAAGAAATACCACGATTGTTCAAATGCTGAGATAAGCCTTCTGCTGGATAATGACGAAGCTCCTGAATCTGATCGACTAAACTCGCCTGAGGACGACTGATATCCGACGAAATACCACTCGCCTGAGGAGGAAGCTCTAAATACTGAACCGATCCTTTTTCGACCGATTCTACGGGGCCCTGATCTTCAAATCCCAAAACATACCACAGATCATCCGATCCGCGAGAAATCTGCAACGCATGCTGTCCCGGTCGACGAAACATAACCGAGTCCAGACCGGCAAAATCATCCAACGAAATAGATTCTTCACAAGAAAGTTCGATTGTCACTCCCTGCATATCCACCGTAATTCCTCGCTGAGCTAACAACCAAGAAGCTCTTTGGAAAGTCTCTGCTTCTGCCGGAGAGTCTCCATCAAATCCCATCGACACCTGCTGCAAAAGACTACTCAAGGACAAAGGCTGTGCCACTTTAACTTCCTGATTTGCTTCCACCACAAACTTCACCGTCGTCCCTTCGATTGATTTAACCGGCCCCTTCGTGATATCTTTTTTATCATAAAACAAACCATCACTTCCACGCGTCAACAAAGGCATGGGAATCTCCCCCGACTGGATCAAAATGTTCTGAATCGGAAAATCATCAAGCGCCTCCAAATCAAACCGATGAATAAATGCCTCTCCCACAATTATCCGCTCTCTGTCTGTCTGGATACGAAGCCCAAGCTCCCCTAATTCCTGATGAGCCAATTGCTGATCCCCTTCAAAAAATCTCTGAAACAAATCCGCCTCCGCATTAATATCTTTTAAAACATCATCCACCTCTAGTTCCACCAAATCTTTCTCCGTCGGGGCCGCCTTGAAAACAAGCACCCCATGTATAACTTTTATCACCGGGACATCTTCTGCCCCCCCAACCTCATACCACTGATGATCCAGATCTTGGCGAAGCGATGCCGAAGGAAGATCCCCCGAACGACGAACTTCAATCGGCGAAGGCGCCGAATCAAAGGATTCCATGGAAACCTCATCCACATCGGGAAGAAGCATTACACCTCCCATACTCACCTCAATACCACGAGCAAAAAGCTGCGCCTTGCGAGGTCGAGTCGCTCTCACATCAGGATTTTCAAAATACTCTTGAAGATACTGAGCCACCTCATCCACAGAAGACTCCCCCTGAGCAAGAAGTGCGTCTGCAAGATCCACATCATCTCTCTGAATCGGAAAGCGATAAATCAAAAAAGCCATCAGTGTGTATTTATTTTAAAAAAGTTTTGAGCGATTTGTAAGGGAAACCGACAACTCCGTCAATGAAATGACCTTGAGCAAAAACACTTTCATTTAAAATAATATTTTAATGAAAAATTTATATTAAAAAATAATTCTATTTTAACTTTTCATTTCGAACCTTTCCCCGTATCGTTTCTACAATGATATTCATTCTTGGTCTCGTCATCGCAAGTCTCTTAACCGCGCTTGCTCTACAAATATTCCCGCGAATAAATCTTCTCGATTTTCCAGAACGTTACGGACTCCATCGAGCCCGCCTTCCCTACCCAGGAGGCCTTATATTCCTCTTCCTCGCGTTAGGAGCCTTACTCTGGCAAGAACAATGGGTCATTGCCGGGATAACCCTTATTTTAGGCCTCATGAGTTTTTGGGATGACAAAACGGATCTCCCAGGAAGCGCCCGACTCTTACTGCATGTCATTTTTGCCGCGATCGTTTTTGATCTGGGCATTCGTATCGCTTTTGTGGGGAACCCTTTTGATCCAGGCACCAGCATTAATCTTATGACCTGGCCGGCTATGTCCCTGGTTCTTACGATTCTTTGGATTGTTACGATTCAGAATGCACTCAACTGGTTTGATGGGATCCAAGGCTCCGCTGTTGGCGTCTCCGGGATTGGATTTTTAGCCCTTGGACTTTTTGGTATTTTCCGTCCAGAAGTTGCCTGGGAAGCCCATCTACCAGAATTCCTCAATCTCACGTGGTTCCTCTCCGGATGCTGCTTCGGTGCTTTTTTATTTTTCTGGAAAGGCAAAATCATTCTCGGCGATACCGGAGCTCAAGTATTGGGTTTTTTATTAGCCATCCTCTCTATCTTTGCCGGCACCAAAATCGCCACGACACTGCTAATCTTAGGCCTGCCACTTTTAGATTTTGTTTTTGTGATCCTACGCCGCATCTTCATCGACAAAAAATCACCCTTCAAAGGCGATCAGTCCCATCTGCCCCAACGCCTCGCTCAAAAATTCGGCGAACCCAAAGCCTGCCTCCTCCTCGTCAGCTTCTCCGCCATTCTCGGCGCTACGAGTATTTTTCTCACCGGAACCCACAAGATCCTGGCCCTGCTTCTTATCCTGCTCCTCATCAGCAAACCTATCCTTTCAAAGCGATGAGTTTTGACCGTTCTTCAATTATTCTTGATTATCAAGAGCCTGAACCTGCTTCGTAAACGCTTCATCATTCTTCAATGTCTCTGAAGCATATTTCAAAGACCCCCCGACTGCTTCACCACAGTAAGAACAACCTCTTTATCATTTTTCAATTCATCGGAAGCATATTCAAAAACAAGTCCATCTTCCTCCATCGCCGCCAGAAGATCCTCTTTATTACTTATCCGTATAAACAAATTCTCTTTAGCATTTATTTCATTATCAGCACACCGACTCTAACAATTTTTTCAACTTATCAGCACAAGCTTTGAGCTTTTGTAATTCCTCTTCACTCAGGTCTACTTCTTCAACATAATCCACACCATTTTCACCAATACTGGCGGGCACACCCAGTGCTATATTTTCAATACCATACGCGCCCTTAAGCGGCACCGAAACGGGTAATACTTCTTGTCGATCTTCTAAAATAGCTTTCAAAATTCCCACCGCCGCCGCACCAATACCGAAGTACGTCGATCCCTTTCCTTCAATAATCTCATACGCCGCTTTCATAACCGATTCCTGCATCTGGTCTTTTTCTTCTTGTGAAAACACATCCGATCCTTCAACCGTCGACCACGCCACAAACTCACTGTCCCCATGCTCACCCATCACATATCCAGTTACCTCTGTAATATTTTTATTTAATTTCTCTGCCAACCGCCACCGCAATCGCGATGTATCAAGAGACGTTCCCGTCCCAAAGACCTGTCCTTCAGCCAAACCAAAAATATCCGACGCCACCTGTGTCAAAATATCAACAGGATTACTCACGAGAATAACAATCGCTGAATCTTTCAGTTGTCCCAAAGAATCACGAATCGAAGTAAGAATCTCAATATTACGCCCCAAAAGATCACACCGAGACTCTCCCGGCTTTTGTGCCGTCCCGGCGGTAATCACAAAAATATCCGCGTCTTGTAAATCTTCATCACCAAAATCCACGCCTTTTACTTTCGCGTCCGGCGAAAAAAGTAATGAATCTTTCAGATCCAAGACCTGCGCTGTTTCAAATCCTTGATTCTGATCCAACAGCAAAAACTCCACGGGTAAATCTTCAGCAATCCCTGCACTCACAATATGGGACCCAACATTTCCGGCACCAATTACCGCTATTTTTTTCATGATTTTTTCTTATCAGATTCTGAATTTTTAGAACTTTTATGATCATCCTTTTGCGTCCAACGCGTTATTTTATCCTCCACAACCCCTCGTGGCTTGGCATATCGCTGCCGGGAGAAATTCAAAATTTTCTCCACCCGATCTTCCGCATCTTCATCCGTATCGAGCGAAGGAGGCGGGAGGGTTTTTCCGGAAAAAATAGGCGTCGTCAGGCCCTCCACCATAATACGATTATAAACAGAATATTTGGGAATACTGGCCAGATGAATCGGCTCTACCCGCTCTTCATCAAACTGTTGAGAAAAGACCTTGGCATCATCAATTCCGATCTGAAAAGAAACCAACGTCCCCACGTTTCCAAAAACAGCCGCCGCAACCTCCTCGGACATCTGGGCCACATACTGATTCGCCATCGTCAAATTCAACCGATACTTACGGGCTTCCGACAAAATCGTCGAGAAACTATCCGTCGCAAAATTCTGAAACTCATCCACATAGAGATAAAAGTCCCGACGATCTTTTTCTGGAATATCCGCGCGACTCATGGCGTCAATCTGAAACTTCGTAATCAACATCGACCCCAGTAATGACGAATTATCCTCCCCGAGTTTTCCTTTCGAAAGATTCACAATGACTATTTTTCCTTTGTCCATTTCAAACCGAAAATCAATGGTTGATTTGGGCTGCCCCAAAATATTTCGAATCATCGGCGAAGAAAGAAACTGCCCCACTTTGTTCTGGATCGGCCCGACCGCTTCCGCGAGCTTTTGTGGCGCCAAGGCATTAAACTCCGTCTCCCAAAAACTCCGCACCATAGGATCGGTCACAAATTTCAAAATCTTAGTCCGATACGATTTATCCACCAACATCCGAGGAATCCCGAGCATCGTGGTGTCCGGCGCCTCTACAAGTGCCAAAATAGTATTTCTCAAAAAGTGCTCAAGTCGCGGACCCCACGAATCAATATACATCTTTTTAATCACGCCCAAGAGCCCCGAAGCAATAAGTGTCCTCTGCTCCGTGTCTTTCCCCTCAAGCATATTAAACGCCACCGGATGCTCTTTGTCCGCCGGATCAAAATAAATCACATCATTCGTTCTATTTTTAGGGATAAAGCGCAGCACCGCCTCAGCCAAATCTCCATGAGGATCAATCACACAAACCCCTTTCCCTGCATTAATATCGGAAAAAATCATATTTTCCAACAGCGTTGATTTCCCCATTCCCGTTTTTCCGATGATATACACATGGCGTCGTCGATCATCTGGACGCAGTCCATATTTTTGCTTCATATGTCGAAAATTTGTCTCCCCCAAAAGCGTCACATCCGGTTCCTCATCCGAAGGTAAATCGGCTGGTGGTTCAAATTTAGGACTATCAATCCACTCAATTCCCGGTGTAGAAACCGTCTCTGTCGGAAGATGAAAAACCGTCGCAAGCTCTTCTTGTGAAAGTGCGAACGGATTTTTAGGAACGCGATCAACAATACGCTGAAACTGATCCGAAGAAGGCTTGTCCGTAAAAGTCGAAATCGTAAAGTGATTGGTTCGGGGCAAAGAGAACTGCTGAAAGGTCCCGGCAATTTCTCTCACCTTGGCTTCTGACCGCAAAGCATCATCATCCGAATGCACATAAACCGCCCGAATATTCGTCGAAAAATTCAACCGCGTCAGCTTATCATAAGAAGCCGAAAAACTCGTCTCTCGATCATGCCGTCCGGAAGTCTGGGACTCTCGATCCAACTGAGCACTGTCTTCATCGTCCACAAATCCGGCTCCGGCTTCATTAAGCAGCGGACCGGCTCCCCATCCAAAAAACAAATTAATGAATCCCCATTTCCAAAAACGCTTCACGCGATCCCCACGAGTGTGTGCCAATCTCGCCTGCGTATACATATGACGAAACCAATCCCATTTCCACGGTCCACCTTTAAACAATCGCCGTAAAACTTTCTGCGCCACCGCATTCCACACCGGCGAAATAGGGGAAACCACAATCTGAATCATCGCAAAATCATCTTTTCTCGGCAGATGTGAAAGCGCCGCAGTAATAGATCCCAACGGATCTTCAAAGAGATGCTTCGCCCCATCCACAAACTGTGGATGCCGCTTGAAAGGAAATACTTCCGGCTCAGCCGGACGCAGCGTCGCCAAGAGCACTTTCTTTTCGTGTAAAAGCTCAGGGGTCAAAAAAGGCGCATCTTCTGTTATTTCCACTTCGGGATACTGCGCATAAATCTGTGACGTCAGCAAATTTTTCAAATGCGCCGGCGTTACAATACAAAAGTGAACTTTCCCGTGATGACGAATAATCTCAAAACTGACGGATTCATCGCCTGTTTTAGACTTACTCTTCATCAAAAGCCCATGCAAACTCGCTAAAACTTGCTCAAACGCCAAAGGACCACGCTCACAATTCCGTGGAACGGAAAGCCGAAGCAGTACTTTGGGGGGCCGAGAATCTTTTGTATGTAAAGACATCCTTTCGAACAGTATGGTATCGAAGTTCATCGAAACCAGCAATTTTCTATTTTTTCTTCTTTAATTTTTTCTTACGGCGACGATCATTCCGTCCCTCTAAGTAAGCCGCCATGGGCATCGATCGCCCCCCGATGCGCATACGCACCGTCTGCATGTCTTTTCGACGTATCCGAGAAATCGAACGATCCAGAGCCGGCGTAGATTTACGCGCAAATCGAGGCTGTTGATACTTGCGATAGGTTCTTCTCGTTCGTTGTGGACGAAACTCATCTCCAGCACGAAGCTTTTTATATCCCACAGGAAGCCCCGAAGGCTTCACAACCTTCGAAGGTTGTCTATGATACGATTTTTTCATCGCTCGATATTTGGTCTCAAGCGTTTCTGGCGGATCCATCTTTATATCTAAAACTTGAGCTTTAGGCTGTTTTTTTGTCGAGGACCTTCCTCCTGTCTTTTGATACTGCCCCCAACGCTGACGATAGGGACGATACCGAAGCTGATTTTGAATACGATGATCATCATAAGTCGAAAGAGGCAGTCTCCCCGGAAGATAACCTCCAAAAACGGTATACCCATTACGATTAATATAACTCAAGGTTTTCCCCTTAACCCCCTGATTCATTTTAGCCGCGAAAGCTTTGGATTCTTCTTCCGTCCAAAAATGATTGGTTCCCACAAATTCATCACGTTTTGATCCCGGCGCGCGAATAACATTTTTTCCTCCAGCGGGAATTTCAATAACGCCAATACGAGAATCACCAGATTTATAAGAAGACGAAGTCCCATGTGAGGTGATAACACCATCCACATACTGAGAATGACTTTCAATATTATCGGTACTCCCGGTCGACTGAATCTCTCCCGCCCCCAAAATACGATACGTATTATCGCCATTATCGATCACTTGCACCGCCTGATCATTCACAACAACCGATGTAATTTCACTCAGGCTTGAAATAATAAATCCTCCCTCAGTACCGCCTGAAGTAATACTAATTTCTCCAGAAAGACTGGTGACAACAATCCGAACGGAATGATACGTCTTCGTCCCATTAGGCTGTCCCACGGTATACAACGTCTCAATCAAAACATCATGCGTAAATCGCTGAGACTCCTTGGGGCTTAAAGTGACTTCCAAAACTGCATCCAATTCAAGATCCTCTGTCTCGGTCGTAACATCCGTTTTGGCCATGTAGTACCCATGATGATGAAACGCTATATTGTAGCCCTGATCAGGCGCGACGATAATTCGATAAACACCTTCTCCATCGGTCGAATCAGAGCAAGTCTGTTGGCCCGTATTACAGGTTTCTCCAAAACGAGAAACCGCCTGCACATGAACCGACTCAATAGCGTCTCCATTAATATTCGTCACCCGTCCCTCCAAAAGAATCCCATACAACTGTGTATAAACAACGGATTCACCGGTCTCATTTCCCGCTTTATCGGTCAGATTCAAACGCAAATAATAAGGCGAACCATCCGCGGGAGCATTTTGGGGCGTAAACCCGGTCACATTTCCCAAAAAAGTCGCCAACTCGAGAACGCCATTGACCGGATTCTCAAACCGAACATGCATCTGATTCAATCCTGATCCCTGCGCGGTCATCGTCGCATTAAGATCCTGCTGACCATTAAATCTAAAATCTGCTTGTCCGTGATACTTAAACACATTGGTTTGCGCCCCACCCAAATCCGTCACACTCGGAAGCGTGGGAGCCGTACGATCAAAGAGAACACTCGTCCCATCCGTCGTCGCGATAAGTGTAAGATTATTATTCCCCGCCAAGTCATACAGCGGAACATTAAAAGTCGCGATGCCTTCCGTATCAGTGTTTCCAAACGTGATCGTCCCCTCCCACGTCTTCTGATCCCCCGAAGGATTCGTAAACGTGACATTTTGTCCGTGAATAACGCCCTGTGGAACGCGCAATTTTTCCAATGAAACAAACGACACCGTCATGGTATGGCCCGATTTGGCATAAAAAGCAGGGTCATCCGCGATATAAGTATTGTCAGAAGAAACCGAAACCGAACTCACCATAGGATCCGTCTTATCATATGTCACCGATGATCCATCCGTCGTTCCCGTCACCGGATCAGCCGTATTCCCTACAAAATCATCATAATTAATTTCAAAAGGCAGCGGTCCCTCAGGCTCTGTTCCATCCAACGTTAAAATCGCTTCAAAGGCATTCCCTCCTAAATCATTAATCTGGGTCACCACTTTTCCCGCAATTTTTACGACCAAATTTTTTATTTCCTCCTGCGACGTAAACGAAAGCGTCACCACATCATTCGTCGCCGCATAGGCCGGATTCGTATTATTTGATGCAATATTCACAAAACTCAAAGGCAAAGCAATATTATCGGCAATAATAGTATTGCCAGTCAGCGGACTGAGAGACGTTACGTGAAGCGTATTGCCCGCAAGATCCGTGACCGTGAAGTCTACATTATTCGGTGTCACCAGACCATTATCAGTAGGACCGACCTCAAAATATGATTGATGAATATCTACCAAAGAAGAACCATCATCAAAATCATCCAGCAAATCAGAAACATTGTTAATCGTGGTCGGAGTATTCACTACCACCGTCACATCTTCATCAAAAAGAACCGTGTAAAAAACAAAATCCCCATCTCGTACGTACTCCGTATCACCCGGAGGAGGAGTAAGGCCCGAAGACAAAACATCAATCAATGATATTGAAGGCGCGACCGTATCTAGTTCAAAAGGCGTAAGCGTAAGCGGCAATGAAGTATTCGTGGAAGGATCCGTCACCGTCACAATACAATTGTCATACACTCCATCCGCTGGCAACGGTCCCAACGTAATCGTATTATCACCCGCCGTAACTTGCTGAGAAGGAAACCCTGCACACTGCCCTGAAAACTCCAAGATTCCATCTTCATCCGAGTTAATAATTACTTCTGGGGTAATATCATTCGTAAAAGGCGGGACCGGATTTGTCTCCGATATAACAGGCGGATCGTCTTCCAATTTATACAAGATGTGCACCTCTGGGGAGAATCGGTTCGAAAGTTGTCCAAAATAAGAAGCCTGCGCCTGAAAAATATTCCATCCAACATGCAGGTTCGTAAAATCCATGGTCCAGTTTCCCGTTTCATTGAGCGCCGGAACATTAAACCCAATAAACCGACCATCCCAAAGAACATGAATACGCGTCTCGAGTTCATGGGTTCCACTCAGAAGAATGACAGGACTATAAACAACCGACAGATGCGCCGGACCATCCAGCGTCGGATTCGCAACAGGAGTGAAAATGTCATTATCCCCCTGTTTATAGGGCGTACGAAGATTCGGCATTCCATCCCCATCCGCATCACTATCCCAGTCCAGAACATTGATAATCCCATCTCCATCCTGATCATTTCCGTCTTCGTTATAAAACGTATTCCAAACACCATCCAGGTCGATATCAAAAACAGGATCTATCACATCCAGGAGACCATCTCCATTCCAATCTCCATCCAAAAGAAGCGTTGGCGTCCCATCACAATCATCACCGGAAACAAAACATGATTTATTCTCCGTCGTATCACTACTCCGTATAAAAGTTGCCTGTGTCACACCACCATCATCGATCAAAGAAAGCGTCTGCGTGCCGGCATTATCCAGATCAAATTTATAATCCATCGTCGTCCGAATCGTATGATAATTCCCATCTAAAAGCGTAAACGTATCGGGAAAAACAATCTCTCCTACACCATCGGTGAGCTTCCATCCTCCCAGATTCGCTTCACACAGACCGGCATTATAAATTTCTACATACTCATGAATATGATCAAATCCCTTGGGATCAGGAAAAACTTCTGAAATTTCAATAACCGGTGGAGGCGGCGTCCCAATACAAATGGCCGCTTGTGCAGACTGGATTCCCAAAAAGAAAAGACTCAAACCGAAAGCAATTTGAAACAAACGTTTCATACACAAAGAAAAAAATCTAAAAATATTGTTTGTTTCTTTGTGTGTTTGATTTTCAACAATACATATAAACAAAGATGACAAAGTCGTCAATGTATTCTAAAGATGCTTTTTTAGATTCTTACTTGCCAGTTTTTAGAAAAACAGTAGAGTCTCCTTCGCTTATAAAACACTCTGTTTATGAATCAAATCTTTACCAAAATTCGACAAATCTGGAAGACAAAAGGCCTTCGGGACAAGCTCATCTTTACCATTCTGATGATGGTAGTATTTCGTCTCGCCGCCCATATAACCATCCCAGGAGCGAATCTTGAAAAAATTAGATATATTTTTGAAAACGAAACACAGGGAACATCCCCCCTTGGTATATTCTCTCTCTTGACGGGAGGCGCCATGGAAAACTTCTCGATTGTTCTTATGGGACTTACTCCCTACATCAACGCCTCCATCATTATGCAGCTTTTAGGGGTTATCATTCCCTCTATCGAAAATCTTAAAAAAGAAGGCGAAGCCGGTCAGAAAAAAATCAGTCAGTACACACGACTCCTTACGGTCCCACTGGCTTTCGTCCAGAGTTACGGAATGATGGTCTTGATTAATCGATTTTCTCCGGGCGGCGCTATCGTAGATACGGGCGATATAGCGGTCATGCTTCCAATGATGCTAACGGTTACCGCCGGAACCATCTTCCTCATGTGGATTGGAGAACTCATCACCGAGTACGGTATGGGAAATGGAATCTCTCTTTTGATCTTTGCTGGAATCGTTTCAACCGTTCCAACGCAAGTCGCCGGAGCCTTCTCCAATGCATCACCTCCAGTGATTCTTGGCCTCACGGCTGCAACACTCGCCCTAACAACCTTCATCGTCTACGTATCTGAAGGAGACCGGAAAGTTCCCGTTATCTACGCTTCTCGTCGATCTAAAGTCCAACAAAAATCATTCCTCCCTCTCAAAGTAAATCAGGCAGGTATGATCCCCATCATCTTCGCCATCTCTGTGGTTTCCATGCCTTCTGTCGTGGCAACATTCTTCGCTGAATCTCCAAAAGAAATGCTCCGACTCGGAGCGGAATGGGTCAGTGCAAACTTCAACCCAGGAACTCCGACCCTTTGGTACAATGTGGTCTACAGTCTTCTTATCTTTGCCTTTACATACTTCTACATTTCCATCGTCTTTGAACCAAAGAAGATTGCTGAAAACATCCAAAACCGTGGCGGATTCATTCCTGGATACCGACCCGGCCAAGAAACGAAAAAATTTCTTGAAACCACGATTAGCCGCCTCACCTTCTGGGGAGGTCTCTTTCTCGCCTTTGTCGCAGTGGCACCTCTCTTTTTCGAACGTTGGATTAGCGACAGCAGATCCGTGACACTGTTCATCTCAGGCGCCAGTATGATCATCGTCGTCTCGGTAGTACTGGACATGATCCGTCGTATTAATGCACAATTGGTGATGCATGATTATGACAAGCTCTAAAGAATCACTCCAAGCCTGGCTCCAACACAATAATCACAAAGCCTTTTGGGTCACGAAGCCCGAGAATGTTTTCTGGCTCACTGGATTTTCCGGCAGCTTCGGAGCCGTTCTTGTGCCAAAAAAAGGCCCCCTCACGCTTATTTCCGACAGTCGCTACAAAGAAGTCGCTGAGAAATTATGCGTCCAGCAGAACCTAAATTTTCAGCTTTTTGATGAACATTTAAAAATTTCACAAAAAGATTTAGCCAGTGAATCTTCGCTCACAATATCTGAACTCAAATTTTGGCGTAAAAAACTAAAGGCCAAACTATCGCCTCAAAAAAATATTCTTGAGCAATTAAGACGCGTCAAAACATCTCAAGAAATAAAAATAATACAATCAGCCCAGGCGCATGTAGATCAAATACTGCCTGAATTTGTAAAAAAAGTTTTACAAAAAGGCGTCACAGAGGCAGAAGCGGCCTTTAAACTTGAAATAGACCTGCGAGATAACGGCCTATACGGCCTGAGTTTCGATCCGATCGTTGCTTTTGGTAAGAACTCAGCGCTCCCCCATCATCATCCCAATAACACCAAATTAAAAGACAATACCAATATATTAATAGACTGCGGCATTAAGTCCCAAGGCTACTGCACAGACATGACACGCAACTTCGCCTATGGCAAATTATCAGCCGAATACCAAAACAAATATGATTTATTACTCAAAGCCCAAGAAGAAACCTTAAAACAAGTAAAATCTGGTGTCTCTCCTAAAAAATTAGATCTTTTTTGCCGTGATAAATTAGGCGATCAGGCTAAGTTTTTCACCCACTCTCTCGGCCACGGCGTTGGCTTAGAAATTCACGAAACACCCGGCCTAAGCAGCAAATACAAAGCCCAAAGCGGCTTCCCCTCAAAACTCCAAACAAACGAAATCATCACCATCGAACCAGGTCTCTACTTCCCCGGAAAATTCGGCATCCGGATTGAAGATTTAGTGGTGGTAAAAGAAGAGGGGGGTGAAGTGTTGTCAAAGATGAAGAAACCCCTGTCTCCTCTCATTTGCAAATAAGCAGCTCCTTCAACATTAAATCTAGATTAAATCTTTGAGGATTTTTAAAAGTACCGTTATTTTGTCTGAACCTAGATTCTTTGGATTGAAAAGATTTCTTGAAGATTTCCATCAAGGTTCATCTTTTAATCAAGCAAATCCGGATTCAGACAAAAAATCATGCATAAATACCTCCTCGCCACCCACCGTGCCATAAACCTCACCCCCAAGCGTTTTGAGATCCTCAAAAAAGGCTATCAAAATGATTGGAAAAAAGTCTGGCGACAGGTATATGCGAAGAAAAAAGAAAATATAAATCCGGATAAAATTTTGCAAGACTT
Source organism: Patescibacteria group bacterium UBA4473 (assembly GCA_002389285.1). Classification (GTDB taxonomy): domain Bacteria; phylum Patescibacteriota; class Gracilibacteria; order UBA4473; family UBA4473; genus UBA4473. Next base: position 24,810 of record DGOF01000041.1, read on the forward strand.
AGAAGATCTAAATATTAAAACTTATATTCTCGGCGAACCAGACTATCCACTAAGCTTAGCCAATATAAAATCTCCGCCGGTCGTATTATTTTGCCGAGGCGAAATACAAGCTTCTGATTTCCCGAGCATCTCGGTCGTCGGATCACGCAAAATATCAAACTATGGCAAACGTGCCTTAGAAGATATCGTCTCTGAAATAGCCCGGAGTAATATTACTATTATCTCTGGAATTGCCTTAGGCGCGGATACACTGGCGCACAAAATAGCCATAGAAAATAACACCAAAACGATGGCCGTCCTCGGCAACGGCATTGATCATATTTATCCTAAATTCAATGAAAAATGGGCCGAAAAAGCTTTCTCCGAAGGCCGACTCACACTGCTGTCAGAGCACTGGCCCGGAGTAAAAGCCCGGGCAGAATTTTTTCCTATGCGAAATAGAATTGTCACCGGCCTCTCGATCGCCACACTCATCATCGAAGCCGCGGAGAAATCAGGAAGCCTGATCTCAGCAGGGATGGCACTAGACCAAAACCGAGACCTATTTGCCGTCCCGGGCGAGATTTTTTCACCCCAATCAGCCGGAACCAATCGACTTCTAGCGGAAACCAAAGCCCAAGCCGCGATCTCTGGATCACAGATTTTAGAAATGCTGGGCCTTCAGAAAAACCACTCCCAACAAAAAGCGCTCAAACAAGAACTCCCAACCACCGGAGTTGAAGCCGAACTACTCCAATTGTTTAAAAACGAGAATAGCCTTCACGTCAACGAAATCATCCGTAGAGCGCCTTTTGAGTCTCATGTCACCTCTGCCACGCTCTCACTCATGGAAATCAAAGGCTGGGTCAAAAACATAGGCCATCAAGAATACGCTCAAAACTAGACACAAAGCCCTTTTTCCCTACAATCTTCGCGACTATGAGCAATATCCGAAACTTTTGTATTATCGCCCACATCGACCATGGGAAATCCACCCTGGCCGATCGACTCCTAGAGATCACGGGCACGGTGCAAAAACGCGATATGAAAAAACAGCTCCTCGATACGATGGATCTGGAGCAAGAACGAGGGATTACGATTAAGCTTCAACCCGTGCGTATGAACTGGAATGGCGTCCAGCTCAATCTGATCGACACGCCTGGCCATGTAGATTTTTCCTACGAAGTCTCACGAAGTCTCGCTGCCTGTGAGGGAGCGATACTTGTGGTTGATGCCAGTCAGGGGATTCAGGCTCAAACACTCGCCAATGTCTATTTAGCATTAGAACACGGCCTGAAGATTATTCCGGTCTTAAACAAAATTGATTTGCCAGCAGCAGAGCCTTTGCGACGCGCCCAAGAAATTGAAAAATTACTGGGATTCTCTGTCGGAGATATTTTGCACGTCTCGGCGAAAGACGGGACCGGAGTCGAAGAACTTCTCGACGAACTCGTCAAAGAAGTCCCCACACCGGACCACAATGAAATCTTCACCATTCAACCCGAAGCTTTTGAGCATGCGGGAGAAACCAAGGCGCTTATTTTCGATTCAACCTTTGATCCCTACCGAGGCGTCGTCTCGAGTGTTCGAGTCTTTTCAGGAGAAATAAAAAAAGGCGACAAACTTCAACTGCTACGCGCCGGACGCAAAATCGAAGCCCTAGAAGTAGGATCCCTCGATCCGCAATATAATGCGCTCCCCATCCTCAAAACCGGAGAAGTAGGATACATCGTCACCGGACTCAAGAATGTAATCGATGCCAAGGTTGGAGACACGCTCTGGCAGGGGAAAAGCGAAAAGCCCCTTTCTCTCACCGGATACAAAGAAGTTACCCCCTTTGTTTTTGCCGGGATCTATCCGATTCAAGCCGATGATTTTTCCAATCTTCGAACCGCCATCGAAAAACTTTCCCTCAATGACGCTTCTCTTCGGTATGAACCCGAAAACTCCGTCGCGCTGGGTCATGGATTTCGCTGTGGATTTTTAGGGCTCTTGCATCTCGACATCGTCCAAGAACGACTCGAGCGAGAATTTGATCTCGATGTTCTGATCACAACCCCTTCGGTCTCCTATGAAGTACTCCTTACAAAAGGCGAAATACTTCACCTCTCCAATCCCGGAGAACTTCCCGAAGCCGGAACCTACGAAGAAATTCGTGAACCCTGGATGAAAATTGTCATTCTCGTACCTTCTGACTATATCGGAGGCGTTATGGAGCTCTGCACCTCTCGCCGAGGAATTTCTACCAATCTGCAGTACACAGATGAAAAACGCGTTGAGATTTTCTTCGAGATCCCCCTCGCCTCAATCATCACAGACTTCTATGACGACCTGAAGTCGATTACCGCTGGATATGCCTCCATGAGCTACGAACCCCTTGAACTTCGGCCGGGAGCCCTCTCGCGACTGGATATACTGGTAACAGGAGACAAGGTAGATGCTCTTTCTCAGATAGTTCACAAAGATGACGCCTACCACGTAGGAATTTCTTGGTGCAAGAAACTCAAAGAAATCATCCCTAAGGCTCAATTTGCAATTGCCATTCAAGCCGCCATCGGATCAAGAATTTTGGCACGAGAAACTATTTCCGCCCTCCGCAAAGACGTAACCGCGAAGCTTTATGGCGGAGATGTCACGCGAAAAAACAAACTCCTGAAAAAACAGAAAAAAGGAAAAGCCCGACTAAAAAAATTCGGAAAAGTCTCTATTCCTCAAGATGCCTTCTTCGCTATGATGAAGAAGTAATCAGTCTTTTTTAGTTTCCTCTAAATCGCCACCACCATTTTTTCCATACCGGAACACCAATCGCTTCTACCGGAGCCGGGCGAAGACGCTGATTTGTATTGGGAATAATATCTAGTTTCTCTTCAATGAAAACCATCACCCGTTCGCCTGGTTTTTTACGTCCCATCTGAATCTTCGCTTCTTTGTCTACGCGCTGAGGCGTCAGTAAATATTCTGCCTCACGCTTCTTAAGATTAATACGATCTTCAATGGCCTCATTCTGATCAACAATCGCATCTAACTCATTCTGAATCTGCTGATTTTCATAGAGCGCATTTACAAGCGAATACAAAAGCCAAAACAACACCACAAAAATAGTGACCAACAAAACCACATTTTTGGAAGAGTGAGATGAATCGTTTCGCATAAAAAAGAAGAAAGCTTGGGAAAAATACCAAATCTCACTACAATTGGAAAGATGAAACTTCTTGTAGGATTGGGCAATTATCCGGATGAATACACTGAGAATCGACATAATGTCGGATTTTTGTTTTTAGATTTTTTAGTAAAAAAATTCGATCTCGAACCTTTTAAGTCTGAAAAGAAATTTTTTGGACAGGTAAGCACGGGAATTATTCAAAACGAAAAAGTCATTCTTATCAAGCCAGAAACCTATATGAACCTTTCTGGGAAAGCCGTTGCAGCCATCACTAATTTTTACAAACTCTCGCTCGAAGACATGGTCTTGTTTTATGATGATATTGATCTGGATTTTGGAATTATACGATTACGAGAAAAAGGACGATCAGGCGGTCATAAAGGCGTTCAATCCTTAATTGAAAACCTCGGGAGTCAAGATATCATCCGCATAAAATTCGGTATTGCAAACGAAGATCGAGAACGCATTCCTACCGAGAAATTTGTCCTTCAAAACTTTCGTACAACAGAAAAAGAAGCCCTCCCAAAACTCTTCGCAGACGCCTCTGAAAAACTACTGGCCCATCTCGGTGAATGCTAACCAACTACCGCTCCGTCTACAAATCATGGGTCTTTTCCCAGCAGAACGAGAAACATCATCCTGTGGGTCGTATTGTAGATTTTGTAATCAATCCCGATAACGGACACTTTGAAGCGATTTGGATTGAAAGCCAACACGGCCTTCGCCTTCTCGCGCCCCAAGACATTCTTCGGTGGGACGAAAGTGAGCTTATTATTCATGCCGAAAGAGACCTCGCCAACCCCAAAGGATTCCCCCGACTCAAACCGATTCTTGCCCGAGAAGTACCGCTCCTGGGTGCCAAAGTTTTTTCTGGAGAAAAGTTTATAGGCCGTGTCAAAGATTTTGCTTTTGATACGATTTCTCCCAAACTTTTAAGCCTTCTCGTGGGACCCCGATGGTGGTTTTTGGGAACCAAACAGGTCATCCCACGGAAACGTATCCAAAAAATAAAATCCCAAGGCATTTGGATTTCTGAAAACGTCATCCCCATTTCAAAGAAAAAAGAAACCCCTATCCCCCTCGAAAACCCTATCCCAAAGGTTGATAGTTAAAATAAACAATTTATTATCCTTCTACATGATTTCATTCAATCACTTCCTCCGAGAAAAAGGTGTCTCTAATGAGCTTCGATCCCTGCTCTATCATATTTCTCGATCGGTGAAATATATTAACTTTTCACTACGAGCTGGAAATACGGGGAAAAATCAAAGTCAAAATGCCTCCGGAGAAGATCAGCTCAAGCTCGATGTCATGGCCGATAGTATTATCATGGATGAATTGAAAAAATCAGAACTCGCCGCACTGGTTATTAGTGAAGAACAAGACAAAGCACTCAACTTCCCCGCTCCACGCGGAACCTTCAGCGTGAGCTATGACCCACTTGATGGCAGCTCTCTCGTCGATGCCAATCTCGCTATCGGCTCTATTTTTGGAATCTGGGAAGGAGACCAATTAATGGGCACCACCGGCCGCAAAAAAATGATCGCTTCTTGTTACGCCGTCTACGGACCGCGCGTTATTTTTGTTATTGCCGTAAAAGGAAAAGGAGCGCATCAATTTGAACTCAATGATGTTGGGGAATTCATTCTGGTCGAAGAAACCCTTCACATCGAACCCGATAGCAAATATTTTTCTCCGGGAAATCTCCGTGCCACCGCCGGCAACGAAAAATATCTTGCCCTCGTCCAAAGCTGGATCGCAGAAAAACGAACCCTTCGATACTCAGGCGGAATGGTGCCGGACATTCATCATATTTTATCCAAATCAGAAGGTATTTTTAGTTATCCTCGAGACCAAAAACATGAACACGGAAAATTGCGATTACTCTTTGAATGCGCCCCTTTTTCTCTCGTCGCCGAAGAAGCGGGTGGCACCAGTCTCGACCAAGAAGGAACCCCTGTTTTGGACATAGAAATAACCGATCCGCATCAACGAACACCCATCTTTATCGGCTCAAAAAACGATGTCGAAAAGTCCATTGCGACGCTGCAATAAAATGAATCTCTCCACCGCCATCGATCGGTACCTCAAAAACCTTCGTAACATCAAAAATGCGTCGCCCTACACCCTGCGCAATTATTCAAAAAGCCTTAATTTACTCGTAGAATCTCTGGGGGAAGAGGCGGACATCCAAGACATTACGATCGATACGATTGATCAGATCCGCGATCTTATTTTTGAAAAAAAGACCCGCGATGGATCTCCGATTGCTCGCAGTACACAAAATATCTACTTAATCCCAATTCGCGCTTTTTTGAAATTTTGCCTCCAGAGAGATTTAGCACAAAATATTCTGGCCCCCGAAAAGATAGAACTTCTCAAAACAGATCCCCGTGATGTTTCAGGGCTTCGCGACGAAGAACTCGAAAGACTCCGAAGCCTTGAAGGCAACAAAAATAGAACCATAGAAACCCGCGACCGAGCTATGATTGAAATGCTTTTTTCAACCGGAATCCGTATATCAGAGCTCTGTAATCTCAACTGTGAACAGGTCAATCTCAAGACAAAAGAATTCACGGTCTTGGGAAAAGGAAAAAAAATTCGAACGGTTTTTATGACCGATCGTGCCGCGAATCTTCTGAAAGAATATTTGGCACAGCGAGATGATAATTTTCAGCCGCTTTTTATAAATGCCCGCACGAGAAAAGATGAGTTTGAAACCAAAGGCGAATCCCGCAGGCTCTCACGAACCAGTGTTGAAATTATGGTCCGAAACAGAGGCCGAAGAGCCGGCATCACAAAACCCGTAACACCACACGTCTTACGCCACACGTTTGCCACCACCTTACTTCGAAATGGCGCTGACCTGCGATCAGTACAAGAGTTGCTCGGCCATGCTAGTATTTCTACAACTCAGATTTACACGCACGTTGCGAATGCGGATCTAAAGCGGGTGCACCAACAGTATCTGGACTAATTCCGCAGTGCTGACGCTCCGGCAGCACTTCTTCTACGCGTGTAATTTTGGCCCCCAATGCGGTAAGATTTTTTGCAAAATGCTCATACCCTCGATCGATATAATCAATATTCGTCACCTTGGTCTGACCTTCTGCAATAAGTCCGGCTAATACCATGGCGGCACCGGCTCGCAAATCCCAACTCTGAACTTCCGTTCCGACAAAATTCGTTTTTCCAAAAACTTTTGCCTGATGGACATTCAGAAATTCAACTTTCGCCCCCATCTTTTCCAGTTCACTCAGGTACGTAAATCGTCCTTCATAGAGCGTTTCAAAAATCATGGATTCGCCTTCACACTGAGTCAATAAAAGACCAAACAAACTCTGTAAATCACTCGAAAAACCCGGAAAAATTGCCGTCTGTATTTTTCGAATCGCTTTCAGGTTCGGACTTTTACGAACATGGAGCGTATTCGGTTTCATATCAAATTGTGCGCCCGTTTGCTTCAACACTCCATAAAAAGACAACAATTCATTGTGATCTACATTGTGAATTTTTATGTCGCCTTCTGTCAGTAACGCCGCAATAGAATACGTTCCCACAAGAATCCCATCGGGAGGAATCGTAAACCCTCCTCCCTGCAATTTCTTACTGCCTGATATTTTCAAATGATGCGTTCCAATACCCTGAATTTCAGCGCCCATCGTCTGTAGCATTTTAAGTGTGGCACAAACATGCGGCTCCGCCGCCGTAAAGAAAAGCTCTGCCGCATTACCACTCCCCGCAATAAAAAGACTTAAATTTTCGGTCCCCGTAACCGAAGCTTCCGTCAAAAGCAGTCGATCCGTTGCAAAATCTTTTTGATCATATTTCAAATGAATAGTCTCTCCCTCTGAAACTATTTCAGCTCCAAGTGTTTCCATTCCTTTGGTATGAATATCACAACTTCGAGCCCCAATAATATCTCCGCCCGGTGCAAACAGCTCACATTCTCCAAACCGAGCCAACAACGGCCCCAGCATGAGAATAGAAGCTCTAAATTTTTTCACATCTTCACAGCTTTTTAATTTTGAAGGATCAATGTTTTTGGCCTGAATTTTGACCATTTTTTGCTCTTTATCCCAACTTGTTTGAGCCCCTAAATAATCAAAAATTCCTAACAAAACACCAATGTCAGAAATTTCTGGAACATTGTGAAAGGTGCATGTTTCTTCCGTCAAAAGCGCCGCACACATCATCGGCAAAGCCGCATTTTTTGCGCCAGGAATCCTAATCTCCCCCGAGAGCCGAGCACCACCTTCAACCAAAAAGTAATCCATAGTAGCGCCATTATGCGGATTCCGCGATTTCAATCAAATCTTTTTAAGAAGTCCAAAATCGCACGAACTCCTAGTTGCATTTTTCACCAATTTTGGTAAAAAATAAAGTTACCCTCATGCAAAAAGTCGAACGCCTTTTCGCCCAACTTTTAGAAAAAATAAAGGTCTATCAGCCTCATTTTAATCCAACGCGATTAGAAGAGGCTTTCGCCTTTGCCAAACAAGCCCATCAAGGCCAAACACGTGGATCAGGAGGTCCCTACATAGGCCATCCGCTGGCAGTGGCCAGCATTCTTACGGAGTATCAAGCCGAAGAAGACACTCTCATTGCGGCTATCCTTCATGATACCGTCGAGGACATTGAACATATTTCGTACCAAACAATTGAAACAAAGTTTGGCACGGTCATTGCCAAACTCGTAGAAGGCGTTACCAAAATCAGCGCCGGCCAAATCAAAGCCTCTCTTGTCAAAGAGTCCTCCCTCGACAAACCCCATGACGTCGAAACCATTCGGAAAATTTTTCTCGAATCCGACCGAGATATTCGCGTCATTTTGATCAAACTCGCCGATCGGCTGCACAATATGAAAACGCTCAGTGGGATTAACGACCTAGTCAAACAACGCGTAAAAGCCGAAGAAACCCTCAACATATTTGTCCCCGTCGCGATGCGGATCGGCATTTGGAAGATGAAAAATGACCTCGAAAAAGAAGTCCTTCATTACCTCTATCCAGAGCAAGAACAAGAAATCCAAACCTTTCTCCAAAATATAAAATCGAGTCAAAGCCAACTCATTCATCGCCTCATTCATAAAATAGAACACGCGGATGACAAGCAGAAAATTCAAAAAATTCATATCTACAAGCGCAGTCTTTTTACACTCAAGAAACTCCTTGATCAAGAAAAAAACCTCCATCCGGGGCGAACGTTTAATCTTTTTATCTGTCTCAAAAACGAAGAAACGTGTTACGCAACACTAAAACTCATCCATCGTCTTTTTCCAACCCGAACTCTGGAAGAAGACTTCATTTCTAATCCTCGCGAAAATCACTACAAAGCCTATCACATCAATATCGTCACCCAAGACGGACATAAAGTACAACTCCGCCTGGGAACCCACGACATGTATCTTCGTAGTATGTACGGTATTACCCATGCCGTTTTTCAAAAAAAAGAAAGTCACTCCAAGGCCAAGTTCCTGATTCCACTCGAACTCCTCAGTAAAAAAACCAAGCATTCTCCCGAGGAATTTCTCGAGGCGGCCAAGAGTGATCTCCTTCAAGAAAAAATAGAAATTCACTGTGATAATAAACATTATTTTATTCCCGAAGGCGCCACCGCCCTCGATGCCATTTTTCATATCTATGGCGCCAAGGCCCTGCATACCACGGAGATTTTTCTCAATAATAAATCCATTCCGTTTAATCAGGAAATCACACACATTGGTGTTTTAAGAGCCGAATTCAGTCCTCGTCTCACGGTAGAATTCGACTGGTTTTACAAAATAAACACCGCCAACGCCCGCATCGCCATCCAGGAAGCCCTCCAAAAATGGAACTACGAAAAGAAAGTTGAAGTGGGCCACCAGATTTTACAAAAAGAATTTGATGCACACGAAAAAGGAAAAATAGAACTTCATTTCAAGAAAAAGAATCTTGATGACTATTTTGAAGTTAAAAATATCAATGATCTATCCGCCCTCGTAGGAGAAGGACGCCTTAAGCCGTATGATATTTTTCTCAAATGCTTCCCCGAAACGGAAAAAAATACACTGCAAAAAATAATCGACCACGTTGATAATTTTTTTGGGAAACTCCTCTTCCGGAGAAAAAAAGAACATATTCGATTTCAGCTCAAAAGTATTGCAGATAAAAAAATAAATATTTTAACGAGGATTCACAAACTTGCCGAAAAATTTGAAATTCTTATATCGAAAATCACATATCTCAAAAAAACGGAAACTCAGACCTGTTCGATTCAAATCCATTGCTCTTACGAACAAAAAAAAGACTTTCATAAGTTCCAATCGATGCTGGAACAACAAAGCGGAGTGATCAACGTAAAACCATTGATGTCGATAAGAAAAAGAGCCTTCTTTCTTCTTTGGCTCATAACAACAATCACCCTTTGGCTGACCTTTCCTCTTTTATTTCACACGATAAATCATCTATTTGAGCTCTCTCTTTATGGATCTTTTTTTGCCTGCCTGATGCCTATTCTCCTGGCAAATTATCTTTTATTCAAATTTACGAAAAATCATTTCCTACAAATAAGAAATACTACGTGGATATTCTTAGCCAATATCATTGTTAATTTCATAGGTATGGGGGCGCTGATGCTGTATTCCACCTACAAAAACATACCTTTAAATATCTCTTTTATATTTGTAATATTTGCCTGCTTAAATGCAATGTATCTCTACGAATTTTTAATACAAAAAACACACAATCAACCAAGGATCCCTCAGGTTAATTCTCCCAAAAAAATATCATTCGGAGCTTTTTCAGGAGCTGCTATTGCTATCATTGTTTTAGGAATCAATCCCATTATCATTCGACATTTAGTACATGATCTAAATATTCCCGTCTCAACAACTATTATATCTCGATTTTTTCTTGGAGGAGGGATTCTTTGGATTATTCACTTTTTCACTCAAAATAAAAATCACCCCAAAACCAAATTCACCTATGACTATCTCTTTGGACTCATGGTCTTGGGAATTCTTGGAAATTTCATTCTCTATCACTGGGGCATGAAATATACCACCGCCACCAATGCGAAGCTCATGGAAAATTTCACATCCATCATCGTGCTCCTTTCTGCAGGGCTCTTTATTCCTGATTACATTCGAAGAACCAGGGGAAGCAGTAAAACCGAATGGATCAAAACTTTTATCATTGTCCTTCTGGGATCAGCCGGGATTTCTTTCATTCTCAATTATTTTCCAAAAGGATCGGTTGAAAATTATGAAATAAAATTATTCGGAGATTCAATAGAAATTATAGCCACCTTTTTCTTTGCTATGTTTTTCCTCGCACACAACCTTTATGTAAAACAAAATCGACAAATTTCGAGCATAGAAATTATTGCTAAAATGTTTCTTTGTGCCGGTGCATTAGCCCTGCCCTTTATTCTTTGGGAAGGCGTCGGAACCGCATCTCAATATTCATGGAAAGCTCTTTCTTTACTTGGATTTATTGGTATTTTTTCCAGTGGCTTAACCTATGTTTTATGGAGTTTCGTAGCACGAACCCTCGATGTGGTAACCACTTCACTTCTCTTTAATTTTGCCGTTATCATAACGATCATTGGAGAACATTTATTTTTCGATCTTTCCCTGAATATTCTTCTTTTAATAGGTGCTACTTTAATGATATACACAGCCGTAGCAGCAGATCTCATAAATAAAAAACGTCTCTCCTAAGACATTTCTTGCTACAAATTATGGCTCTGATTACAATGAACTCACATATTTTCTAACCTCAAAAACATGATCCTCTCTCTCGACGGATGTGGCTGCGGCAGCGATGATAGCTGCGACACAGAAGAATAATTAAAAAAGGCGATTCATTCGCCTTTTTTTTAACCTACAATCGCTTTGATCCGGCGAACCCCTCTTCCACAACTCTCTTGTTTTTTAATCTTAAAACTTCCTAATTGTCCAAGATGCTCTACATGCGGTCCCCCGCATATTTCTTTTGAGTGCGTTCCCATCGTATAGACTTTGACGGTGTCACCATATTTATGCTCAAAAAATCCCAAAGCACCAGAATGCTTCGCTTCTTCCACACTCATCTCTTGTAAACTTACCTCTGCATTGGAAGCAATCGCTTCGTTTACATAATCCTCTACGAATTGTAATTGCTCTGGCGTGAGTTTTTCTTCATGCGAAAAATCAAACCGCAGACGATCGGCTGTAATATTCGAGCCCTTCTGCTGTACATGATCCCCCAAAATTTTACGCAATGCTGCATGCATCAGGTGAGTCGCCGTATGAAGCTTCACCGTTTCGTCTGATCGATCGGCAAGTCCTCCTGAGAACTTCTCTTCCGCTCCCGATCGGGAAAGCGCCTGATGGGCTTTATAGGCTTTGTGAAAACCATCTTCATCTACTTCCATATTTTTTTCAGCAGCGAGTTCCACCGTCATCTCAATCGGAAAACCATAGGTTTCATAGAGATAAAAGGCTTTATCCCCCGGCATTTTTCCTTCTAATTTTTCAGAAAGTTTTTTAAATTCACGCTCTCCAGACTCAAGCGTCTTTCGAAACTGAGTTTCTTCGCGCGCCAATTCTTCCAAAATAAAATCCTGCTTTTCTTGGATATTTTTATAAGCCGAACTTAATTTATCAAAACAAGGCGCCGCTATCTGTATGCACAGATCCTGATCAATCCCTAATTTCCGTCCATGCCGAATCGCTCGACGAATAATACGCCGCAAAATATATCCCTGATCGACATTCGACGGTGTCACACCGTCAGAAAGCAATACCACTGATGTTCGCACATGATCCGCGATAACCCGTGAAGAATGATGGACATCCGACTCGGCAATAGGATCCTCTGCTATTTCTGGATGACCGGACAAATCTGCAATCTTCTGCAAGATATCAGTAAATGCATCCGTCTGATAAACAGACTTTAAGCCATTGATGACCGCGACGGTCCGTTCGAGGCCCATGCCCGTGTCTATGTTTTTACTCGGTAAGGGCGTCAAAACGCCACTCGCATCTTTATTAAACTGCATAAACACATCATTCCAAATCTCCACCCAACGCTCATCCTCCCAAGATTCCTGGAAGCTTTCGGGAGCCGGTTCTTCCCCCGTCCAGTAAAACATTTCTGTATCCGGACCACACGGACCGGTATCGCCTTTAGCCCACCAGTTTTCAGAGGCCGGAAGAAACGCTATCCGTGACTTGGGCATGCCCACTTCCTGCCAACGATCAGCAGAATACTCATCGCGAGGCGCATTTTCATCCCCTTCAAAAACAGAGACCGCAAGCTTTTCAAGCGGCAGTTCTAAAACCTTTACGAGAAACTCAAACGACCATTCGATCTGCTCTTGTTTAAAATAATCTCCCAACGACCAATTTCCCAACATCTCAAAAAACGTCAGATGCGTCGCATCCCCTACTTCATCAATATCAATCGTCCGAATACATTTCTGCACGTCTGCCAGACGATTTCCCTGCGGATGAGGTTCTCCCATGAGATACGGCACCAGTGGGTGCATCCCTGAATTATGGAAAAGCGCCGTCGGATCATTATCCGGCAAAACCCCCGCACTGGGGATAATCACATGATTTTTAGATTCCCAAAAATCAAACCACTTTTTTCGAAGATCGTCTGTTGTATATTGCATTATCTTATGAGATCAGGCTTTCTACTATTTATAAAAAACACGAACCGATCGCTGCGCACCCTCTCCCACCGAATCCGTAGACAAATCGTTAAAGTTATTGGCCACCCAAACGTGAACCAATCGACGAGTATAGGGGCTCATCGGGTGAAGCTTGATTTCTGATAAATTCTGTTCCCGCATCAGATCAATGATTTTTTGAGCTTTTTCATAAACACGATCTTCCTGTTGCCCACGATAATTATCCACATCCACCGTAACAAATATTTTTTCCTCCTGTTGTTGCCACAAAATAACCTTCAAAATCGTCTGAATCGCACTGAGAAGCGATCCATTTTTTCCGATCAAATGAGAGGGTTCCGGCGTTTCCACACTGGCTCGGTAATGACCATTCTCTTCGGCAATCATGACGCAGTCATATTCTGCGCCGAATTTATCAAGCAAAAGCTTGAGGGCTTTTTGTATAATCGTTTCCATGGCAAAAAGGGGAAAGAAGTTCTCTCACAGATTAATCATTTGCAAAAAAAGGTCAACGCCATTACACTTAAAAATGTTCTTAATCTTTTCCTCATGATGGAACTTATCACCGCCTTCCCCATTCTTGTCTTCCTTATCATTGTGCTCGTAGTTATTATTCGGCAGGTCAATGAATACCAGCGAGGCGTGACCTTCACGTTTGGAAAATATACCTCCACCAAAATGCCCGGATGGCGCATTGTCCTTCCGATCTTTCAGTCAATGACAAAAATCGACATGCGTACCAAAGCCGTCGATGTCCCCGACCAGGAAGCCATAACCAAGGACAATATTCCGGTCAAAATTAATGCAGTCATTTATTACCGTGTTACCAACGCCGAAAATGCAATCCTTAAAGTAGAAAGCTTCTTTTGGGCCATGAGCCAAATGGCACAGACCACGATGAGAAACGCCGTGGGAGAAGTGACGCTCGATGAACTTTTGCAAAACCGCGATGATATTTCAAACCGTATTCAGATTGTCATCGACAAAGCGTCTGATCCTTGGGGAATCACTGTCGAATCAGTGGAACTCAAAGACGTCATTATCCCAGAAAATCTCAAACGAACCATCTCCAAAGAAGCCGAAGCCGAACGAGAAAAACGAGCCGTCATCATCAAAGCCGAAGGAGATCGAATCTCTGCCGATAATCTCGCTGCAGCCGCCAAGATACTCGACCAAACCCCCGGCGCCATGCACCTACGAACGCTTCAAACCGTCAACGACCTCAGTTCCGATCAGTCCAACACGACGGTCTGGATGCTCCCGATGGAAATGCTCGCGGCGCTCAAAGGGTTTGAAAAGAAAAACTAGAGACTCCAAATCGACTGAATCTTTCTCTTTTTTTCATACGGACGTTGGACCCGTGTCAGATTAAGCTCAATTTCGGAAGATCCTTCAGTATTGAATTCTAAAGTTCCCGTGAAGAAAATAAAACGCTCTAAAATCCCTTGCCCAGAGCGAATATCGACAATTTCTTCACGCTCAACCTCAATCACTTTTCGAAAAAGAAACCCGGTCTTCCGATAGATTCTATTTTCGGTAATAAAATAATGCGTAAAAAGAAAATTCAGCGTAAAGCGTAGCACCGTCAGACTTCCAGCAATCGCAATCGGAACCCAAAAGAAAGCATTATCTTTAAAAAACCAACCCAACCACCCAAAAAGCGCCCCACAAACCACCACCTGCCACACATAAAACACCGGCCCAATCCCAAACCTGAAGAGTATTTTTTCCCCGGGGTGAATGAATTTGGTGAGGTTTTCGAGAGTCATAGCGCTATTATAACACTACTCCTCAATAACTCGAATATTCTGCTCTGCCACTTCCTTTTCTGGCATAGCCGAAGGGGATCCGAGCATTAAGTCCTGAGCAGACTGATTTTTCGGAAAAGCAATGACTTCACGGATATTCGGCTCATCGGCGAAGAGCATGACCACACGGTCCAGTCCCATCGCACAGCCCCCATGCGGCGGACATCCGTAGGAAAAAGCCTTGAGCATGTGTCCAAATTTTTTCTGAATCTCTTCTTCGTTTAATCCCAATCCTTGAAAGATCTTATGCTGCAGTTTTTGATCGTGGATTCGGATCGATCCGCCGCCTAATTCCACCCCGTTCATGACCACATCATAGGCATAGGCTCGTACGGCCATAGGATCGGTATCCAAGAGAGGAATGTCTTCTACTTTCGGATGGGTAAATGGATGATGCGCCGCCTGCACAGAGCCATCTTCTTTAGCCTCATACATCGGGAAATCATACACCCACAGATAACAAAATTCTTTCTGGTTTTTTAATTCAAATTTATCTCCCAAGGCACTTCGTACCGCGCCCAAAGGTTCTACTGCCGTCAGAAAATCTCCGGCGCCAAAGAAAATCAAATCGCCGTCTTCAGAACTTGTTTTAGTTTTCAAAGCTTCAAGAAATTCAGGTGTTGAGTTTTTGGCTACCGGACCGGATTCATCCCCCACACGGTACCAAGCAAGACCGCCCGCTCCGTTCTCACGTGCCAAATCCGTTAACGCATCAATATCTTTTCGAGAAAGTTCGCCGTGAGCTTTCGGAGCCGGCAAAGCAAAGACACGATCTGATTTTTCAAAAATACCAAATCCAGAAGTTTTCGCTTCTTCTGATACATCTACAAATTCAAGATCAAATCGAAGATCTGGTTTATCCGAACCATATTTTTCCATGGCTTCCTGCCAAGTGATACGTTTAAATTTTTCGTCGACCAAGAATTTTTTCCACTCGCGGTCTTGTCCCAATTTTTCCATTAATTCATGAAAACACATCTCAACGTTATCCATCACATCGTCTTGTTCGACAAAACTCATCTCCACTTCAAACTGCGTAAACTCAGGCTGACGATCCCCCCGCAAATCTTCATCACGGAAGCATCGCGGCACCTGAAAGTATTTATCAATGCCTCCGACCATAAGCAACTGTTTAAGCTGTTGTGGCGACTGCGGCAACACGTAAAAACTTCCCGCATGCAGTCGACTGGGCACCAGATATTCACGGGATCCTTCCGGCGTACCTTTCACTAAGATGGGTGTTTCAATATCCCAAAAGTCTCGTCCATCAAAGTAATCACGAACAATTTTAACAATATTATGTCGCAGCTGGAGATTTTTCTGCATGCGTTCGCGTCGCAGATCAAGATACCGATACTCTAATCGCAAGTCTTCACGCACATCATCTTTATCCAGTTCAAACGGCGGCGTCTGCGCTTCGCTCAAAACTTTAATCTCATCGACAAAAAGTTCGATTTCGCCGGTATCCATTTTATCATTCGTCATACCTTCTCGTCGCGCTTGAACTTTTCCCGTGACAGAAATTACCCATTCTGGACGAATCTTTTCACCGCCTCCATGAGCAGACTCTGAAACTTCTGGATCAAACACAATCTGTGTCAGCCCGTACCGATCTCGCAGATCCACAAAAATAATCCCTCCATGATCGCGTCGGGTATCCACCCAACCAGAAAGAGTTACCGTTTGATCAATATCTTTTGCTGTAAGTTGGCCACAAGTGTGAGTTCGAAACATAAGAAAAAGGCTGAATAAGCCTAGGCATTATTCTTATTTAAGCCGAAAAATCAAACTACCGCGCAGCTTTTTCTATTTCATGATCAATTTTTCGATCATTTTCAGAGAATCCCAAAAGCAAAAACGCCAGAACAGAACCAAAGATCAAACTCAAAAGATTAAATCCAAAAAGAATACTGTAGGTTCCCAAAAGATCATAATGACCTGCTCCCAAGAGCAATCCCAAGAAGCTCAAGAACGGAATCAAACTCACGGCAATCGCAATTCCTACCAAGTTCAAACTACTTAAAGGCCGAAGCCAAGAATAAATCGCCGCAAATCCACTAATAAAAGCCGCTACCAAAAAGAAGAAAAACGCATCAGGCGAAGCGAATTTTTCCGGGAAAAAAGTCAGATCGACGGTCTTGTCCCAGAGTAAAAGCATTTTGGAAAAAAAGGCCGTCGTAACCACAACTCCCAAAATGCCTCCTGCTAAACTTTTAATCGCATAGGTGATAAGCTTAGAGTGCATCAACAATAATCCGGCCGAAAGGGCCAAAACAGGATTGAGCAAAGGCGCCAAAACCATCGCCCCGATCAAGACCGCAATATCTTGAATCAACAGACCGACCGCCGCCATGAGTCCGGAAAGAAGCGACATAACAAAGAATCGAACTTCGAGCCGAGAGCCCTGAATAAGCTGTTCCACCGCTTGGCTCGCTTCATCCGTTTTCCGCAGTGTTCCCAGATAATCTTTCATCCAGGATTCTGCTCGATGCACAGGCGCTAAAACAATATTCACATTCATCTCCTCATTATAGCATAAATAAGCGACAAATGACAAGAATGAAATTGACTTATTCCCTTGGTTTTTTATCGTAAAGGATAGTAATTATAAATTATATATGGCCTTCCAAAATATTTGCATCCTCGGTCACACAGGAAATGTGGGAAAAGAGCTGGTAAAACAAGTTGTCGCGCTTGATGGCGAAGATCAAGGTCATGACAACCCCACCCGCATCGTAGGACTGGTCAACACCAAAGGATTTCTTATCAATCCCACCGGCATCCCCAATCCAGAAGCACTCACGGATCGCACGACATTTCAAACAACGGCCACACCACACACAACAGAAGATCCTCTCCAAAATGTCTATAACAACATTTGCTCACTGGGACTCAAGGACGATATTGTTTTTGTAGACGCGACGGCCGACGCCTCCGATACAATGCTTGGACTTCACAGACTTGTTGTAAGTAACCAACAAAAATTAGTAACCGCGAATAAAAATCCGATTTCTCTTTTTACCTACGAAGATTTTCAAGCACTCACTGAAAATCGGAGCCTCTACCGGTTCAATGCTTCGGTTATGGCAGGTGGCGACGCCATTCCTTTTGTGCAAGACGCACTCGATACCCAAAACAAACTACACACCCTTCAGGGATGTTTTTCGGGAACACTTGGATACATCACCAGTGAGCTCCAAAAAAATAGAAAATTCTCAGAAATTGTCCGGGAAGCCAAAGAAAAAAAATTCACCGAACCCCATCCCTGGGATGATCTCAATGGCCTCGATGTCGCACGAAAACTTTTGATCCTGGTCCGGACCTCAGGCCTACCTGTAACCAAGGAACAACTCTCTATCACCCCGATGATTCCCGCTTCCTATGGAGACATAACCGACAGTGATGAATTTTTAGAGTCTCTCAAAAAAGAAGATGAAAACATCTCTCAACAAGTTAAAAAGGCCGAGGACGAAGGGAACGTTTTACGCTATGTGGCCGAATATGATTTTAATCATCCAGAAGCCGGCCTCAAGGTCCAATTCAAACCCGTCAAAAAAACATCGCCCTTAGGTCAACTACAGGGCACGAAGAACATGATCCAAATTCAATCCTCCATACGAAACATCGATATCACCACTGAAGGCGCCGGAGTAGAAATTACCGCCAACGCCCTCCGACGAGACCTCTTGTACTTCCTTCCCAACCGAAAACACCAGTAGGGGGATCACGAATCCTGCTTCCAAAACACCCCATCCCCGAAGGGATGAGGTGTTGGAAAAAACAAATTCAAAACTAAACTTACGGAAGGATGAAAACATCAAATCCCGCAGAGAAAAGATTCTGCATGTTGTTAATCGAAGTGACATTCGCGGCAATAGCCGTGTCTGCATCAGCTTCGTTTTGATCAACATCAGCCTGTAAAGCTGCAACAGCTGCATCTCGGGCTGCTGTTTCCACAGCAATAGCCGCATTTCGAGCCACTACTTCTGCCGCAAGAGCTGCATCCGCATCCGCTTCGTTTTGATCAACATCAGCCTGCAACGTTGAAACTAACCCCGCATTCGTAGCGATGTTTGAAGTATTCGTTGAAACCTGTGCCAACCGACTGTCATTAGACTGAACCGCTTTCCCGGCAGCAATTTCACCATCCGCTGCCAATCGAACAATACCCGCGGTGGTCGTACTTGCGTCCTGGAAGAAGTCCGCACCGGTTTTAACCCATCCGTCACCAGAATTAGCATACGTATAGATTTCTCCCGTTCCGGTCACGTACACCGTATCTCCAGAGATAGGAGAAGCATACGTTGTGCTAAGCGCTGAAACCGTAGCAACTGGAGATTTCCAACTCAAGCCCTGAATAGCACTGGAAACCAAAGTATCAACTTCTGTCTGGGAGTAAGTATCCGCATCCAAAGCTGCAATAGCGGCCGCACGTGCTTCCGCTTCCGCGGTAATAGCCGTACTTCGAGCCGCTGTTTCTGCTGCAATTGCTGCATCAGCATCAGATTCATTCTGATCAATATCAGCCTGCAAAACCGCATCAGCAGCACTTCGAGCCGCTGTTTCAGCTCCGATCGCTGCCAAGTTGGCTGCGATATCCGTATCATTGGCTGCAATAGCCGCTACGTTCGCCGCAATTTCTGCGTCGTTCGCTTGAATCGCTGCTAAATTAGAAGCAATAGCTGCTATATTCGTAGCGATATCACCATCATTAGCCTGGATCGCTGCCAAGTTAGAAGCAATATTTGAAACATTCGTAGCAATATCTGTGTCATTAGACCCAATAGCCGCCAAATTCGAAGAGATATTTGAAATATTCGTAGCGATATCTCCGTCATTGGCCGCAATAGCCGCCAAGTTAGAAGCAATATCAACAATCGCCTGTGCGATGTCACTTTCGGCTGTCGTCAATCGCGTATCAAGAGCCGCTACAGAAGAATCAAGATCACCCCCTGTTTTGGCCCAAGCGGAACCTGAATAGGTGTAGATACGTCCTTCTGAAAACACAAACGTAACATCTCCAGCGGCTGGAGAAGCAATCGCATTCATAGCCGTAAGGTCTGCTACTGGGTCAAGCCAGCTGTCGTCCGTGATAAGGGAACGATCAAATTTTCCGTCCTCATCAAGATAAGGAATTTCTCCGGCATCAAAACCAAGAGACTTTCCTTCCAAACGAGAAGCATTCAATGCATACGGAGTAGCCGAAAGAGATTTTCGGTCAACAGAAGCATTCGTCGGCAAAGTATCTAAGACAAAATAAGCCGTATCAGCCGCCGAAGTAGCTTTTACTTCTGCCTGAAGGAAACGATGCGTACTGAAATCAAAGTTTGGAAGCGTTGTAACACTTCCGACTTCAGCCGTAAAAAATCCTTGTGCATCTGTTGTGATCGAAGTCACTTCCTGCCACGCCGAGCCCACGAGCGCGCCACTTCCATCAACATCCGAACCCGCAGAAAAATCTGCATCAGCCCAAATAGAGAAACGAATAGAAAAACTTTGATTAGCTGCCGCCGTGGTTGCACTCGTCAACAATCGCCCTCGAAAGGGAACTGTTGTTGCTACCGCTGCTTCAGCCTGGAGAGGTGTGGCAATGAAGCTCGTAATGAGCATCGCTGCCAAGACCCCCCCGTGAAACCGGGTTGAAAACATTTTCATGTTTGTTTGGGTGTGTAAAAAAATAAAATTATGAACGCTTAGGCAGATATAACCGATTAAAGGATGGCCCAATTTAAGTCAATAAATACATGATAAATTAATGAAAAATTAATGTAGAGTAATTAAAGACCCATAAATCCTATTTATAGAGCCGGTTAACTCTATTTTTATCTCGTCATGGTGGCAGTGGATAAGGGATAAAATGAAGCATTAGTAAGTTCTAAAGCCTGATAAAAAATAATCAGACGAGCCCTGCAGTGCCCAAAAAGGTTTGAGCCCATCAGTGCCAAGAGAATAATCAGAGGTAAAGTCCACAAGCGTCCGGATAGACTGGTCCCAATCATCCGCATCAACTTCATCAATAAGCCATTGCTGACTAGATCGATCCTTCGTTGGACGAATTTTGACGCGGTAAAAAGTTTCTGCACGCCACGGTTCGGTTCGCTGATAAAGGTCATACCATTCCGAACCATCCTCAGAATGACCAAAAAGTTTATTATCAATATTTTCTCCTTTCAAAAATAATCCTGTACGAACGCCCTGAAAGGTCTGTGTTTTTTGATTCTGAAGTTCGAAACTCTCATCCGCGAGTCCGAACATCATGTGACCCTTCATATTGCCGGTATAAACCACAAATTCAAAAGTACTATGTTCACGAGGATTGAATAACCCCCGAGGAAAAGACAAACCATAGTCCCAACGTTTTTTCCCCGATGTTTTTATGCGAAGACCGTGAAGAGAATCCTGATGAAAAGTTACCCCAGAAGTCCGTTCGATCTTGAGATCTTTCAAACGCGCATATCGAAGATCAACCCAAGAATTATCCTGAAATCTTCCGGGCAACTCATGATCCCCAAAGAGAGATCGAAGAGATCCATCCTTCATCCCCACGTAATATTCTTTGTTGGTCGAATCCCAATAAAAAAGACCGGGTGTCCCCGTTCCCTGTTTGTGAACCAAAAGCAACGAACGATAGCTGTAAGATCCTTGAGTCGGCACAGGAGCCGGGGCTGTCGCGCTAGATGCCGATTGAACAGAATTCCAAGAATCTCCATTAAAAACCCGCAAATCCTGATCGGATACCACATAACGAACCTCTCCCACCTGCGCATTTTCTAGATCAAGATCTTCTGACGTTGCCACCGGATGTTTCCAAGAAGAATCTTCGATTTTCGCCTCAACCGTTTCCATTCGCTCTTCCAAAGAAGAAAGTAATGTCTTCACACTTCCCGGAAGAACAGATTCTGAAATCTCTCCATCTTCATTCAAAGTCGGAACATTGGCGGATCCAGAGTTATCGCCTCGAAAAGGAAGCGTCACCAAATGAATCCGATCGACAATAGGATTCTCTGGTTGAGGGTCTAATATTGTATAATCTAACTCCAATGCCGGG
This sequence comes from Patescibacteria group bacterium UBA4473, assembly GCA_002389285.1. GTDB lineage: Bacteria > Patescibacteriota > Gracilibacteria > UBA4473 > UBA4473 > UBA4473. Next base: position 46,468 of record DGOF01000041.1, read on the forward strand.
CGCGCATCTAACTGAAGATACTGATACGTATCAAAATTAAAGGGAACCGGAAGCGCGTTTTGCGTCCCAACACGAATTTCAAAATTTCCACCGGACCCTGTGTCCACCGAATGAACTTCGGTCCAGAAAGCTTTCGAAACATCTTGCGGATCAAAAGCATTCGCATCCGCATCCGTCCATAAGCTTACTCGCATATCAAAAAATCCATGGCGAGGACGCAGATCCTTATCAATTACACGCCCCCTCATGACAAAGTATTGTGGATTTGTCAAGGCTTGTGCGGGTTGAGGCGTCTGGATAATTGCGAACATAAAAAGAAAAATGAAAATGAAAAAACTTTTTTTCATCAAGAAGAAAAAAACAAAGGACGAACTCGGCGATCATAAAAATCGACGAAGAATTCCTCTTCGGAAAGAGTGAAATAAAAACCAACCATAAAAAACACAACCATCAGAAAGCCAAACAAGGCACTCAACACCTGAACTTGTTTTTGTTTTTTTTGATAATGAGCAATTTCCAAATCAAGATTTTCCCAACTCGTAAGGTAGGTTTCAAGCGATCGTGAATCATGAGGCGCTGAAGACGCTAATGATAAAGTCTTTAATTTCAAGAGCCCTTCTTTGCGATCTCGCTGATCCGCTTCCACACGATCTTCAAGCTGATTCAACATGTTACGAATCGAAAGAATCGTTTCCTGAACATCCGAAGAAGATGAGGACTTCTTCGACAATCGCGGAACGGATCGAACCACCGGTTTAGATTTCTGTTTTTGAATCTTTTGAATCTTTGGAGCCGAAGCAACTTCTCGTGGGATTATTTTTGGCAAAGGATTTATCACCGGAGGCGTTACGACCAAAACAGGTTCCGAAAGAATCGGCGCCGAAGGCTTCGGCTCCATAACAACTTTTTCAGAAGATACTGATGGCCGCCGCGATCCACGATAAACTAACAAGTCTCCCGGGACCTTGTCAGAAGATCCTCCCGAAGTTCCCAATATTGTCTGTGAAGGAGGCACCACTACCGGCTCCTCTACAACAACTTCTTCTGTCGAAGTCACCGGATCTAAAAAAGAAGGAAGTACCCAAGAAGTATTATCTTCATAATCTGAAAGCGCCTCCCAAGAACCTAAAAGCGCAGATTGATCTCCCACAACCCAACTCGTATGTTCTTCATAATCACTCACATCATAAGACAAAGACGCGGGAAGAACATATTCTGAAAGTTCTAATTCCGTTCCTACTTCCTGTGCATGAACAGAAACCATCGAAAATAATAATCCGACACAAAGAGATCCCCAGCCTTTTGAAAACATAATTTTCAGGAGGTGATAAATCATTGTGTTAAATATTAAATTTTCATTAAATCTAAACATTTTACCAAATCCAGAAGAATCACGCAAGTCCTTTTGTTTGCCAAAAGAAATCTCATGCCCTAGAAAGCAACGTGAATCTTATCTTTTTTCTCCATGCAAACATTTCACCAACGCTTCCGAGTCTTGATCATAGGCACACTTCTTCTGCCTTCATTAACCCTCGCAGGGGTTCCTTTTAAAGACGTCGTAGAGAACCACCCGGCCTATAAAGCCCTTACCAAATATCATGCCCAAGGCATCTTCAATGGCATGGAAGGACAAGCCCGTCTTGATGACGGAATTTTAAAACAACATGCCATCTTGTTTTTGCTCAAAGCACTGGGTGCCCCTCCCACAAATAACGAGGCCATCGCTCGAGGAATCATAAAAGCGGCTCCCGAATCCAACCAATATCTCACCCATGCCGAATATATAAAGATGCTCAGTCTGGCATTTAAAGTTCCAACCGAAAGCCCCCAGAAACCCGGTGATGCAACACAGCCATGGTTTGTTAAACCCTATGTCGTAGCCCAGAGCATTACCGCGGTCAAAGAAGAAAAGCCTTTTGATTTTGCCACGCGAGGATTTGTCCTGAGAACCACCGAAATTTATGAACGAATCTTTGCGGCCACAGACGCAGCGGCACTTATGGACGAACAAGAACTCCGACTTATGACCACCCGAGACCTTCTGGTCGATACAAAAGCCGCTCATGAAGATATCCAAAAAATCATATGGATAAATATTATTGAAACCGAGAACATCCCTGATAGTGCACGACTCAGAGCCATTAAATATTTCAATATGGCAACACTCGTCCTCTTTGAACTCCGTCGAGAACCCTCCATTGATCTTCGTCCAACATGGGAAGGCCGCTTGCAAGTGTTTCTTGATAAAGCCGTAAAAAATCTCCCCGAAAGCAAACCTTTTTCCGACGACCTTGCAAGAATAGGGAAAAGTCAATAGCATACAAGGCCTAAATTAAGCCACTTATCGCAAATATTAAATTTATATTAAATATTTGCGATTATGAAATTTAAGGATATATTTGAAAAAAGTACTGTTAAAAGACTCTCCGTGCTTCCTTCTTCCTCCGATCCTTCTCTTAAAAACAATGGCCCTGACGTCTTTTGGCGCTCAGCGGGTCATCAAATGAAAACCTCATTGAACCTCATTGCCTACCGAATGCAGGAACTTTTGGAAGATCCCGATCCGCAGAAAAAAGAAGAAATACAAGAAGAGATGCAACATCTATCATCACTCCTCTCTGGAGCGCTGTCTTTTTCCCGTTCGGGACAAATGAGTCAAGACATCGCACCACCCCAATCTATTGATTTTGGAAAAGCACTTCAACGCATCATCCAGAAAGCCCTTCCCGCAAAAGATCAGTCCCGCGTCCAGATTCATATTCCGAAAGAAATTATCATCGCAGAAATCAATGAAGCTTCTTTCTCAGAAGCTTTCCGTGCCGTCCTCGAAAATGCCCTCTCCTACAGCCAAGGACATTCCGTTGAAATCAACCTCACCATTGAAAAAAAGAAAATACTCCTTTCTATAAAAAACGAAGGCTCTTTTCTCGCCCCTTCTCAAAGCAAAGACATATTCAAACCCTTCTTTCGCGGAGACTCGGATCTTCCCGGAACGGGACTTGGGCTCTCCATAGCTCAACGTATTATTGAGCAACACAACGGCCAAATTGAAGCTAAAAGCGACGGAGCTCATTGGACGGAATTCGTTTTCACACTTCCGTTGATTTCTCTCGTAAAATAAATTAATTTTGTCCCATGCATATTCTGGTCGTCGAAGATGAGCCGCGCGTGCGAATGGTTCTTTCTAAATATCTTTCTCGCCAAAACTTCACAGTCAGTGAGGCCATTGATGGCACTGAAGCGATAAAAAAAGCAAAAAACAATGACTATGACATCATATTGCTCGATCTGATGCTGCCCAAAAAATCAGGATTTCAAGTAATAGAAACCCTTCGAAAAAAAAACGTAACAACTCCTATCTTAGTCGTCTCTTGTCTCGAAAGCCTTGAAGACAAAGTCAGCGCCCTCAATCTTGGCGCCGATGATTATGTCGTAAAGGAATTTGATCTTGATGAAATATTAGCGCGTATAAAAGCACTCCTCCGACGACCTTCTACGCAGCGCAGTAATATTTTTACGTATGGAACGCTCAGTCTCGACCTCTCTCTGATGCAAGTTCGTATGGGATCAACAGAGGTTGCCCTCTCCAAAAAAGAGTTAGGAATTTTAGTCGAACTGATAAAATCCCCCGAAACCGTTATCTCTCGAAAAAAAATCATCAGCACTGTTTGGAACGATCAACAAAACACACAATATTCTAACACGGTTGATGTTCATATGGGGTCCCTTCGCACAAAATTAAGACAGGCTTCATCCGGCAAAGAACTCATTCACACCGTTCATGGACAGGGCTACATTTTAAGTGAAAAAAACAGTTGATCTTTTCCCTGGACATCGTTTAAACTAACGCCGATCAATACTTTGACGTCTTTTTTTTTAACGCCAAGCCTTTTTCTCTATGCTCTCAACAACGGGTTCTCAAACAAAAAAAAAATCCCACTTTTGGCAATCTTTGCGGCATGAACTCAAGACACCTTTGGTAAACATAAAAGCCCTCCCACAACTCATCGAATGGGAAAAAATAGACGGCGATAACAAGCTCTTTTTAGAAGAATCTCTCTCTGCTGCCCAAGAACTCGGGACAAAAATGGATCGTATTTTTGAGGCCTGGCAACTCGAAACCGAGCCCCTCACGATTCAAACAGAAATTATCACCCTCGAAGCATTTATAAAAAACATTCATCCGCCTAAAAATCTTTGCATTCACTATCCAAAAAATCTAACTCAAAAAATAAAAGTCGATGTTCCACTCATGCGAAAAGCCTGGAAAGAAATTATAAATAATGCTGCTTTTTTCAATACAGAAGAATCAAGACTTCATATTACGGTGACCAAAGAAAAACAAAAAATAATCATGAAATTTCAAGATAATGGAATCGGGATTGCTCCAGAACACCAAAAATCTATTTTTGACATGCTTTTTGTCGTTTCAAAAAGTCGAAACCAAGTCGAATCTGGAACCGGTGTAGGCCTTGCTATCACACAGCATATTATTCAGGCTCACGGAGGAACTATTGAAGTCACTCAAAGCGAAAAAAACAAAGGAACAACTCTTCAAATAGAAATACCCACCTAATTAGCTCCAGAAGAAAAACTGTGGTATAAACAATCTGACAATGATTGACCCACAGCACTTCACTCAGTGCTTACTCGCGTGGTATACCACCAATGGTCGAGACCTTCCCTGGCGCAAAACAGAAGATCCGTATGTGATTTGGATCTCAGAAATTATGCTCCAACAAACCCAGGTCCCACGCGTCGCTGAGCACTTTTATCCTCGTTTTTTGGAAGCGTTCCCAACGCTCGAAGCTTTATCAGAAGCTTCTTGGGAAGACGTCTATCCCGTATGGGACGGACTGGGCTATTATCGACGCGGAAAAAATGTATTAAAAGCCGCCAAAGTCCTCATGCAAAAACATGCCGGTATTTTGCCCCAAACCCAAGAAGCCCTTGAGGCATTACCCGGAATCGGCGCTTATACCGCCACCGCTATTCGCGCCTTTGCCTTAGATCACAAAGTTCCCGCCATCGATACCAATATTTCAAAAATAGTTGAAACGCTGTGGCCCAACAAAGACACGAAAGAAATAGCCCACGAGCTCGTAGAAGCCGCCTCCTCTGGCCGCGATTGGAATAATGCTATGATGGATCTCGCAACCGCTTTGCGCTCAGGAGAAACCATTCCTGGTGATCTCGGCATTTTTTTCACAAAAGAACTTTCTGAAAAATTTTTGCCCAAACGAAAAAGCAAACCGAAATCAAAAAGTACAAAAAATAAAAAACGCCGAAAACATGTGATTGAAGTCGGCATCGCCTGTATTTGGAAAGATGGAAAATACTTGATTCAGACCCGACCCGAAGGCAAAAGCTTTACCGGCAACTGGGAATTCCCCGGCGGTAAACGAGAAAAAGGCGAAGACATCCGCGCCTGTGTAAAAAGAGAAATTAAAGAAGAAATCGGCATTGATGTCTCCGTCCGACCGGCCTTTTTCGAAAAGCTCTGGGACTTCGACAAGATCCAACTCCTGCTCAAATTTCACCGCTGCCAGATCCAACGCGGAGAACCCGAAGCCCTCGAAAAACAAGAACTCCGCTGGGCCGCCCCTGCCGAATTCGACTCCATCGAATTCCTCAAAACCAACCACGAAGCCTTAGCGATTCTGAAGAATATGAAGATGTGATTAAATCATTGACTTCCTATTAAAAAAATCATAGCATCCCTTTGTTCCAACTGGGAACCCTTAGATCCTCATTGCTCACTGTAGATGCAAGACTCTACACAGATGGGGATTCTTTATAGATCATAAAAACTAAGAAGTTGATATTTACTCCCCCGATTATCTTTCTTTTCAAGAATAACCATTCGATAAAACTCACTTTCCAATAAAAGCGCATTTTTATGTTTCCCTGGAGTGAGATCTAATTGCATAAAGAAACCAAAAAATTCTACCAATTTGATCCTTCTCATAACATCATTTTTTTTATATCGAGTCCCCATTCCATCGATTCCATATTTTTTAATAAATTTATCCAAAAAAACTTTTCGCCCATTCCTCAATGTAATGTAATAAGCCCCATTTTTAGATTGGGGATACTGTCTTTTGATAAAAGACATTGCTCTAGAGATCGTATCTTGAAATTTCATTTCACCATCACTCAACATAAAAGAATGTAGGTATTTTCAAAATTTTTAATCTAAATTTAAGATACGAGTATACTATCCCTATGAAAGTTTTCCTCATCCACGGAGCCTACGGTCATCCAGAAGAAAACTGGTTTCCCTGGTTAAAACAACAGCTCGAAGCATCAGGCTGGACTGTTTTTACGCCCACATTTCCCACGCCTGAAAATCAAAGCCTGGAAAGCTGGAAAAAAGCCTTCGCGCCTTATCTTTCAAAAATAGACGAGCAAAGTATCTTGGTCGGACACAGCCTCGGTCCGGCTTTTATTTTATCAATTTTAGAAGATCTAAATTTTCAAATCCCTGCGTGTTTTTTTGTCGCGGGATTCACTGGGAAAACATTCGCGCACACTGTAGAAAATTCTCACTCTATCAGTCAGATAACGATCCTTACATATCACTCACCAAAGCCGAAGAATTGTCACAGAACCTACAAAGCCCTCTCAACATCATCCCCAACGCCAGCCACTTCAGCCAATCGAACGCCTACACAAAGTTTCAGAAATTGTTTCAAGACATGGTTGACATGATCTAAAAAAAAGTATTATAAAAATAAATATTACTTATTAATAACTTATATTTATGGAAACTCTCAAGAAATTTCCGACAAATCCCCTGAGCGTCAACGATGCCTTAGTAGAAATCAGTGATGCCACCGGACTCACCGATCAAACATTGCTTCAAAAAATGCCGCTTCTAAACGGTCACGAAGGAACCGTAACCTTCACCGCAGATCCACAAGCGCTCCGTGGTGGATTCGTTGTAACCCTTGAAGGAAAGACCGGTTCAGAATATATCGTCTCCTTTCGGTCAAACGGAGAACCTCTTTTATTCCAAAGAGCCGTTCATTCAAAAACAGAAACGCGAAGCCCACTCCCAACGGCGCCCCAGAACGTCAACACAGCCTTGGCAATACTCAAGCATACAACCAGACTAGACGATCAAACCCTGATCGAACAAATGCCGCTTCTAGACGGTCACGAAGGAACCGTAACCTTCACCGCAGATCCACAAGCGCTCCGTGGTGGATTCTTTGTAACGATTGATGAACAAACAAGTCCAGAATACGTCGTCTCCTTTACTTCAAACGGAGAACCTCGCACCTGTTCGGCAGCAGATTGGTCCTAGATCTGTTTCGAGGAACAAATTAATTCAAATACAAAAAAATACCTCGCCACCGCGAGGTCTTTTTTTTTACATCAAGCTAATCTTCTTCATCTAGTAAATCCTGGTTCTGACAACTACAGCCCCGCAACCTCCGTCGCCACTTCTCTCTGCAAGGCTTCGAATTTATCAATTTCTTCGTTTTTGAATTCTTTCATACGAGCGATTTTTTGAATCACAGAAAGTTCTTCAAGCTTACTGAAATCAAATTCTTCTCGATCAGCCAAAGCATCTAAAGCCGTGTTATACAAAGTTCCGATAGTCTTAAGCATATGATACTGCTTATCAAGACTGGTGTACGCATCATCAGGATTAAACGAATCCTGGTAGAGGAAGTCCTCTCGAATCGCTTTTGAAGTCAAAAGCACCAATCGTTCTCGGAAGCTCAAGGCATCCGGTCCCACCAATCGCACGATCTCTTCTAATTTAGATTCTTCCTGCAAAAGCGTCATGGCCAAAGCCCGCACTTCCCAGTAATCAGCCGCAACATTTTCTTTCATGTAACGCTCAATATTTGGCGTATAGAGAGAGTAACTTTTCAACCAGTTAATGGCCGGAAAGTGACGCTGGTAAGCAAGCTTCGCATCCAGTCCCCAGTAGGTCTTCGTCACACGCAGCGTGTTCTGACTCACCGGTTCGGAAAGGTCTCCTCCTGGAGGAGAAACCGCTCCGATCACCGTAAGCGAACCTTGTCGGTCATCCGATCCAAGACAATCCACCGCGCCAGCACGTTCGTAGAACTCCGCTGTTTTTGATCCTAAATAGGCTGGATATCCTTCTTCCCCCGGCATTTCCTCAAGACGTCCTGAGATCTCACGCATGGCTTCAGCCCATCGTGACGTAGAATCTGCCATAAGCGCCACGTTGTATCCCATGTCTCGATAAAACTCAGCAATGGTGATTCCTGTATAAACCGAAGCTTCACGAGCCGCTACGGGCATATTAGATGTGTTAGCGATCATGATCGTTCGACGCATAAGGGGGTCGCCTGAGTTTGGATCGATCAAGTGAGGAAATTCATTCAACACTTCCGTCATTTCATTTCCACGCTCACCACATCCGATATACACAATCACCTGCGCATCACAATATTTTGCCAAAGTCTGCTGCGTCACTGTTTTTCCAGAACCAAACGGTCCAGGAATACAAGCCGCACCTCCTTTTACAAGAGGAAAGAATGAATCAATAGAACGACATCCTGTTTTAAGAGGCAGATCTGGAACTCTTTTTTGTGCCATTTTTCGAGCAATACGAATGGGCCAGAACTGTCGCATAGAAACATCATGCACTTTTCCTGCCTCATCTTTCAGTCTCGCAATCATTTCCGTCACATTAAAATGTCCGGATTCAATTTTTTCTACGTTCGCATTCACAATACCCACGGGCACCATGACTTTATGCAAAATCAACGTCGTTTCCTGAACCGTTCCCAAGACATCTCCTTCACTCACCCTATCACCAACACTGACCGATGAAACAAAATCCCATTTTTTATTTTGGTCCAATCCATCAGCTTCGACTCCTCGTGCCAAATAGTGTCCAGATTTTTCTTCCAACGTCGCCAAAGGGCGCTGAATCCCATCGTAAATAGACTCAAGAAGTCCGGGTCCAAGTTCAACCGACAAGGTCTGTCCGGTAAGAACCACTTTTTCTCCCGGCCCAATACCCGCCGTTTCTTCGTAGACCTGAATGGAAGCATGTCCATCCTCAAGACGAATCACTTCGCCCACAAGGCCTTCTTCTCCCACACGGACAACTTCGTACATTTTGGCCTCTTTCATATTATTGGCCACGACCAGGGGACCAGAAACTTTAACGATAACGGGGGTTTGTTCGGACATAAAAAAAATAAATTATTAACTTAAGATATCACTTCCAATCGCTCTCTCAACAATTTTAGAAAGTCGTTTGACGGAGAAACTATCCTTTCCTCCCTTTGAATCAGGAGATGGAACCGGGATCACTGCCGGTAAAGATTTTTTGGCCAAGCGCTCCAGAAGATCTTCCGGGAGCGTCTTGTAATAGGTTTCTTCAACAAAAATAACGGCATACTCAGCGGTTTGTGCCTCATCTCCTCGATGACGCCCCATAAGATCCACAACAACATTGCGGGCTTCTTCATCTGAAAAAACAGAAAACACTTCTGTTCCCAATGCTCGAAAGATGAGCACCGAACTTTCATTTCCAATCACCGCCAACTTAAAAGATTGATCACTCATGGTTTAAAATTGCTCAAGAGTTTTATAAATAACTTTCGGATCCAATCCGTGAAACTTCGCAAACATCACAAATTTTAAAAGACGAGCATTCTGCAAACGTCGTTCAATGTAATGAATAGCGACCGCTAAAGAATCCGTCTCTCCCTCCTGAGCCTGACGAATAAATTGATGATACTGATGATCCAATGCTTTTTCTAAAGCATGGATATTCTCTTCGGGTGATTTATCAGCCTCAATTTGACCCGAAAGTGCCCAAAAAGAAGTTCGTTTTACCAAGCCTACGAAATCAGCAAAAGTTTCAATCTGATGAACCTCCGACCAATCCAAGCGTCCATACGACAAGAAAGCCGCCTCTTCGAGAGGTTCTTCTATCACCAATAAGCTTCTCGCCATCATACGAAGATTCGTCATATCCGCTTTCAGGGCCAAAAGATCATCCAAGAAAGGATCTTTGATACCGGAGAAAATACGAGACAAAAGATCAAAATAAGCTTGATCACACGCAAATTCTACAAAACGAAAATGCTTCTTCGTCGCTAAAAGCGATTCTGTGTTTTTAATAATTTCAATAAATTCTTCGGGGAAATCATCAGCGAACCGCTGATGAAACACCGCCGAATCAAGATCTTCAGCCGTAATATTTCCAAGAGAAGAAAATCCTTCTTTCTCAGAAAATTTCCCCAATGATTCTGCCGCTTCCAAATGCTTTAATTTCAAAGCCCTCTTAATATTATTGAGATCGAATTCATACCACAACATGCCCAAACCTGGATGATTTCCGGTCCCCTCTATTAAAAGCTTCTTCGTCTCTTCCAATCCCTGCGTAATAATTTTTGCAAAATCCTGTGCCTGCACAGAGTCATCAAAATACTCCGCATACTGAAGCTCCACCAAGACACGAAAAGCGTCTTCCGGTGAGGAAGCTCCGATCATACGATCCAGACGATTCACGTCGAGCAATTTATGCTCCAACGCACGCACCTGACCGTTTACAAAGAGAAGAGAAGTCATAGTCTAGACAAGGTTGAGTGAGTCTGCCAGATAAGTAACCAACGATAATTTATGCTCAGAAAAAAGAAGGTTTTGAAGACTGTTGTCAATTCCAGCACCTCCGATCTTGGCACGAAATCCTCCAGAAATCGTATCATCCTCAATCACATCGCACCCCTTGGGTGCATGCTTTTGAGTCACCGCCAAACGATCCTTCGACACAAAAATCTTTCCAGAATCCTGGGCAAAAGGAGCGAACAGTTTGTCTAACAAAGCCCCATAGGCCGTATCATCCAAAGCTTTCAAAGACTGCTCCAAACCAGACAAAGCCTGATCAAGAACCTCTTGCTTCACCGTAAGAAGTTTTCGAGATTGTTCTCGACGAGCCATCGTCCTGGTTTTCGTTTCCAAAGTTTCAACCGCTCGATCCATCTTTGCGGTCCATTGCTCTTGTTCAAGTTTCTCTTGAGCTTGGGAGGCAACACAAAGCGCCTTTTTTTTGTTTTCCGTTTCAGATTCAATCTCTGAAACAACACCCGCTGCTTCATCGAGAATTTTTTGCAGAATTTCTTGCAAAGCCATAATAAAAAAATTTAAGAAAGAAGAACTTACGCGCCGAACACTGGAGCTCCGACCTCAACAGACAACCAAATAAAGAAGGCTGCCAAAAGACCGAAAATAGCATAGGTTTCGATAATAACGGCCAAAACAAGACCTTTACCAGAAACACTCTCATCACGACCAATCGCACCAACAGCACCTGCGGCTACTTTTCCCTGGAACCAACCAGAAAAGAGACCTGACAATCCCATGATAACACCGGCAAAGAGAAGCAATGCTCCAGCCTCAAAAGATACATCCGCTGCAGGTCCGCCCAAAAGGTTCGCCTTCATAAGGATCAAAATAGCGACCAAAAGGCCGTAAACTCCCTGTGAACCGGGAAGGGCTGTAATAAGCAATAGTTTTCCGAACACCTCTGGGCGCTCTGCTAAAACACCTGCTGCTTTAGTTCCTGCGGTACCAACACCAATACAAGAACCGAGTCCTCCGAAGACCGCTGCAAAAGCAGCACCAACGACGGTGAGAACGAGACCTGACTCAAACATAATAAAAAGAATAAAAAAATAAAATTACGAAGATGAATTGAAGAAGAGATACTTCTTCGCCCGCATAAACGGAGAAAATTTCTTACCACTCCCTTCATAAAATTTACCGAAGAACTCGATAAACTGAAGGCGTCCAGAATGAACGAACGCTCCCAAAAGAGAGAGGAAGAAATTCAATGAATGTCCAAAGAGCAGAATCAATACCGCTACAATGAAGCCCAAAACAGGATGAGGCATAAGCCCTCCCAACACACTGGCCGTAAGATTCATGGCCATGCCAATCACTCCCGTTGCAAGCCCCAAGGCCATAATACGAGAGTAACTCAAAATATCAGAAAGATACGCGGTAATATTGTACAAGCCCAAAACGCCCATGACCGGCTTCAAAAACCAGTTTTTCTGGCTTCGTCCCTGAGTCAGAACCAAAATCACAGCCCCCGCAATGGCCAATTTTCCCATGAGAGCCGCGGACAAGCCCAAAGGCGCAGCCAGTGCAAATCCCACCAAAGCTATCAAAAAGAAAAGCCAAGCGCCTGGATCACAAAGAGCGTCCAGCTTCTGACCATTTTTCCAGAGTCTCACAATTTCCAAGAAAACTCCGAAGAGCAATTGAATCATTCCCAGCCCCAAAGCTAAGGCAAGAAAGGTCATGGGACCATCGCCTTCCATGGGATTCAAAACCTGTCCCTTAAAGAGTACCGTACTTACGCCTGCTGTCTCAGTAACGGTTGTCATGAATCCAGGCGCCTTCGACGCCTCCATTCCAAAGTAGCCGCCCAAAAGGACGCCTCCAATGATCGTTGCAATACCACAGTACAACATCGCCCGAAAAGAATTTCTTAAATTCGATGGGAATTTTCCAAAAATCAAAGCAATACCCATAATCAACGTCAACAATCCTCCATATCCTACATCAGACAAACAAAGTCCAAAAAATATGAAAAAGAAAGGAGAAAGAGCCGGCGTCGGATCAATATCTTTTGCACCAGGAATTCCGTACATTTCCGTAATCATTTCAAACGGCTTACTAAAAGCGCCATTTTGTAGCAGTGTGGGTGCCTCTTCTCCCTCTTTCGCTTCAATGCGATCCAAGACAACCTCTCCCACAAAAATATTTTCGGTCCATTCTACCAAACTTGAAACAGCCTTTTCTGGCATCCAAGCCTCGAAAGCGAAAAGATATTCTGACTGAAAAATTTTATACTGAAGATCGTTTTTACGTTTTCTCCAAGAATTGTAATCGTAAAGAATTTTGAAATTCTCAACCTCGGAAGCCATTCCACGAAGCTGCACCGAAGCCTCCTCGTGACGCTTCTTGCAGGCCATCTCTTGCTGATTCAAATCCTTTAAAAGAGCCGAGACAGACCGTCCTTCTTCGTCGGATTCTTCACAAGACCATTCTACCTCAGAAAAACTATACTCAGAAAAGAGTCGGCTAATTTCTTCTTCCAACGACTTAAGTGCTGTCACACGAACAAACATGCGATCAGAAGCCTGTGACAAAATTTTGATATCCACTAAATGCGAGATCAAAGCGAGCTTTTCAATACATTCTCCGACATTGCTTCCCGCAAGCGATCCAATCCATGTAATCGTCTGATCCGTCTCCAAAGCACTTCCCCATCCAACCAAAAGGCTTTTATAAGGGACGAGCAAGGCTCTACGACGTTCTATTTTTTGTTGTTCATTCTCTGTTTTCACCAGAATTTCTTCTGATTTTTCACAAGAATCCAAAAGCGCTTCCGCTCGAGGAGAGAATTCTTTTAATCTATTTTTGGCTTCTGATTCTTCACAGACAAGTTTTCCCCCAGACAAAAGACTTTCCAGTTTTTTCCCAGGAAGTGCATACGGTGAAAGCAAACGAATCGCAAAATCAATACGCGCCAAATCAAAGACACCAAAGTGGTCTTCGTGTCGCTGCAAGGAATGCTCAATAAGTTCTGGTGTCTCAACAATCTCCATAACACCTTTACGATGCAACTCTTGCATCAGAAGCTTATAATGCTTCCGCAAGCCAGTCAGTCGAATCTTTTGGAGCAAAACTTTAGCCATGCGTTTAAAGGAGTTCGTTCAAAAAATATCCCGAAGCCGCCGCAATGGCGCCATCTATTTTCGGTTCAAGCTTCGCGCGAAACTGTTGGACCTCTTGGTCACCTTCTCGCTGCAAGGTCTCATAAAGAGATTTGTTTTCTTTCTTTTTAATATCCAGGGACTTTTTGCCTTCTTCTTTCATCTTTCCAAAAGAGGCTTCACGAGTTTTAACAAGTGATTGGTTCTCTTTTTCAAGATCTTTACGTTGTTTTTCCTGGGCTTTCTGAATCAAACTTGCCGCTTTCGCCTCTGTCTCCTGTACCTGCGATAAGAAATCATCTTGGACAGTACTCATGAAAAGGGGGGATAAATCAAATCCGCCACATTCTTACGAAAGAGCAATAAAAGTCAACTATTTTAAAGGAAAATTACAAAGCCAACAACGTCATCACCTTATGCCCCACGAAAAACATATTCGCCACAAACCCAACCATCGGAACCCACGACCAAATCACAAAGGTTCCTTTTGGAGCCGGACCACTACGCTTTACCTTCCACAAAGCAAGATTCACTAAAGCAAAAAGCGTGAGCGTTATGAAGCTCGTGATGGTCGCCAATCCCTGCATATCAATCGCCAGTGCAAAGAACAAAATAATCCCCACAACGACCCAAATAGAAAACACCGGCGTTTGGCGATGCGAACAAATCATAGAAAAACATTTTGGAACCCACTGAAAACAACTCATGCCATACAGCACACGAGAAGCCATAATAATCTGTGCCATAACTCCATTTATGACCGCAAAAAGACCGATCAAAGTAATCAACACGGGATCTTTTCCCGTTGCTGCCACAAAAACATCCGCCAAAGGAGCTCCTGAGGCCAATAAATCTGCTGGTGCCAGCGTCAAAACCGCCACGACCGCAATCCCCATATACAAGATCGTGGACCCAATAAGCGCAAATATAATCGCTCTGGGCATAACCTTCGTTGGATTCTTGGTCTCCTCCGCCACATTCACCATATCCTCAAATCCAATAAAGGCATAAAACGCTAAAAAGGTTCCCGCAAGAAATCCCGCCATCGTTCCCATAGATCCGACTGATTCTGGAATAAAGAAAGACGGCAAGGCCTCAGGTAAGGCAGAAAAACTACCACGCGCCACCCACAAAATCAAAACCAACCCCCCCACCTCAATCAGCGTAATAATCGTAATCAACCAGGCTGATTCTTGAATTCCCCACCAGGCCAAAGCTCCCATGAAGATCAAGAGCGCTACCATAACCATCCAACCCTCTACCCCCGGAAAAAACTGTTGAAAGTACCCCACAAACGCATGCATCAAGGTTCCCGCCGAGACAATTCCCGAAAGAGCAATTCCCAAACCAAAAAACAAAGAAAGATTTTTAATTCCAAATCCCTGCTGAATATAATTCGCGGCCCCCGCACTCTGTGGAAAACGAGAAGAAAGCTCCGCATAAGAAAAAGCAGAAAACGCCGCCAAGACCCCCGCCAACAAAAATGCCGTCGGTGCCATCATCCCCGCCTGCCCGGCAATCTTCCCCACCAACGCATAAATCCCGGCCCCAAGAATAGTTCCCAGTCCATAGAAAGCGACCTGATAAAACGAAAGCGAGCGTTTGAGTTGTGTTTGTGTCATAAGAAAAAATTACAATCAAAATCAGTATAACACGAAAAAGCTTATTTTATAAAATCCCAAAAGTTCAGACAATTATTCCTTCGGCCCAAAGATCTCCCTTTGCTTGGCCCCTTTCGGTGGCCCCACAATACCTTTGGCTTCCATTTGGTCTAAAAGACGTGCCGCGCGAGCATACCCCACCTCAAGTCGTCGCTGTAAGAAACTCGCCGATGCTTTTCGTGTTTCCATCACCGTATCAACTGCTTTTTGAAAATAAGGATCCAAATCATCATCGGAAATATCTCCGGACGTCCCGGCGGTCAGGACACCGCCCTTCGCCATCCCTTCGATCGAGTGCGTCGTAATTTCGTCATTGGCGACCATTTCTGGAAACTGAAGCTTGATGTGATTCGTCACACGTTCCACTTCTTCATTGGAAATATAAATTCCCTGAATACGAGACAAGCTTCCCGAGTTTCCATCCAAGTACAACATGTCTCCAAATCCGAGCAAATCCTGAGATCCATTTTGGTCAATCACCGTCCGAGAATCAATCCCCGAAGAAACTTTGAACGAAATACGTGCTGGCAAGTTCGCTTTAATCAACCCCGTTACCACATCCACCGACGGCCGCTGCGTGGCAATTATCAAGTGCATTCCCACGGCTCGTGCCATCTGGGCAATCCGACAAATCGCCGCTTCCACGTCTTTCCCGGCCACCATCATCAGATCCGCCAACTCATCAATCACAATCACGATATACGGCTCTTTTTTGTCCGGAAATTTTTCATTGTATTCATTAATATTTCGACATCGAACCTCGGAAAAAGACCGATACCGACGGTTCATCTCAGCCACGGCCCAAGCAAGTGCCGACACACATTTTTCCGGTTCCATAATCACCGGCGTCAATAAATGCGGTAAATTATTATAAAGAGAAAGCTCCACGCGTTTAGGGTCCACCAAAATCAATCGCAACGTTTCTGGAGAATTCTGCCAGAGCAGCGACGTCAAAAACACATTCATCGCCACAGATTTCCCCGATCCCGTTTTACCCGCAAGCAACAAATGCGGCATCTTCGCCAGATCCACTACATTCGGTTTTCCGGCCACATCGCGCCCCACCGCCAACTTCAGCTGCGCCGTTTCATTTTTCCAAGCTTCAGATTCCAAAATCTCTCGCATCCCCACAATCGCCCGATCTGCATTAGGAATCTCAATTCCCACCAATGATTTCCCCCTGATTGGCGCCTCGATACGAAGACTTTCTGCGGCCAACGTCAGCGCGAGATCATTTTTCAAAGCCGTAATCTTAGTCAGCTTCACCCCCGCCGAAGGCTCCAGCGTGAACTGCGTCACCGTCGGCCCCACATGCACCGATTTCATCGTCACATCAATCCCAAACTGATGAAGTTTTTGACGAATTTTATCCGCCTGATCCCGCAACAAGTCCTCATCCACCGTAATCGTCGCATGATTTTCTTTAAGTAACTCTAGCTCTGGCGGCTCCCACTGCCCACTGATACTTTTGTTTTTGGCTCTTGTCAGTTCATCCTCCTCTTCTTCTAGCTCAATCTTTTTCCCCGAAGACTTCGTATTTTTTGTTTTAGCATTTGTAGAATCAACAATCTCAAGATCATTTGAAAACTGATATTCTGGCTCTGGCTCTTTCTTATCAGAAACAGTTTTGAAAGCTTTTTTCTTAAGACCTTTTTCAGACACGACTTCTTTTTTAGCCTGAAACACAGAGAGTATAGACGATAACCGAACCCCAAACCCCAAGACAGAAGACACCCAAAGAATCATGGCCAAAAGAACCCCCGCTACAAGATCTCCCAAATACATCCGAGGAAAATAGGTCACCGTGAATCCCAGCGCCCCTCCATACAGTTCTTTTTGGGTAAAAGAATCAGAAACCGGAACAAACAAATGTCCCAATCCCAAAACCGACACCACAAAGAAACCCAATGCCACCACCCGCTTAGGCGGAAACCGAAGATCCGCCTGAAAAAAGACAAACCCACTGAGCGTCGCAAAAAAAGCCGGTAAAATCCAAATACCTCGACCAAAAACAGACCGCAACCATCCTTCTAAATTCTGAGAAAAAATCGCTTCACTAAACATAATCGCGACGAGAAATACCGCCAACCCCAACCAAAGCGCCCCCCATAACTCTTGGTGCAAATGTTCATGAAAAAAAGATTCCCAGTGCTCCTGTTTATTCTTTTGTCGAGTAATCTTACTCCGCGCACGATCCTTGGCTTTTTCCCGTGCCAAAGCCGTCGCTTCTTTTTTACGCTCCGCTTGAAGCATTTTCTTCGCCTGTTTCTGGGCCTCTTTTTTAAGCACCGAAGCAGGAATTTTTACCGAAGGCCGTTTACGAGGACGTCCAAACATCAAAGAAATCATAAGGGATACGTGACAAATGATAAATAGAAAATTAACAAACTTGACTTTTGTCTATTTATGGTTACTAGTCTAGATGTTCTTTGACATTCTATTTTCGTAATGAAGAGCTCTCTGCTTTTTGGTATAGGAAAGTGCGAGCGACGATCTTTTGTCACTCCGCCCTTTTCAAAAAGAAAGCAGGTATACTCTTCGTTACGGTTTCATTTTCAAGCGAGTTGGTAGCTTCCTGTCTATCCTCATACATACGTAGGCAGAAAGCCATCAACTCCCCCCTATCAAGTGCCTTCTGGTGATGGCCCAGGAACACACAATCATCTTTTTCTGAGAAAGGAGATAAAAGATGCAACAAGCAAACCTCACCATGACCGTGTACGTACACGGTCGTCCCATTACGGAGTATCGCCATAAGGGCGACACCTTCGTCATGGGACGAAACGGAAGCGAGTACGAACTCGACTTCCGAAACAACCATCCGTCTCGGCGGATGATCATCTCGGCCAGCATCGACGGATTGTCGATCTTGACCGGGGAACCGGCAAAAACCCATGCTCAAGGCTATGTCCTCGAGCCAATGAGCTCCACCCGAATCAAGGGCTGGCGCACCTCGCAAGAGGCCTGTGCTCAGTTCGAATTCGGGTCAATACCGAAGGCCTATGCTACCCAGCAAGGAGCCCCCGAATGCACATCGTGCAGTCGGGGGCCTTCTTCTATGGTTTCAAAAATATAATCACAACCTTACGCCGCTGGCGTTTCTTCTGAAGAATTACCTTTAGCCTTAAGATGTTTTGCAAAAAAATCTTTCATACGCACGCCTACTGATTTTAAATACTCAGAGACTTGATCTACTTGGTCGGCTCTTTTTTCTTGCGGACTCTTCGGCAAATACTTTTCCCCTGTAACAGATCTCATAAGTTTCATAAGCTTATCAAGCTCTTCACGCTTAACATAAACATCCGACAATACCTCCACAAGATGCGTAGCCGCCGTACTAAATTCTCCCTCGAATTCACCATGGGTAACAAAGAACTCACATAATTCTTGTGCATTCTCCACCATACCATCATACGAGGAATCCCAAACACCTTCATTGTAATCCCGTGCGACCCCAGCAGAAAGCTCACGAACCGCCTTAAGATCAAGGCCTTCCAAAGAAAATCGTCTGTCATCAATATTGACTTCCATTTTTTAAAAAATTAAAAAGTAAAAAAATGAATCACACAAAATATATACTAAAAAACCAACCTTGTCAAGTGGTCCTGAGAAATACCTCTTCTGAGAAAAACAAATTTGACTTTAGTTCAATCTATATTTATATTAGAAGATCCTCCCACACCCCTTTTCCTCTCCACCATGAAAAACCTACCCCACAAGGCTATTCCATCATGGGAAACCATCCCTGGATGTTTCAAGATTCGTTCTATCACTACGCGCCTCCGCGAACCAGAAAGCGAAGATTTTTTGAGACAACTCCAAGCCGTCATTCATCAACGTCGAACCACGCATCCGATCAAATCACACGTCCGCCGTATGTTTGATCGAGGATTTGATGAGATTGTCCGCAAAGTCGGTGAAGAAGCGATCGAACTCATGCTGGCGGCCAAAAACGATGACCGAAAAGCTTTTCTTCACGAATCCGCCGATCTCATGTTTCACTTCCTCCTTCTCTGCGAGGCCAAAGACGTCGCCTTCGACGAAGTCATTGATATCCTCAAGAAGAGGAAACAAAATCGGAAGTAATAAAACATTATGATAAGATGAGAATAAGATGAAATATTCTCAAAAAACTTCAGGCTTTGGATTAGCGCAACTCTTCTTTTGGGGAACACTTTTACTCGGTGGAGTCACACAGCAAACTTTTCTCCAAAAAGCATATTCCCCCCAACTCAAGACTCCTTCCATCGAATATGAACTGGACGCAAAAATCACAAAACGTTTGATTCAATCATCCAATCCATGCCAAAAAGAATCTGGAATTTCTAAGGTAATTTTGAGTAATATCAATGAAGCTATTAACGCTTCCCGTGTTCGAAAAATAACACCCAAAACTGAAGGATGTATTTTTGAAGACACCCTTTATCACACTGCGGACATAAACGGTGAAGTAAAAACTTCATACCAATGTCTTTTCCCGAAAGACCAAGATCTTCAAGCCTACCTTTTAAAGTTCCAAGAAGATATCGGTCACGGTCTAGACAAAATCGATTGGCCAAAGGGAGCCAGTAATTGTTGGGGAGAAGGGCCCTCCTTCGAACAAATGAAACGCCCAGTTTCAGATAAAATTCTTCAAAATATTTCCTACCTAATTAATGCTGCCAAAAAAAATCAAGAAGCCTCGATGTCCACCCCAAAGACTCTCCTTGAACCTTCTAAAAACACCGTCGAAGTCATGCACATACAATCTCTGAAACAAAGTAATGAAAATTACTATTTCGAGGACACTTTCGCCAATATGGAAATAGGAAAAGAGATGCGAATCACAAAATGCCTTTTTGAAAATTCTACCAATCTCGTGACTTATTTAGAGGAAAATAAAGAGAAACTTTCCGAATTCCCTGAATCACTATTCACAGAAGAAGTAGAACCTTACGACCAATATCCGCCGCAAGCCATTCAATGCTGGGGAAATGGCTACGAAGCACTGAACGCAACCCAACATCGAGAAACGCTGGCTCAAAAATTAAAACTTATTCCTGAACTTGGTGATTCTATTCCCTTTCGACATGACATCACTGGAATGTTTGTAGAATACGCTCCACTTGCTATATACATTGATGTTAAACATCGTTTAGATCTTCCGAAAAAACCTGGCCCACTGGGACGTCTGGAAACACAGCAAGATTTTCTTACCAGAAAATCTTTTCTTCATAGGTTTCCCCCAGGAAACTCTTGCCCGGTAGATTTTCGGGAAGACTCCCCCAAGGGCTTCTGTGAAGTCCGAGAGTATCAAGACAAAAAAGGACTTTTTGAAATGTTTATAGAACCTTCCGATCACGATATCCTAAACCTTCGATTTACTTTTTTTGTCGGAGACTTTCAATTCCGCCTCGAGGCTTTTCATCCAGATGAAAAAGCGAAAGCTCTAGGAAAGGCGCGAAGAGGTTTGATGGGCAATCTCAACAAGGAGGAGCTCTCCTTCGAAAATCTCAAGAAACTCTATGAAGCGGTAGAAAATGATTCTGAAGTAGAGACGTCTGACGATCAGGATGACTTTTATGAAGTGTTTCGTGCTTTTCAAAACACCCTTCAGTCCTCCAAAACACAAACGTATGAAAGCCTCCATGGAACCGTTTCTTTTGAAAAAATGGACTTTTGGAAATTCTATACCGAAATCAAATCCAGTCGACCACTGCAATCAGGATTCTTTCTTTTAAAAGACCCTCAAAAAAATGCTTGTGCTGCCAAACTTTGGAGACAACACGGGATTATTGGAATGATGGGAGATGAGGACATTGACGATGATTGGGGATATGAAACGCATGAGGAACTATTCAAAGCCCTTGAAAAAGATCCGTCTTGGTTGAAAGAAATACCCGATTTCTCACATATGACCTACGAGGGATCCGAAGTACACGGGAAAAATACTTACCATGCTTTCTCTTTCCCCCATGGAAAAATGTATCTCAGTAAAGATTACGCCCTTGGAAATAAAACGATTCTCATTAAGGAGTTCGGCGAGCTCCCAGAGTGCCAAGAAGAACGAAAACACGTCAAGACACTCCTGCGAACACTTCACTTTGAACGAAAAGAACCTTAAAGACTTCCTCCAAACCGACTTTTTTTGTTTCAAACCCCAATCTTCCACACCCCTTTTTCCCAAAAAGCTTCAATCGTCTGACGCTTGGCTTTGTTTAATAGATTCGGATACGACAGCTTCTCTCTTTTTGCATAGTCCGAAAGCTTTATAATTTCTTTGCCTTCCAGATAGGCCAATCTTTTGTGATAACTATTACAAAGCGCACGCCCCACAATTTCCTCCATGATTTTTACATCTCCTTTTTCATTAAAATTACGAAAGGCCTCATAGTATGTAGCCCGATCAATAAACTTAATATTCATTGGCACATGACCTTCTTTGATCAATAAATAATTATTTAAAACACGCCCGATCCGACCATTTCCATCCATAAAAGGATGAATCTGCTCAAACCCCAGATGAAACAGCGCAATACGAGAGATCACACTCTCGGTCCCCGATGTCTTATAAACAATAAGCACTTCTTCAAGCTGAGAAACAATCTGCTGTGGATCCACCGCAATATGACTCCCAACCCGCACCCATTCGCCCTCCTTCCGGAACCGACCGGCAATTTCATCCTGAATATTTTGGATCAACATCTTATGAAGCAGGCAGATAGTCTCTAAAGAAAATTCAAGAACGCCTGATTTTGTATTAATATAATCCACCACCCGCGCTAGATTTTTTGCTTCAAAAAGCTCTCGCTCATTCACAAAACGGTTCAGATCAACTTTCTGCAAAATTTTATCCGTTTCTTCCAGACTCAACGTACTATTCTCAATCGCATTCGAATTATACACCTGCTCAGAAACCTCCGCTTCATTGATCATTTCTAACAAAGCGCCTTTTCCTAAGGCCGCCCGATGAAATCGAGACTGTAAATCTTGAATGTGCTGAAAAACATGAAAAACCTTACTCATGACCACATCTTATCAATTTTTTAACACTTATGCAAGCAAAAGCGTTAAAAAAAACAAATAAACATATATTTTAACGATTTTGGGTGCAAAAACATTATTCATTGTATAATATGCAGGGTCTATTAAAATATATCCTGATGAGTAAATCTAAATACAATACATCCTGTCCGTCTGGATTCCCAGAGTTTGGTCCCGCTGAAGAACGCATCCAGACCCAATGGTTAAGCATCATTCAAGAAACCTTTAGCACAAATGGCTTCTTACCGGTCAATACGCCCCTGGTCGAACGCGAAGAAAATCTCCTCGGTAAAGGCGGAAACCCCAAAGAAATGTATGTCTTAAAAAGACTGCTCGACCAAGACGATAATCAATCACATACCGGAAACGCCCTGCGATTTGACCTCACGGTGCCACTCGCTCTTTATGTAGCGAGACATTTTTCGGAGCTCACATTTCCTTTCAAACGCTATGCCATCGGCCCTGTGTTCCGTGGAGAACGCCCCCAAAAAGGACGATTTCGACAATTTACCCAGTGCGATATAGACATCATTGGATCGGAAAAACTGTCTTTTCTTAATGACGCCCAAGTCGTCAGCGTGATCATTCAACTCTTTGAAAAATTAAATATTGGAAAATTCGTCGTACGCCTTAATAACCGAAAAATACTCACGGGTCTTTTCGCGGATTTAAAAATTCCAGAAGATCTCATAAAACCAACCTTATCGGCGGTCGATGACTTGGAAAAAATCGGCGAAGAAGGTGTTGAGGACGCCATGAAGCTCCTCGGCCTAGATAAAGCCCAAATCCACAGCATCCTCAGCTTTACGCGCCTGAAGGGCGACAGCGAAACAATGCTTCAAAAACTTGAGAAATTCCACAGCCATGAAACCTTTACCCAAGGCGTAGAAGAAATGCGTACCGTACTGCAGGGACTTTCTGACATGGAGGTCAATCCGACACGCTACCAGCTCGACTTCTCTATTGCCCGAGGATTGGATTACTACACGGGGACTGTTTACGAAACCAAACTTGTCGGCCACTCCAAACTCGGATCTATTTGCTCCGGCGGACGCTATGACGACCTGGCGGAAGTCTTTACCGGACGTAAACTTCCGGGCGTAGGCATCTCGATCGGATTAACCCGCCTGCTCTCTCAGCTTTTTGCTGAAGGTATCATCAAACCCGATCGAGCCTCTCCCTCAGAAATCCTCATCATTGCTACCAGCAAAAATGAAATGTCCACCAGTCTCAAGCTCGGCCAAGAGTTACGCAACCAAGGCGTTCACGCTGAAAATTATCTCGAAGATAAAAAACTCTCCAAACAATTTGATTACGCGGACAAACTCGGCATCCCGATCTGTCTGATCCTGGGAGAAAACGAAGTTAAAAACAAAACCCTGACGATCAAAAATATGAAATCAGGGGAACAAAAAGAAATCCCTCAAAGTGAAATATTCAAAGCGCTCAACGCTTGATAAAAAAACTGAGAAATAATATGTTAAAAACGATGATAGAACCCTACACCGTAATCATGGAACAAGGAGAAGATGGCTATATCATTGGCAGTGTCGTTGAATTTACTGGGTGTCGAACACAAGCCAAGACAAAAAAAGAACTCATGAAGAGAATGGCCGAGGCCGTGACTCTTTTTCAAGAAGAAGAGGCCCCTATGACCAAATTTCTTGGCATTCATCAACTTGAAATTCCCGCATGAGTAAGTTGCCGCTGCTTTCAGCGAAACAACTCATTAAAATACTGAAAAAAATGAGCTTTACGCTCAAACGACAAAAAGGAAGTCATGCTTTTTTTGAACATCCAGATGGAAGAACCACTCTCGTCGCCTGTCACCAAGGAGAAGTCATCGACCGAGGGCTTCTGAATAAAATTATCAAACACGATCTCAAGATAACCCGTGAAGATTTTATCAACTACACATGAAACCCTTCAAAATCCTCTCTCGTGAGAAAATTTTAGACAATCCCTATTGTCCCATCGAGAAACAAATCGTAGAGCTCACCACCGGCGACAAAGCCGAGTGGTTCGTAAACAAGGCTTCGGATGCGGTCATCATCATTCCGGTTTTAAAAACCGGCGAAGTTTTACTGCAAAAAAATTACAAACATGGCTCCGGAAAAATTGTCACCGAATTTTGCGCCGGCATGATCGACCCAGGCGAAACGCCCGAACAAGCCGCCCCGCGAGAACTTTTAGAAGAGACAGGCCACACCGCCGAAAGCTTCACCAAACTCGGCGAAGTTTTTGCCAATCCCACCGGATCCAGCATGAAATATCACTTTTTTCGAGCTGAAAATTGCGAAAAATCAGGCAACCAAAGCTTAGATGAAGCCGAACAAATTGAAGTTTTTAGTGTTAAAAATATCGCCGAAGCGAGAAAATTGCTGACTGATTCTGAAACACATACATCCGCTGGAACACTGGCCGTTATGGGCTTCATGCCCTCTTAGTCACATTTGACAAAATCTGCGATAAGAATAAAAAGGGACAAATGAAGAAATTACAATTGAGTGACTTCAGAACAGAAACACTCACCCAAGAAGAGACCGTCGAAACACACGATAAAACCTCCTGTGTTTTTCGTGTGCCTTCTCACCTCGAAGGGAAATTGTGTGCCTTTACACAGAAATATTATCACCAAAAACCTCGATCTCGCAAAGAACGTCTCGGGTCGCAACTTCCTCGTGTAAATGTTTCTGCTGGCCTAGATTCTCCGGGAGGATTGGGTGGAATGAGTAACGAACTTCCTATCCCCTGCAGGAGAGAGATCCCAAAAAGAAAATCCAGAACCATGACAATGAGGATGCCCGAAATCCAAGAAGGAGAAACGCTCTCACTGACCTGCAAGTTTAATGCAGCGAGAGATCACACAGGAGAATTTAATCATCAGTATTCAATACAAGAAGTTGCCCCGGAAGACTCTGAAGTACAAACCTTTCAAGGATCCAGAAATGGAGATCCTATCTCGGTGCAGGGCACTCCAGAAGAAGCCTCCCTCTTTCTACTCACCCGAGAAGGACGCGGGGCAAATCTGCCACAGGTGCCTAAGATAGCCGCCGATGCCAACGGTCTTTTTCTCTTCACTCCGGAAGATACAGACACTCCATTGCAACTGGAAAAACCTCTCTACACATTTGATGCCACCCATCACTCCTGGGACACGGTAAATCAAGAAGCGGCCCTGACCACGGAAGAAGTCATACAAAAAACACAAGCCAGAATCAATCACATTCTTGAACACGCGCCAGAAATACAACCCCGAACCTTTGAATATGCTTATTATTTCCCGGATACTGACCGAGAGGATCCCTCTTACGAAGACAGTAGGCAGGACAAAGGTCTCTCTTGGAAGCTTCAATCGATCGGTCTCCACGGACAAGATGGAAAATTAACCGTTTCTATTCCCGAACGTTTTGCCGGATCAAAAGCAGAAATTCTTCTCGACGGAAAAATAATTGAGAGATTTGATGTACCGCTGCAGTTAGGAATGACCAATGTAGAAAAAACAGTACGTCCCAAATCAATGAAAGAAGGAACACTAAGCATTCGTTTCACTCAAAACGAAGCGTCTGAAACGAAAGAGTTGTAGACATTTAAGACTCTTCGAATCAACAAAAAGTTATTGATTGATGAGAAGGTATGTTGAGAAAGTAAGAAAAAAAGGTAAAAAGGTGTAATGAAAAATACGATGACCCAGGTCTCCGAACAATTCCCCTCCAAAATAATCTTTGCGGGAGATGCTTGCTATTCACAGTATGAAGGCTATGCCGATCAAACAATCCAGGAAGCACTGAGCTTCGAACAATCCCCTGAAAACAAAGGATTTTCCTTTGACGTGCCCCCGGAATATCGAGGGCATATTTGCACGGTAACGATAAGTTATTCCATTCGAACGGGCACCAACAGATATTACAGCGGAACCTCTCCCACAAACGCCAGTAAGTATGACGAAAAATTTGAACCTATCTACACACGGCACCAATATAAAATTAAACTGCCTATTCCAAAGATTCCCGCAGAAGAATCACTTCGCGCTCAAGTACAATATGAAGATCCGGAACAAGCGACCGGAATGCCAACACACCAAGTAAAAGATTACAATTTCTGCATAGGGTTCACGCCCGTATCAGAAGTACCTGTGGAATATTATAAGGGAGAATTATCTGGAGAAGAAGCCTTTATCAAAGCACCTCAGGGCACCTTAGGCCTACTGAATTCAAATTATATATTTTTTACTTCTGAAAAAGGACAAACCTATAGGCACACAAGCCCCGATATCAAGCTTGAATCAGATGAGAATTGCCAAACTTTAATTCTGACCGATCCAAAAACTCCTTTTCAACAAGACGACATCTCTGAAAAAACGATCGAAGAAAATCCAGAGATACCCCTCCTGGATCTCACCAACCCCGAAAACATGGAGCAAGCGTGGAAAAAAAAAGATCGGGATGCCTTCCCAATGGATCTTTTTATACAGAACGCCGAGAGGATTCGAGCCATTCTTGAGAAAGCCCCTGTGATTCAAAAACGAATCTTCCTTGTTCCAGCTCACCCAACAACCTCACTCCAAAATGGCTTTAACACAGATATTGTCACCTATAAGAATCGATCCCAAGAACTTGTAACATCCCTTACCGTCAATGTTCCTGAACGATTCAGTGGTTCGGCCTGCCTGATCAAAGAAACTCGAACCGGTCGAATACGAAAACAATTACGCATCCCATTCAATCCCTGTGGGTATCACAAAGAAAAGTATGAATTTAAAAAGGTATATCCGGACAGCGACCTATCCATTGAGTTTCCGATCAATCCTCCTACAAAATTTTTCCAAACAACCGACCCAAACACCTGGATCGAAATTTTTCCTCCCGACAAACTAATTCTTACGCACCTCTATCCCGAAGGCCCCCGATTAGAAAAAGGCGCTCGCGGTAAAGATCAGGCTCCTGAAGGAGCAAATATCTTACACGCAACTGATTTCAAGGCTATCACCGCCGCTTGGCATGCCGAAAAAAATCCAAATACTATTGCCCAGTACCAAGAGGTTTTATCAAATCCAGAAGCAACCTCTCCTCTCGAAAAAGAAACCGCTCTTCGTGTATTAAGCCTCTTAGAACAAGTTCCATGCCACGCAACCTAGAAAACGACGATCAACTCCTACGAGTAAATCCACTCCGAATCCATCGAACACAGAAGGCCTCTGATCCCATTACCTATGTGGATCTTATGAGTGACCCAAAAGGCGAAAAGTTTGTTATTCGCAAAGGCATGACCATGGGAGAACGGCCTCTTGAGAAGGAACGTCTGGATCAATTCGAACAAGAATTCAATACCACACAAGAAATGGGGGGGCTGACATCACACGTTCCCTATGCCTGGGACTTAAGAATAAACCAAAATCAATCAGAGATTTCTTTCCTCTGTGATCATATCAAAGGACATTCTCTCGAACAGATTATAGAAAACGGACCATTACCAATCGCATACATCCGACAGGTAAGTTTACGCGTTGCTGAAGCACTGAGGATTACGCACCAACACGATATTATCCATCGAGACATCAAGCCCGGAAATATTATGATTACCCATGAAGGTGAAAGTCCTCATGTACACCTGCTCGACTGGGGCGCTGCCTGCGAGTACCCAACAACAGATCCTATAAAACCCTATGGAACCCCCGCCTACTTAGCCCCCGAAGCCATCCAACAAGATGATGAAAGAAAACTCAACTCAGATGTGATTACCCCTGCCGTTGATGTGTATGCCCTGGGCATTTTAATCTACAAAATGCTCACCCAAGATCTTCCTTTTGGCGCCCAGGACTTTTTGAAGTCAGCTAAAACCAAAAAGAATCCCTGGCCTTTTTCTTATTTTGGATTTGAATACCCCGCAGAACTTCAACGCGTGATCTTTAAAGCCATTCATAAACATCAAGATACCCGATACAAGACCGTTCAAGGATTTAAGAAAGCGC
Source organism: Patescibacteria group bacterium UBA4473 (assembly GCA_002389285.1). Lineage (GTDB taxonomy): Bacteria > Patescibacteriota > Gracilibacteria > UBA4473 > UBA4473 > UBA4473. The sequence goes on from DGOF01000041.1 coordinate 74,853, forward strand.
TTGGTAATGCATTTGCACCTATCGCAAAGAATCCCTCCAAAACGATTAACGATTTCAGAAGAATTGAAGATGAAGGACCCTCTCTCTCAGATCTCGAAGACATAGAATTCCTTGACGAGGATGAATACAAAGCCACTTTAGCCGCAGCCGCTCGAGGCGAATAATCACTCATATGTTCTTCGCGCAGACTGAGCAATAATTTCTTTTCCCTGTCTGATCTTTGCCGGCCAAGCACGGTAAGCAGAAGAAAAAATTTCTTCCTCAGCCGCCCCTCCGTTTTCGACCCGTCGAATCCACTCAGCACGAAAGCCATCATGTGCCGCCGACAAAACTTCCATTTCTCCGTCTGGTAAATCTTCCGTCTCATAGACAATCGGATCGGGCGCTTTTTCATAATCAGAAATAAACGGCCCCTCAAAAACGACATCCCGACCATCATCTGTCCCATAAAAGACAAAATATAAATCATCGTCTTCCACAAAAGCTTGGATCAAAATATCCCCTGGGGTGTCATTATAAAATTTAAAGTCTTGTCCCCCCAGATAAATCGTCGCATCCAGACCAAAAGGCTGATAGTAAGGCACGGCATACGAATGATTCCGTCGATTTACAATCGGTAACCCCCCAGAAAAAGCCGCCCGAAACACCGTTGTAGAAACCTGACAGACACCACCACCTAATTCTTTTTCCGTCTTATCGCCCTTGATCACCAGTTCTTTTACAAAACCATCTTCTTCTTTTACCGATTCCAAGATCGTATTAAAAGAAAACCGACGTTCATGAGAAATGATCAACCCATTATATTTCCGCGTTGCCGCCAAAATATTCTGACGACGCGCGTCAGAAGAACCAGTAAAATTTGATTTCCCAACCGCAATAATCTCTTGAATACCTTGTTTTTCTAACAACGGATGAACCACAACTTCTGAAAAAATCTTCTCGGCCGGCACCCGTACATGCGTATCGCCCCTTTCGATGGCCTGATTAATAAGCGCCACCAATCGATCATATTCAATATCAAATCCATCATGCGGCGATCCTTCAAAAACGACATTTTTATCTTCATCAAAAGAAATTTTAACCGCTTGATGCTCTTGTTGCCGCAACAAAGAACTCGCCCGAAAAAAAGACTCGAGTTCTCCCGAAGCCACTTGAGTATGAAAATCAGTCTCCACCAAATCCATATTCACCGGTAAATCTCCACCAAAATCAACCGGGAGCTTAAATTTCCCAATCTGAAAAAAATGCTCAGGCGCCTGCTTCAAAAGTTTGTCTTGCGCCTGGAAATTAAGCGTCAATGACCGATCCGGAAACTTAAGGTGCATTTCCCCAACACCACGAGCAAATCCAATCCCCGGTAATAACAAAATCAAAACTCCAAAAAATTGCTTCATAATCGACTTAAAAATACGCTAAAAGAGAGCCGAAGACAACTTGACTATTTAGAAAAGATCATTAGAAATGTTACAATGCCAAGATTTCCGCGAAATCCAGAAAAAAAACTCACGCCCATGGGAGAAATTGCCCAGGGAGGGCAGGGCGAAGTCAGCCTTCATTTTGATGATAAATCGGGGATCTATTACGTTAAAAAGCAAGTGAAACCAGGATCCGAATCCGCCGAAGAGAACCGTATAAACCGCCTTCAGCGAGAATTTGCCTGCTTACAAATTCTGTCCCATCCCAAAGTCCCACAACCCGTCGGCCGCGCGCCCGAATATGACCCCAAAGCCCATTTTTGGATGAACCACATAATCGGGATGGACGGACAAGAATTGATCGATTTGAATCCCGAGGGAGTTCCTCACGTCCTGGCCCTCAATATAACACTCAAAGTCGCTGAAATAGTCGAAAGCTGCCTCAGTCAAAGAATTCTTCACCGCGACATAAAACCCGCCAACATCATATGCACGCCACTCCTCAAGGACTATTATGATGTCCATTTGTGTGACTTTGGATCGGCCAAGCTGCGATATGAAAAATGGACCGAGCCCTTGTGGCGGCCCTTTGTTTTTGGAAATGAAGGGATCGCGCAGGCCGATTTTACACAATATGATCAACTCATCGGAACCGCCTACTACATGGACCCCCAACGCATAACCAATGCCCTCGATGAGTCCTCTCAGGGCGACAAAAGCGACATATACAGTTTGGGGATAACCCTGTACCACTTCCTAACAGGAAAGGTGCCTTTTCATAATGACAATCAAAAGCAAGAAGAGATAAACGTTTCTACCATCCTCAGAAAACAACTGCACGAAGAATTAGATCTCACAGGACTCCCCGATCCCATTCAAAAACTCCTCCAGGCCATGTGCGCCAAAACCATCGAAGAACGACTCAGCTCCATACGAAACACGATTCTTATGATATCCAGAACAATACGACAAATAACCGCCGAATAAGAAGACTCTCACTAAGAAATGCTATTGATAAACTTATAGCAAAACAATCTTGACAAAAGACCTCCTCATCCGTAAAGTCCGCCCTGTCCTTTAGGAAAAACAATCATGTTAGCAAAAAGACGATGGCGTAAACGAATGCGAACCCACGGTTTCCGTGAACGCATGTCTACTAAAAACGGACGACGAGTGCTCGCCGCTCGACGATCTAAAGGACGAAAACTCCTTGCTGTGACGCCAAAAGAAAAACCTTGGACCTAATGCTCCCACGAGCCTTCCGATTTACTACGAAACTCTTTGATCGTCTTTTTAGGCGTTCGAAGCGTTTTCGCGCGGGACCCTGCACATTCCTACTTTCTCCTGCCAAAGGCGCGCCTCGCTGCGCCATCGTTGTGGGAAAAAAAGTAAGTAAAAAAGCTGTTATTCGGAACCGCATGCGACGACAAGCCTATGAAATTTTACGAACCCAATGGATACCAAAGCACCCCACACAAAACGTGATCTGCCTTTACAGCCCTCGTGAAATACCAGAAAATGCCAAAGACTTCGAACAAGCGCTTCATCAACTGATGACTTCCCTTGCCCCCTCTTCATGACACAACCCAAAAAACCCGGTTTTCTCAAAAGTTTCCTTGGATGGTTTATTGTTTTCTACTTGATCCTTTCGATCGTCCAATACTTCACATATACAACCGAAAACAAAGAAGTAACGATCGAAAAAGAAGTTCAAATAAAACTCGTTGATAAAAGTATGAATCTGGGAAATCTTGCCCAGTTTAAAATTGAAAACTTGGCATCCGCGCCCCTAAGTTTTGCTTCCCCTTGTGAAGAAGCGGGAAGTCTCAAAGTCTTCCGACTCCTCAATGGCCAAGAAGTAGAAGTTTCAAAATTTGAAAACTGCGAAAGTGCAGATCTACCAGGATTCACCCTGGAACCAGGAGAGGATCAAGTCTTAAGCTTTGCCGAATATAATCATGTTTTCTTTTCAGAGTCCGGACGATATCAACTTGAAGCCACCATGCAGACCGGTGATACGAGCAAAGTCATGCGATCTGAGATATTCGAATACGATAATCCCGGCATCTTTCGACAACTTTTCAGAGGCCTCATTTCGAAACCTTTGTTTAATACGCTCGTTTTCTTTGTCGACAAACTTCCCACCCATAGCTTCGGATGGGCCGTCATCCTGTTAACGATCTTGGTGAGACTCTTGCTTTTTGCTCCCAATCAACGAGCTATTCGATCACAACATGAACTCCAAAAATTCCAGCCAAAAATCGAAGAGATCAAAAAGAAATACGCCAACAACCAACAAATGCTCGCCATGAAGACCATGGAGCTCTACAAAACCCACAAGATCAATCCTATGAGCTCCTGCCTCCCCATGCTCTTGCAGATGCCATTCCTCCTCGGATTATACTTTATTGTCAGAGATGGCCTTTCACCGCATCTAAACTTCTTGCTCTACAGTTTTCAGGCTGGCATTGACCTGAGTCTCGTACAAACAGAATTTTTTGGTCTCGATCTCGGCGTCCCCAATATTTTAGTCCTTCCAGCCCTCGTTGGTATCGCCCAATGGGTCGCCATGAAACTCACGTTCTCTATTCAGAAAAAACGAAAAATAGGCAAAGAAAACAAACCTGAAAAAGCCCCCGCAATAGCCGGACAAATGCAACAGATGAACAAGATGATGATCTGGGTCATGCCCCTCATGATCGCCTTCTTCACGGCCAGCTTCCCAGCGGCTGTGGGAATCTACTGGTTGACCTCAACCCTCTTCGGTATTGCCCAGCAAAAAATCGTCTACTATCAGATGGACAAGCCTCAAGTACGACGGGTAGAGAAGTAGTTATAAAGCTTTACGCCACCGTCCGAAACATATCCTCGATCGTCTCGGCGTGACGGATCTTTTGGATATCGCCCGAAGAAGTTTGTAAGTATTCAGCCGAACGCGGCTGGCCATTATAGTTATGTCCCATGGAAAACGCATGCGCGCCACAGTTATGAATCGCCACAAAGTCACCCACTTCAATCAAAGGCAGTTCACGATCATGCGCAAACTGATCATTATTTTCACAGATTCTTCCGACAAGATTTACTTTCTCAAGAGATGAATCTTCTGCATCTTTGCCCAGCACACTGGCATGATGATACGCTCCATAAATAGATGGTCGTGGCATGTGATTACAGTTCGCATCCAGACCAATAAATTTCTTGTAGCCATCTTTGATCACATTGACCCGTCCGACCAAAAATCCACTATCACACGTCACCCAGCGTCCGGGTTCGATCATGAGTTTCGGCTCAGCAAGCCCTGTTTTGGCGGACTGTTCATCAAACGTTTTTCTGATCGCCTGCGCGACTTTGGTCAAATCAAGAGAGGGCTCTTCTGGCTTATACGCCACACCAAATCCGCCACCGATATTCATGTATTCAAGTTCAATACCGAGTTCTTTCTGCAAAATTGCATAGATCTCCCACAGTCGCGTCGCCACTTCTGAGAAATAATTTTCATCTAAAACATTACTCCCCGTCATCGTATGAATACCGAAACGTTTTACACCGAGCGCCTGCGCCTTTCTATACGCTTCTACGGCCTGTTCATGCGGCACACCATACTTCGCATCATCTCCGCCAAAAAGAAGGCTCTTCATCCCGCCTTTCGTGATTCCGGGATTAATGCGAAAAGATAAAAAATCCGGCACGCCCAAATCTTCCAGACGATCTAATAACGAAATATCATCAAGATTTAAGAGCACTTTATCATTCTCCAACACTACTTTGAGCTCTTCATCCGTCGTATAGTTACTCGTATGCATTCCCCAGTTATCAAGCTGTTCCGTCATCCAGGCCTCCGACTGACTACTGCAGTCAAATCCAAATCCTTCTTCCTGAATAATTTTTAAAATATGTGTATTCGGCGTGGCCTTCATCGCAAAAAGCGGGGAAAACCCCGGGAAAAGCGGCTTAAAAAGAGCCTGAATCTGCTGACAATGATCACGAATTTGATCTTCTTCGTAGAGAAAAAAAGGCGTTGGAAATTGCTCGGTCGCCGCTAATAAAACTTCGTGCGGACACCGCGTAACATCAGGATTAGTCATAGATGTATAAAGATTTATGAATGTTTAAAATTTTTGAAAGTCTCTAAAAGCTGCGCTTTATTTTCAGGCATCATGGTCGTCATCGGCAAACGAAAGACTTCCTCACACCCCCCTTCTTCCGCCAACAAAGTCTTGATAGGCTGTGGATTCGTCTCAATAAAAATATCTTCAAATAATTTTTCTAAAAAAGAGTTTGGCTGCAGATCCTCCAAATATGTTTTCACCGCCTCTGGAACAATGTTTGAAGCCACAGAAACAACCCCATGCCCACCAGATTTGCACAACTCCAAGGTCATGCTGTCATCCCCACTCAGAACCGAAAAATCATCCGGAACCGAAGCGATAACTTCTTTGATTTGATCCAGATCACCACTCGCTTCTTTCACGCCCACGATGTTATCAATTTTTGATAACGCCAAAAGCGTTTCCGTTTCAAGATTAATACTCGTTCGGCAGGCAACATTATACAAAATAACCGGAATGGTTATAGACTTGGCAATAACAGAAAAATGCTCATAAAGACCTTTCTGCGTCGGTTTATTGTAATAAGAATTCACGAGCATCACTCCATCGGCGCCAAGCTCTTGAGCTTTTTGAGAGGCCTTGATACTTTTGGCCGTACAGTTACTGCCGGTTCCAATAATAATTTGCGTTCGCCCATCGGCTTTTTTAATCGCCGTCGCAATTAATATTTCTGATTCTTCTTCGGAAATCGTCGGCGATTCTCCCGTCGTGCCCAAAACAACTAAGCCATCAACACCAGCCTGAATTTGTGATTCAATCAGCGATTCAAATACTTCTAAATCTAACGATTCATCCGTCTTAAAAGGCGTCACTAAGGCCGTATACAATCCTTTAAAAATCATGAGAGAAAATCAGTCATAGTATAAAATCCTGGTTTTTGATCCACGAGCCACGCCGCCGATCGAGCAGCTCCCGACGCATAACCATCACGGTTTCGCGCTGAATGCTTAAGCTCAATAACATCCGAAGCACTATCAAATCCAATCGTATGAGAAAAATTCGTCACCCCGCCTCGTGTAGAAGAAAAGTGTAATTCATGCGGTTGGATTTGACGCTGTAAAGATTCTTCGACCACCTCTGTTTTACGATCCAAATTTTTTAATAAAATATCTTCAAGTGTTTTCGCCGTCCCCGAAGGCGAATCCGCTTTAAATTTATGATGCAGTTCCGTCGCCCACACATCATAGTCTTCAAAACCATTCATCAATTGCGCGGCTTTCTCGACCATCTGAAAATACAAGTTCACACCGATCGAAAAATTCGAAGCATACATCGCTTTCCCCCCATATTTTTCAATCAGATTTTTTACGTCCTCTAAATGCTCATACCAGCCCGTCGTAATAATCAAAACCGGCTTCCCCTCAGTAATAATGTTTTCCACATTTTTTACACAGGCCTCCGGAACCGTCGCCTCTATGACGATGTCCGCATTAGACAAACTTTCGGTGCAAATCTTTTGATCGGGGCCTATTTCACCCACACATTCATGGCCCAAAGCGACCAGCTGCGCTTGCGTTGCCTTTCCCATTCCGCCGCAGCCCACTGATACAAATTTCATATTATAAACATTTATGAGCTATCAAAACTCCATTCAAAGCCGCCCCTCTCAAAAGCTGATCCCCACAAACAAAGAAGTCCAATCCTCTGTCTCCAAAAACATCATTCGCCCGAATCCGCCCCACCTCCACATCAAACTGCTCGGTCGACGTCAAAGGCATCGGATAGAGCAGCTTTTCTTGATCATCACAAAGCTTTACGCCCTGCGCAGAAGCTAAAATTTCACGCACTTTTTCAAGATCCACTTCTTTTTCTGTTTCAAGCGTGACCGATTCTGCATGCGCCCGAAACGTCGGGATCCGGACCGCCGTACAAGAGATCGGCAGATCCGGAAGCCCGAATATTTTCCGTGTTTCCCACGTCACTTTCATTTCTTCTTTGGTGTATCCATTGTCCTGAAAAACATCAATCTGAGGGATCAGATTAAACGGAATAGGATGCGCAAAATGCTCATGCGTCACCGGTTTATCTTCTAAATAATTTTGCGTCTGTTCCCGTAATTCATCCATACACGCCTTGCCGCCTCCCGATGTCGCCTGATAAGTCGAGACAATCACACGCTTCAGTCCAAAGGTTTGATAGATCGGCCATAAAGCCATCGCTAAGATCGCGGTAGTACAGTTCGGATTGGAAATAAGTTTCGCGTCACCAATCGCGTCTGCATTGATCTCAGGGACGATCAAGGGTACATCCTCTTCGTACCGAAAGGCCGAAGAATTATCGATGACGATGGCCCCTTGTGCACTCAGCGCACGCGCATGTTCTTTGGCAAACCCGCCGCCCACAGCCAAAAACACAACATCCGCTTTCCCGGCTGCTTCAACCGAAAAGAGTTCTATTTTTTTATCCCCAAAAGGCGTGGCTATAACTTTTCCCGCCGAACGCGCGGAGGCGTATAAATGCAGATGGTCTCCATCGGTTGGAAAATTTGTGGCGTTCAGACAGTGTAATAATTCCTGTCCGACCACGCCGGTGGCACCGATAATCGCTACTGTTCGCATGGGCAATGTTGGGTGAGAGAAGTATGAAGACTCCGAATGGCATCCTGCACTTTCGGCGTATCAAGGACCAAAAGCTGGGCAATCTCCGAAGCATTCTGAGAAAAAGCACTGATACTCACATTTTCTTTCGCGACCGCCTGGAAAATCTGAGCCGAAACCCCGGCCTGACCGTGCACCGACCGCGGAGAAACAATACAAATAATACTTTTGTCTTCCTCTATTTGCAGGGGCGCAATGTTTTCCAACGCTTCTAAAAATCCATTTTTACCCATGTCTTCCGCTGACATACAAAACGTAAAAATAGACTCACTCGAAGCAATGAGATCCATACGCGCTTCACATCCACTCGCCAGATCAAAGAGTTCTTTATAGACAATCCGCTGTGATTTGAGCGATCCAAAAAGATCGAGCGAAATCATGACCACCGGCTTGGACGCGACCGAAAGCATTAACGTCTGACATTTTTCTTCGTGGACTTTGGTAATCCGCGTTCCCTGTTTTTCGGGCGCAAAGGTGTTTTTGATCCAGACTTCTCCGCCCCCTTCGATCACCGGCCGAATGGTCCGTGGATGCAAAACTTTCGCGCCAAAAAAACAAAGCTCGGTCGCTTCTTCATAACTAATATGGGAAATCACATGCGCCTCCGGCACAATCCGAGGATCAGCAGATAAAAAGCCATCCACATCCGTCCAAATCTCCAAAGTTGGACAGTCCAGACTCACCGCCACAATCGCCGCCGAATAATCCGACCCACCACGCCATCCCAAGAGCGAAATAATGCTCTGCGGATTCGTCCCAAAAAATCCCGTCAAAACCGGAATCTGTTTTTGTTCCAAGAGCGGATTAAGCGCCTGTAAAAGATCAAGTTTGGTTTGATCCCAGTCCACTTCTCCGCATTTATAACTGCCCCCCGTCGTCCGAATAAACTTTGTATCTTGCTGAATCCCCGGAAGACCTTCTTGTTTCAAAATTTCAGCCAAAAGACGCGTTGAAAGACGCTCCCCAAGACTGGCTAAATACGCCAACGATCGGTCCGAAAGCTCTCGGATCCGAGCAATCCCCTGCACAAATCCGTGCAAATCTTCCAATAAAGGACGAATCGCGGCTTCCACTTCTTCTGTAATCTCAAATACAGCGGCCATCTCAAGATGCTTCGTTTCGATTTGCTTTAACAGGGAATCAATGGCGGGCATACTGCCTTTTTCGGCTAAATCTCCCATCTCTAAAAGCAAATTGGTCACCCCACTCATCGCCGAGCAGACGATCACCGGCACCTGTTCGTCTTCATAGTTTTGACGAATAATAGACGCTACCTGTCGCAATGAATCTTCCGACCCCATCGACGTACCACCGAATTTTAAAACCTTCATGGTTCAAATATTAAAAATGCTCACGCAGTAATGCCGCGGCTTGTTCCACCTGCTCCAACGTTGGCATGAGGGCAAAACGCACAAAGTTTTCCCCTGGATTTTCACCTTCAAAATCAAGTTCCGAAATCCACGCTCCTGGCGTACACACAATCGCAATCTCAGGAGACAATAATTTTTTCGCAAAGTCGACCCCTGTCATCCCTTCGGGCGCTTTTTGCCAGACATAAAAGGTCGAATCAGGAAGACATTCGGGCAGACCAATGTCACGAAATGCCGACAATAAAATATCCTGCTTGGTTTTATATTCTTCTCGCATAGAAGCCACGTGATCTTCATCTTCCAGCGCGACAATCGCCGCATCCTGAGAAGCGTTGATCACGCCTGAGTCCACATTCAATTTCATTTTCTTAAAAATACCAACCAGATCCGCATCTCCCCCAACCCAACCAATACGGTAATTGGTCATATTATTTCTTTTTGAGAGCGAATAAAACGTAATCACTCCTTCTTTCGCCACTTCCAAAATCGAATGAGGCTTGTCCCCAAAATAAATATCAATATAACACCCCTCATCCGCCGCAATAATCAGATCATGGCTTCGTGCCCATGCATAAAATTTTCGATACCAATCAAGACTTGGAGAAGCTCCTGTCGGAGAATTTGGATACTGAGTCCAAATCATGACCGCCTTGTCGGCCACCTCGTCCGGAATAGATTCAAAATCAATTAAGAAATTATTTTCTTCTCGCAGTGGCACATAAAAAGGCGTCCCCCCCGCAAATCGAACACCATTTTTCATAGATGGATACCCCGGCGTCGGAACAATAACCGTATCTCCCGGGTTTACATGACAAAATCCATAGTGAAACACCGCTTCTTTGGAGCCATTGGTGACCGCAATTTCCCGGTCCATATCTAACGCTACCCCAAAAGAACGCTTCATATAAGCACTTGCCGCCTCACGAAAATTTGGATTTCCAAAATTACTCGGATATCCAAATTGAGTATTTTCTGCTAATGATTTCTGAGCCGCCTGCACAATAAAGTCCGGCGTTGGCGACGTTGGATCACCCACCCCAAAATCAATCGGCGTAATATTCTGAGCTTTCAAATTCGCCACGAGCTTATCAACTTCCGCAAAAGGATAAGGGGGCGTATCAGAAAGAGGGCGCGAAATGGGAAAATTCATATAAAAAATCTTAGACAACGAGGAAATTTGTATCACTTTGGCCTTTGTTTGTACATGTTTTTTACAATTTATTTGTTTTTTAACATATTCTGTTATATTTATAACAAATGATAAAAGTTTCTGATGCCATCAAAGACATTGTTAACGAAAATCATTTTTTAGAATTCGGACTCGCCCATCGCATTTGTAATCTCTCGCAATTAGCCAAATTTATCAAACCGCTCGTTGAAATAAGAACCCAAAAAGAAGTCTCAAGTGCGGCTCTTACGATGGCCCTTTCCCGAATCCAACAAACCCAACACGCAAAGCAGGTGCAAATGACCGCTTTTTCAATCCAAGAAATGCGAATCTACCGAAACCTCGCCACTCAAAGTTTCCCCAAAACCAAAGCCAACACCAACGCCATACACAAAATTCAAGACTGGTGCCATGATCTGGGAATTTATTTCGTCCTCTCGGAAGGCGCACGAGAAATGACGTTTATCTTCGATAAAGAAGCCCGATCCACCGTGAACCGATTCATGAAAGAACTCTCTCTTTATCGCAATGACTATATATCCTGTATCAGTGTTCGGTTCGACGAAAAATTCATCTGGGTCCCCGGACATCTGTACTCTATTTTGCAAAAACTCAATTTTCAAAACATTAACCTGATCGAAGTATCTTCCACCTATACGGAATTCAACCTCTACCTCGAAGACAAAGACATTCAACTGGCCTTTGAAACGTTGCAAAAATGCTTTCGGATAATGGACTAAAACAATTGTCTGAACCCGAATTTACCAAAGATTTAATGTTGCCGGTAAACTTTCACTCCAAACAACAACGCTGAGCCCCAGTTCGCCACAAAGTTCCCCAAGGCCAATCCTAAAATAGCTTTTTCTGGCGGCAAGACCCAGAAACATAAAACCGCCGCCAAAACCGTGGCTCCACCAAGGCTGATACTGCTCACCCAAAGCGGCGTATCCGTATCATCATTCGCTAAGAAAAAACGAACCAAGACCGGAATCGCCACATACGCGGGAGCCGAAAGCGCCGTCCAGACAAAAACGGTTTTTGTCATTTCCAAAGCCGCCCCCTCAAGCGTAAACAACAGTGATAATAAAAAATCAGCCGCAAAAAAACTAAAAACCATAAAAGGCACCGAAAATAAAAGTCCCCAGAGCAAAGACTTTGTCAGCAATTTTGTTTGCGCGGGAAAGTTATTTTTAGCCTGCGTAAGCTTTGGAAAAATTGCCTGCGCAATAGGAAATCCAACGATCGACATCAGAACATGCCCAAAAACCGAACCAATCGAAAAGGCCATCACTGATCCCACCGCTAAAAATGTCGCGATCAGAACATCGGCCGTTTGATTGATCTGAAAAGCCGCACCACTAGCGATTCTCCGCCAAAAATCAGCCCGAAATCCATTCCACGCACCCACAGGCTTCTTCCAGACAAAGTGCCAATAATGTCCCAAGAAAAAATAAGCCGCGGCATTAAGCAGAACATGCAATACCGCACCGATCATAGCGGCCCAACCAATAATCATAAGTCCAAATTGATCGCCGACCAGAAAAATTCCCACACAAATACTCGCCATGTATAAAATTGGCGCCAACGCCAAGGTCCAAAAACGGTTTTGATACTGATGAAAAGCCGAAAAAACCGAAGATAATGCGAGTAAAAACACCGACCCAAAAAGCCAACGTGAAAGCTCCGTTACTGCCAATTGCTGCGCAAAATCAAATCCGGCGGCAAAAAGACTCACGAGAACATCAGCCTGCCACACACCAAACAGACAAAAAGCCCCAAACCCGAGTAACACAAGATTCAAAAAACTAGAAAAAAAAGCCTCTCTGTCTGATGCCTGAACTTCTGAAATACGCGGTAAAAAAAGACTCGCCACCGTCCCACTGACCAAAAAGAAAAAGAAAAAATCAGGAATCCTAAAGGCGGCAAAAACAAGATCCGTCCCTCCGCTTTCCCCAAAAGTTTGTACCAAAAGACGATCTCGCCAAAGACCGAAAATTTTAGAAATGACGGCCGAAAGCCCCAACAAAGCTCCCCCAGAGGTAAGAAGTTTTCTCATACAGGATCAGACTAGCAACACCAAAGATTAAATCTAGATTAAATCTTTTGCCCTCGCAGAGATCTTTCCTATTCTCACTTCTATGAAAACGCTTCTCGCCGCCTGCGCTCTCATCTGCATCACCGAAATATCTCCTCACAAAATAGGCGACCAAGAAGAATGGTTTGAAATATACACCGAACAAGAAGATGTAATTATTCAAAACTGGAAGATTTCCAATGGCAAAAGCGTGAAAAAATTTGAAACCATCCAAAAAGGCACACAAGAAAACTATTTTTATTTCCAACCCTCACCCCTGTCCCTCCCCAACGATGGAGGGACGATTCAGATCCTCGATGAATCCGATCAAATTATCGATGAAATCATCTATCCCAAAACAAAATCCGGCACGAAGAACAAAATTCCTTACGCAGAATTTTGGAACCGAGACCAAAATAATAAGCTCACGCCGCTTCTCCTTCATACACAAGGCCGTCAAAATGATGCGCTCCCAACCCATCATGAGGATCTTCAAATATTCATTTCAGAAGCTTCCCCGAAGCACGAAAAAAATGATTTTTTAGAACTTTTTATCGCCTCCAGTCATTCAGACAAAATAAATCTTAAAAACATGCAGATAAAACATAACGGCAGTCTTATTCAGTCCTGGAGCCATGATTTTTGGGTCCAAGAAGAAGATTTTATAAAAATAGAAAACCTCAAGCTTTCATCCGGATCGGGGACGATTGAAGTTATTCTCAATACGGGAACATCACAGGAAACCCACGAAGATTTTATCTGCTGGAAAAATAAAACCCTCAGCAAAACAGAGCAAACCCGCGTCGATAAATTTATTAAAAATAATCTCTGGTCCGGACCCTGCTTCGAAATTCAAGAGATCAATACTAATGAATCGATCGCACGCACCGAACCCCAACGAGACCAAGACCAAAGCGATGATTTTTTTCGTCATTTCCACGGAAGCCTCGGGCAACCCAACACCGATTCAAACGGCCCCCCACAGGCCATCATAACCATCCAACGCAGCGGACGAACACAAGGTGGGATTCCTTTTTCTTTTAACCCAACCGGCGAAAATTCAACCGACCCAGATGGCCCTCATGACATAAAACATTTTCGTTGGTACCAAGACCATCAGCTCTTTTCCGAAAATAAAAACCCCTCATCTATAAGTTTTCAAACAGCCGGAAAATTTATAATACGATTAGAAGTTGAGGATTTCAGTGGCGAAATTTCAACCACCGAAGTGGTCCTCAAAACAACCACCCCCGGATCAGCCCCGAGTGGTTCTTTTGGACAAAATTCTCTCAAAAAAGAAGTTCAAAAAAAACTCGCAACACACAAAAAAGCCCCTTCTCAAGAAGATCCCTTCACAAAAATCATCAACACATCCCTGCCAAAATCTCCGCAAGATCTTTATCCTCCCATTGCTCTCAAAACACGCCCCTGGACTTCGGCCATTCAAAGAACCAGCAAAAAGTATCGCGATCGATTTTCCGATCAAGAAAAAAAATACCTGACCAAAAACCTCGGACGCGTATTTTTAGAATAAAAAACATCCGCCACACATTACCTTTCTATATTCAACATGCCTTCTCTCCACTGTCCCGGCGTCAAGATCGTATGAAATGGGTCCCCTGGGAAATTCACCACATGAACATTTTTGATAATGGCTTCTCGGTTCCCTATCAAAAGTTCTTCCACCCGCGGAAACATACGTTCGTAAGGAACCATACTATTGAGCACTAATTGCCGAGCATCCCGTTCCGCGATGAATTTCAAATATTGTTGATCCAAAATAATTTTTTCTGCCAAAGCCTTGTCCGCCACCCGCTGATCAAACCCACGAACACCCGCCACAAAAGCCTGCTGTCGAGCTTTGCGATCGGGCCCCAATGCCACCGCCTTAGCCGAAAGATCCTGCACCTGTGCCATCAACTGTGCCCGAATAACACGCCCCCGTAAAATCAAAGAGCGCGTGGAGACCAGCGTTCGATCAAGATTCACTGTTCGGGATTTCTCATCGACGCCAGCTACAAGTTGTGGAAGGGGCACTTCGAAAAAAGAACGAGAATCCTTCAACCAAGCAATGGATTGTGAAGTCACCTGAGCATCCTGATAAAAGATCATACGCTCCAGCCATTCATGCCATCCCGAAGCTAAAATCAAATCCTGTCGCTCCATCGGGATAGCCGGGACAACGGGGCCAAAATTTTCCAAAGACGAAAAAGAAAGAACCAAAGGAGTATCTTCTGCTAATAATACATCCGCCACCTCTTGCCCAAGAAGTTCAACAGAATCGTCCTGCAAAGAGAAATCTTCCTCCAAAATTTGAACCAACTCTGGTTCTGCCTGTATGTCTTTGGAAGTCTTTTCTTCAATGGTAGAAGGCAGAGGCGACCTTGATTTTTTATCCATAACACCGGTCAGAGGATTCTCTGATGGATCCCAAATAAACCAAATCAAAAAAACAAGAATCGCCAAAAACAAAATGGCTTTGATGATCCGCAAGGCAACCCGCTGAAAAATCCACAAAATATCTTCTTGATCAAAATAATCTTCTCCAACGTCCTTCGTTTCATCCTCCGGCCCTAAAATCTGTGACAATCGGGCATCTGTATGCTTTTTAACCGCATCCAAATGATGAGCCGCATCTTTCACAGGCGCGGTTGCAACCGGATTCACAGCCTTCTCCACAACCTCTTTTTTCACAGGCTGTGCTTCTGGTTTTGCAGGCGTTGCTGCCGCAAAAGGATTTTCGGGGGTTGAAGACGGTTCTCCCATCTCCTTATTATACCATAAAAAAGCACCTCAAAGCAAGCAATTAACGGCTTACCCAAGCGACTGCAATAGCATCCGCCGCATCATCTAATTTCGGACAAGCCCTTGCCCCAAACGTCAGTTCGACCATTTTCTTCATTTCCCCCTTCGAAGCCTTTCCGTTCCCCGTGAATCCGGCTTTTATCTCCACGGGTTTCGGTTCTTTCAAAATCGCTCCAAATTTCGTCGATAAATAGATCAAAACCCCGCGAACATGCGCCACATTCATCCCGGTTGTGACATTCGCGACAAAAAACAAATCCTCAATTCCCACTACATCCGGCTTATATCGATCCAAAAGTCCCTGAAAATCTTCCGCAATCTCTCTCAACCGCTCTGCGAAATTTGTTTGAGGTTTCGTGGTTATAACCCCCGAAGTCACGAGTCTGGTCTCGGCCCCCTGCACGTCCAAAACCGCGAATCCACACCGCCCATAACCCGGATCAATACCTAAAATAATCATGTTTTCGCAAGGGCTAAGTCTCGCACAAAAGCAGAGCTATTGTTGTATCCCGAAGCTTTGGCACGTCGTTCTATTTCCGATTTTTCGCTCTCAGTCAGTCGAAAACGAAACACTGAAGATTTTGATTTTTCTTCTTTTACAATATCCAAATGCATATCAAGAATATTTTCCACATCATCTAAAAATAAAGCGAGATCTTCACGCACATAACTCGTTGAAAATTTCAATCCAGGAATAGAAATTTCAATAATATCCGGATCATTTTTATCTAAATCCTGAATAAAATATTCATAGTAACGATTATTGTATTTCACGTAGCCGAGAGGTTTTTTAGTCATCAAGCAAGAGGAGATTATGAAGCTTGAGCATAGAAAATGCCATTTTTTTATAACCATCTTTAACGTCTTTTCCATGGAAAGAAAAAACCATTTCACAAGACCCTTTTTTGAAAATAACATGCGAACCCTTTCCGGATCGTTCAAGAAAGTCTCTCTCAAGAAGCAACGTTCGAATCTGAGAAAATCTTAAACTCGTTGGCTGCGCCATGAATTTTTCAAGGAGCTTTTTATTCTTGGTCATAAAAGTAGCTACATTTTACACTTAATAGCTACAAAATACAAGGGAAATATTTACACAAATATTGCAACTTCTTTCAAAACATTGTATTAGAAAGACATCACCCTCCAAAAAATACCCGCCAACACGCCTTTTATAGATCTCCTCGATAGAGATGGGGGGAGTATGCGAGATCATATCCCAGGCCCCATTCGTTCGCCTGAAAATGCCAAAGAAGGTATTTGGGAAGTCGACTTGTTTCAATTTCCAAGAGAATATTATAACCAAAACCTACAAACCTATCATTCACCAAACCTCCAAAGAGCCTTTTTTTACTATGATTGGAAGTTTGAATTCGCCGAACGAGGAAGTTTTAATTTTGGAAAAGATGGAGTTCAAATAACAAGCGCACTCCCCAAAACATTGAAGATATTTCGAGATCGCCTCCAAAAAGCATTAGACACCGCTGCTTTTCCCGATGACAACATGGCTTTTCATGAACGCTCCACCGAAGTGAATGCTCTTAAATGTCCCAAAAATTGCTCAGCAGCGTGTCTTCATAGTCTGTATACAGATGATATGAATTCTGCCTATGGTCAATTTTTCATGGGGAATGTTCACTATCAAATAGAATCTCTGGCCGATGGACTTTTGAAAATGGGATTAAATGACACATTTGGAACGCTGTCGGACCTTCTGCAATATGAGGGCCGAGAATTGAATACTATGGGCAATACATCGGATAGAGCGGTAACAAATCCTCCTAGAGAGATTCCCCGAGAATGGGCCGGTCTTGAGTACACGGACCTCTACCAAAAGGCCGTAGAACTTAGAAATCAACGAGCGGAAGCTGTGAGGGACCAAATCGTACGTCCAGTACTCGCAATCATAGATGCTCTGTCAGGATAAGAATTGACATTTTTAAAATTTAAGCTACAAGTTCACTGTCGGATTCGACACAGTCAATTTTTTGCCCGTGTCACTTCTGCACTCGGGTTGTTCTTTTAACTTTCAAACCAAGGAGTCTTTTCAAATGAAAAAACTTTCAAAAGAAAGAGGGTTTTTCCTCCAATATCAAGTGGTTCGTCCTCTATCGATGGTAACTATTGCCATCATGACGGCCCTCACATATCCAGAATGAATGGAGAGTATCATAAATGGATTCTGGATACTTTTGCTCATGATGATCTTCAATCTTCTCTTAATGAAGTTACAACTCATAGAGATTAAAAAATATGGATATCCTCAAGTAAATAGACATCAAATAATCCATTGGATCATGGGGATAGGCATCGTCTTCTACGATGGCACACCTCCAGCCTACTTTATCCTGGCTATGTGTATCGAAAAAGCTATTTTCCTAAAAATAGTAGATGATACTCCTCCTGAAGAAGTAATAGTCCTAATTGTGATAGAATCGGATGATGCGCCGAAACCAATCCCTCTGAAAGACCGTCCTAATTACAAGGACTACTTCCGTTGAGAACCCTCTAAACCAAGGAGTCTTTTATGAAAGATTTTTTACAACAGCACAGAGAGTATCTCTGGAGAATGAGCTATAGACTCATCATGCTGGGAAGCTTTATGACTTTGGGATCGCCTTTCTCGGCAGTCTTGTTCCTTTTCGTCATCCTCTTGATTATGGACAGCTATCGGACAACCTGGGAAGACTCCTCTCACAGAAGAAAAAAGTTTTTAATCTGCATTCTGATCATCTGGTGGATTGCCATTCCTCACCTCATTGGGTTTAATGTTTGCGAATACTTTCTCCTCATGATAATGAGAAAAGTATTTCCCGAACAAGGATCAACCCCAGTTAAAAAAGGCGTCAACCAAGAGAATTGGAAAGATTACATGCGCTGAACAACCCCCCAACTCAAAAGACGTACCGGCCGAGGCCGGTACGTCTTTTCAACATATTTCAATACAAATTTACACACCGCCTTTGCCAAACCACTCTTCAGCTTGGCTCCAGTTTACAACCTTCCAAAACGCCGCAATATAATCCGGACGTTTGTTTTGGTAGTTCAAGTAATACGCATGCTCCCAAACATCCAAACCGATCACACGCTTGTAGCCAAGGCTCAGCGGTGAATCTTGATTCGCGGTTGAAATCACCTCGAGTTTTCCGTCTTTCAGCACAAGCCATGCCCAACCACTTCCAAATCGTGTAGCGGCCGCCGCATTAAATTTTTCCTGCAAAGCTTCAAAGCTTCCAAACGCTTCGTCGATCGCCAAAGCTAAATCACCCGAAGGCTGTCCACCGCCTTCCGGCGATAAAATCAACCAAAAGAAATTATGATTACAGGTGCCTCCGACGTTATTTTGCACACCCGTTCGAATATTTTCTGGAATCTGATCTAAGTTTTGCAAGATCTCACAGGCTGATTTATCGGCAAATTCAGTACCTTCTAACGCCGCATTGGCTTTTGCGATATAACCCGCGTGATGCTTCGAGTGATGAATCTCCATCGTCTGCGCATCAATATGCGGAGCAAGGGCATCATAAGAATATTTTAACTCAGGAAGAGTAAACATAAGAAAAAAAAGTCATAAAATAAAGAAACACTTAGGCGCCTTTCGCCTCTTTGACGGCTTTAACGTCTTTAATATCTTTAACGTCTTTGGCCGCCAACTGATCACGCACCTGTTTGTCCATTGCTTCGGCTAATTTCGGATCTTCTTTCAACGCATTGATGGCATTAAGTCGTCCCTGCGCCAATCGTTTTTTGTTGTAGCTGTAGAAAGCACCTGCTTTTTCGGCGACCCCAAATTTTTCAGCCGTATCCAACAAGTCTCCCATACGAGAAAACCCTTCGTTGAACATAAGATCAAGAATTGCGGTCTTAAATGGCGGTGCCACTTTATTTTTTACAATTTTAATTTTCATCTGATTTCCCTGGGCTTCTTTTCCATCGCCCGTTCCGGTTTCAATTTTTTGTCCTTTTCGAACCTCAATACGAACCGAAGAATAAAACTTCAACGCATTTCCACCCGTTGTTGTTTCAGGATTTCCAAACATAACACCGATCTTCATACGAATCTGGTTGATGAACATAATCGTCGTTCCCATTTTGGAAGAAATGGCAGTCAGTTTTCGCAACGCCTGACTCATAAGTCGTGCCTGAAGTCCCATCTGGGCATCTCCCATAGCTCCTTCGATTTCAGCCCGTGGCGTCAAAGCTGCTACTGAATCTACAACAATCAAATCCACCGCGCCAGAACGAACCAAAGCTTCTACAATTTCTAAAGCTTGTTCTCCTGAATCGGGCTGTGAGAGCAATAAATTTTCTGTATCAACACCTAGTTTTTTAGCATATTCGGGGTCAAGCGCATGTTCAGCATCCACAAAAGCCACCGTTCCACCTTGCTTCTGGAACTCAGCCACCGCGTGCAAACATAACGTCGTTTTTCCTGAACTTTCAGGACCGTATACTTCAACAATACGTCCCTTGGGATATCCGCCACCAAGCGCTAAATCAAGTGATATCGCCCCAGAAGGAACCGTCTCAATCTTCGCTACTTCGTGATCACCCAATCGCATAATCGCACCCTTACCAAAAGATTTCTCAATGTGGGCCATTGCCGCCTGTAGGGCATTTTTTTTCTCGTCAGCAGTCATAATAAAAAGGATTATAAAGTAATGGCGCGTTGCTAATGCATCATAGAGTAATTTTTGTTTTGGAAAAGTTTATTTTCGAGGCGCCTTTTTATATGTTTTTTTATATGTTTTTT
>DGOF01000034.1 GCA_002389285.1 Patescibacteria group bacterium UBA4473
TCCGTCGGGCATTTTTAGACAACTGGGCTTCCCATCGGTAATCATAAAGATTTGTTTGTTGTTGTTCTTTTTTCGGCGGAGTAAATCCATGGCCAACTCTAACCCAGCAACTGTATTGGTGTGATAAGGTCCCACCTCGAGGTAGGGGACTTCTTTTAAGGAAATGGGCCAGGCGTCATTTCCAAATACCAAGATGTCTAAAGTATCTTTCGGATAGCGAGTGGTAATCATTTCTGCCAAGGCCATGGCTACTTTTTTAGCTGGTGTGATCCGGTCTTCTCCGTAGAGAATCATACTGTGACTGATATCAATCATCAAAACCGTACTCATCTGGGTTTTATAAAAACTGTCCTCAACGACTAGGTCGTCGTGTTGCAGGGTAAAGTCATTCCCGACCGATCGAATTTGAGCATTTTTAATGCTTTGGGTCATGTCTATTTTTTCCAGCGCATCACCAAATTGATACGCTTTAAATTCTCCTGTATTGTCCTCCCCCTGACCCATTTTTTTGGTCTTATGATTTCCGGAGCCTGACTTCTTCAGTTTTCCGAAGATTTGTTTTAGTGCATGTTCCCGAAGAAGTTTTTCGGTTTTGGGAGTGAGTGCCATTCCGTCCCCTTTTCCACCGCTACCCCCTTTGGGTTGGATGTAGGACTTTTGAAGTAAGTCTTCTATGAAATCGTCGATGGTGTAATTTTCATCGGTTAGCTTATATTCTCGGTCTAACTCCCGTAACCAATCGATGGCTTCGTCAAAATCTCCAGAGGTGTGGGTGATCAATTCTTTAAAAATCTCAAACAAGCGCTCAAAGGGAGTTTGTTCCTTTGCTCGGTGTTTGGAAAAACGAAGCCCCGTACCTAAAGGTTTAAATTTCATAGCGTCCAAAATTACAATTTTTTACCATTTAACTCTAAAAAAATTGGGGTTAACGCCTCTGTTTTTTAAAGCAAATTAGAATCAGCGATCGAAATTAACCTTGAGGTTTTCAATATATTTTTCAATCAAAGCCACTCCTTCTTGGTGGACAATTGATCTTCCAATTTCAGGTATCAGTACTCCAGGGTTTTCACTTTTCATTCGGTACACTAAAATCGATTGTTTTGTAGATTGATTTCAAAAAGTTTACAGTTTTCGACTAATAGGAGTTGTTGTTAAAGAATAAATTTATTTGATCATTATAAAAGTTACACAATTTCTCTTATATTTGTACACGTTCTGAAATTATACAGGAGGAGACTATTAGGTCCCCTTTTTTTTTGATATGAATTTACGTTTGAAAGTAGAAACTTTATTGACAGCAGCACTCGCTGAACATCCTTCGTTGTTTTTAATTGAACTCAAGGTGGGAGTTGACAATAGTGTTCGTGTCATTTTAGACGGAGATCATGGCGTTACCCTTCAAGACTGCATGAACGTCAGTAGGGCGATCGAACATCAGTTGGATCGAGAAGAAGAAGACTTCTTTTTAGAAGTAGCCTCAGCAGGAGTAGGAGCTCCGCTGCAAAGCAAACGTCAGTATGTCAAAAACATCGGGAGGAAGCTCAAAGTAGAGTTGACGAATCTTCCCCCTGTACAAGGGACATTAATCGCTGCTGATGACAGTGGATTTACCTTGACCTGGAAACAACG
Organism: Patescibacteria group bacterium UBA4473; assembly: GCA_002389285.1. Classification (GTDB taxonomy): domain Bacteria; phylum Patescibacteriota; class Gracilibacteria; order UBA4473; family UBA4473; genus UBA4473. The sequence continues at coordinate 1,630 of DGOF01000034.1, forward strand.
AGAACCCAAACCCGTAGGGAAGGGAAAAGTAACTGTAGAAAAACAACAAACAATTTCGTATGATCAGATTGAAAGCGCGAAAGTAACGATCTAGAAAGAAAATAATTGAACATGGAAAATTTTGCCTTAATTGATTCTTTTTCAGAATTTAAAGACGACAAATTAATTGACCGAGTAACCCTTATGGTTATTCTTGAGGATGTATTTAAAAACACCTTAAAACGCAAGTTTGGATCGGATGAAAACTTCGACATCATTATCAATCCAGATAAAGGAGACTTGGAGATTTGGAGAAATCGAATCGTGGTAGAAGATGGAAATGTAGAAGATCCAAACCAAGAAATTGAGCTGACTGAAGCCCGAAGAATAGAACCCGATTTTGAAGTAGGTGAAGATGTCTCCGAAGAGGTGAAGCTAATCGATTTGGGAAGAAGATCGATTCAATATTTAAGACAAAACTTAGTCGCTAAAATTTTTGAACACGACAGCACCAATATCTTCAAACAATTTAAAGACCGTGAGGGCGATTTGTTTACCGCCGAAGTTCATCACATCCGGAATAGAGAAATCATCCTTTTGGATGATGACGGAAATGAGCTTATTCTCCCGAAAGACCGCCAAATCCCTAGTGACTTTTTTAGAAAAGGAGACAACGTCAGAGGGATTATTGAAAGTGTGGAGTTACGCGGTAACAAACCGAGAATCATTCTTTCAAGAACGTCTCCAATTTTCCTTGAAAAACTTTTTGAACAAGAAATCCCTGAGGTTTTTGACGGCTTGATAACGATCAAAAAAGCGGTTCGAATTCCTGGAGAAAAAGCGAAAGTAGCCGTAGATTCTTACGACGACCGAATAGATCCTGTAGGTGCCTGTGTGGGGATGAAAGGTTCCCGAATTCACGGAATCGTAAGAGAACTAGGAAATGAAAATATCGATGTTATCAATTACACCAACAATTTGCAACTCTTTATTTCGAGAGCGTTAAGTCCTGCAAAAGTAAATTCACTAAAAATTGATGAAGAAACCAAACGTGTAGAAGTTTTCTTAAACCCTGAGGAAGTTTCCAAGGCTATTGGTAAAGGAGGTTCTAACATCCGTTTGGCAGGAAAATTGACGGGTTACGAAATTGATGTCTTCCGCGAAGGTGTTGAAGAAGATATTGAGCTTAAAGAATTTAGCGACGAAATCGAAGGATGGGTAATCGAAGAATTCAAAAAAGTGGGTCTGGATACAGCAAAAAGCATTTTAGAATTAGAAAAGGCCGATTTGATAAAACGCACAGACCTTGAAGAAGAAACAATTGACGATGTGTTACGCATCCTCAAAGAAGAATTTGAAGAATAGACTGCAAAAATAATTCTTATTTTTACGAACAGAAACTAATATATGGCAGATCAACCCAGCATTCGACTCAACAAAGTCCTCAGAGAACTAAATATCTCCTTGGACCGTGCGGTCGAATATTTAAATTTAAAGGGTATAGAAATTGACGCACGTCCAACTACCAAAATAACAACCGAAGTATACACTGTTCTTTTGGACGAGTTTGAAACGGATAAGTCAAAGAAAGTAGCTTCTCATGAAATTGGGGAAGAAAAGCGTAAAGAGAAAGAATCGCTTCGAATTATCCAAGAAAAGAAAGAGCAAGAACGTCTCGATCAAATCGCAAAGCGCGAGGAGATTAAAACAAATCGAGTAGCTGTTGAGAAGCCTAAATCTCTAGGGAAGATCGATTTAGAAGCTCTGAACAAACCTAAACCTGCCAAAAAAACCGACGAAAAAAAATCTGAAACCACTTCAGAAACTACTTCAGCAGAGACTGCACCCTCTGTATCTCCTTCAAAAGAGGAAGAGAAAAAAGAAGTAAAAGCAACCCAACCAGCGGAGAGCTCCTCAGAAAATGAGCTTCAGGAAAATGAAACGTTAAAAACGCAATACCAAAAACTCTCAGGACCTAAAAAAACTGGACAAACCATCAATCTCGAGGAGGTCAATAAAAAGGAGAAAACGGTTGAGGATGCACGGAAAAGAAAACGGAAACGTATTAGTAAAGACGTCAAACTCTCAAAACCAACCAATACCAATAGAAAGCGAGGTACTCGACCTGCAGCTCCACAAAAAGAGGAACCTTCCGATGAAGAAGTCCAAAAGCAAATTCGCGAAACCCTAGAAAAACTCCAAGGGAAATCTTCCAAATCAAAAGGGGCGAAATACCGAAGAGACAAACGATCGCAACACCGTCAAAAGTCCGAAGAGGAACTCGCTCAAATAGAAGCAGAAAGCAAGGTGTTAAAGGTGACCGAATTCATTACCGTGGGGGAAGTCGCCACCATGATGGGGGTTAGTTCTACTGAAATCATTTCAACTTGTATGACTCTGGGAATCATGGTCACGATGAATCAGCGTTTGGATGCGGAAACACTAAGTATAGTTGCTGAGGAGTTTGGTTACGAAGTCAGTTTTGAAAAAACCGAGCTCGAAGAAAATATCGAGGAAGAAGAAGATAGTGCAGAAGATTTATCACCTAGAGCGCCTATCGTAACGGTAATGGGCCATGTGGATCACGGGAAAACATCCTTGCTGGATTATATCAGAAAAGAAAACGTCATCGCGGGAGAATCTGGGGGAATCACGCAACATATTGGGGCTTATGGAGTCACCTTAGAGAATAAGCAAAAGATTGCCTTTTTAGATACTCCGGGTCACGAGGCTTTTACCGCTATGCGGGCTCGTGGAGCACAGGTCACTGATATTGCCATCATCGTAGTGGCTGCAGACGACGACATTATGCCGCAAACCAAAGAGGCCATCAGCCACGCGCAGGCCGCTGGAGTGCCCATCGTTTTTGCGATCAATAAAATCGATAAACCCAACGCCAATCCCGATAAAATTAAGGAAGCTTTAGCAGGAATGAATCTGATGGTTGAAGACTGGGGAGGGAAAGTGCAGTCCCAAGACATTTCTGCCCTTCAGGGTACAGGAGTAAATGAACTTTTAGAAAAGGTGCTTTTGGAAGCTGAATTATTAGAACTAAAAGCAAACCCCAACAGAAAAGCGAAAGGAACCGTAGTGGAAGCCTTTTTAGACATAGGACGAGGCTATGTGTCTACTATTTTGGTTCAAAACGGAACACTCAAAATGGGGGATTACATCCTTGCTGGAAAACAAAGCGGTAAGGTAAAAGCAATTTTTAATGAACGCGGAGTAAGTCTAGATCAAGCTCTACCCGCCACGCCCGTTTCAATCTTAGGGCTAGACGGAGCGCCTCAGGCTGGAGACACCTTCCAAGTATTGGAAGACGAAAGAGAAGCAAAACAAATTGCCGCCAAAAGAACGCAACTTGTTCGAGAACAAAGCGTGCGAACGCAACGTCATATCACCCTAGATGAAATAGGAAGACGAATTGCATTAGGGGAATTCAAAGAGCTCAACATTATCCTAAAAGGAGACGTAGACGGTTCTGTGGAGGCATTGACAGATTCGCTTCAAAAACTTTCTACAGGAGAAATCGAAGTCAATATCATTCATAAAGGAGTCGGAGCCATCACCGAATCAGATGTCCTACTGGCTTCTGCTTCAGACGCCATTGTAATCGGCTTTAATGTTCGACCTATGGGCAACGCTCGAGCCATTGCAGAAAAAGAAGAAATCGATATCCGATCCTATTCCATCATCTACGACGCCATCAATGATGTTAAAGATGCCATGGAAGGGTTGCTCTCTCCTGAGATAAAAGAGGAAGTAACAGGGACTGTTGAAATACGCGAGACCTTTAAAATCTCAAAAGTGGGAACAATTGCAGGCTGTATGGTCACCTCAGGAAAAATTTTCAGAAATTCGGGTATTCGAATTATCAGAGAAGGGGTCGTGGTATTCAGTGGAGAACTCGTTTCTCTGAAACGCTTCAAGGACGATGTCAAAGAAGTAGCTAAGGGATATGATTGTGGATTACAAATCAAAAACTACAACGACATTAAAATCGGAGATGTTTTGGAATGTTTTCAAGAAGTTGCAGTTAAAAAATCACTCTGATTCTTTTCGATTTAAAAGGAATGCTGAAGGAAAGGTTCTCTTTACCGTATCCAAGGTTTTCAATCCGATCAACTTCTCTTTAAATTTTCCTGCCTGAACTTTATAATTCGGAGTTTCAAAACTCAATTCCACAGGGATGTGGGGAAAGGTTTCCTTAGATTGTTCTAAAATCTCATTGGCAGTAGTGAGATTTCCATAATACAATTGCAAGGTAAAATAGGTCGTTTCATAACGTTGTTTGTCCAATTCAATCTTTTTTTGAACAAGACGATTCACCACCGTGTCTTGTTTAATCTTTAAATTTCCATATTGCGAAAATCCTGAGGTGCATGTGATTAAAAAAAGCAATAAAACAGTGGTCTTCCGAGGGTTATTTTTCATAAAACAAAAAAACAAAAAATTCCATTGTGTAACGACTAATTTAACAAAAGTCCGGGTTTATTTAGAATCAATATAAATTAATAAATTCTTAATTTCTATGCTTAGTAATAAACTTTCTATGCAGTATTTTTGTTACGGATTTTAGATACAGACTTTAGTGAAGAACTTATATTCTACAATTAGGATTACATATGATAAACACATCAAATCCTATTTTTTATCTTTAATAATAATCATAAGCCTCTCTTCAACTTCAGAGTTGTTTGCTCAAGATGATGCTGCAGCAGCTGCTGGAAAAAAGCTTTTTAATGCCAATTGTGCGGCTTGTCATAAACTTAACAAACGCGCCGTAGGTCCAGCTTTGAAGGGTGTTTCTGCGAAGTATGACAAGGAGTGGTTGTACAGTTGGATAAAAAACAGCACCGCCATGGTCAAATCTGGTGATGCCCAAGCTGTAGCCATCTACGAAGAATATAATGGGTCGGTAATGACTTCGTTTCCACAATTATCAAATGAGGATATCGACAACATCATTTTGTATACGGACTATACCCCACCTGCTCCCGTAGCAGCAGCTGGAGGCCAGGCTGTACCTGTACAGACATCTGGTGCAGGGGTAAGCAATTCAATCATTTTATTGGCTTTGGCACTTGTGTTTGCCATTTTGGTAGTGATGCTCTTCTTAGTGCAAAAAACATTGATGCGCATTGCCAAATTGAGTGGAGTAGACATTCAACCCGAAGCAAAACCGAAGCGAACACCAATTTGGATGGCTTTTGTCCAAAATCAATTCTTGGTGATGACTTCTGTAATCCTGTTGTTGTTGAGTAGTGCTTATTTTGTTTACGGCTATTTTATGCAAGTAGGGGTAGATCAGGGGTACATGCCTGTTCAACCCATTCACTATTCTCACAAGATACACGCAGGAGCAAACCAAATTGAATGTAAGTATTGTCATTCCTCCGCCCGTATTTCGAAGCACTCGGGGATTCCTTCTTTAAACGTGTGTATGAACTGTCACCAAAACATTGCAGAATACAACGGGGAAGAAGATTTAGAGAACGGATATACCAAAGACTTTTACACCAAAGAAATTAAAAAACTTTATGCAGCTGTGGGTTGGGATGAAGAAAACCAACGCTATACTGGAGAGACACAACCCGTAAAGTGGGTTCGAATTCACAACTTGCCTGACTTTGTTTATTTCAATCACGCACAACACGTCCAAGTCGGTGAGATTGCGTGTCAGAAATGTCACGGTCCTGTGGAGGAAATGGAAATCATGTACCAATATTCTCCCTTGACAATGGGCTGGTGTATCAACTGTCATCGAGAAACCAACGTGAAAGTTGAAAGTAACGAGTACTACGCTAAGATTCACGAAGCCCTCTCAAAAAAGTACGGTGTAGAAAAATTAACAGTCGCCCAAATGGGCGGTTTAGAATGTGGAAA
>DGOF01000018.1 GCA_002389285.1 Patescibacteria group bacterium UBA4473
AACTAGATTTCAAGAGAGACACCAACTGATCCATCCAATGCGGATACTGCGTTCCCAGTAAAACAATAAGCTGATCAATACTTGCCTTTGGATTTTTAAGCATATCAGGCGAAAGTCCGAAGACCGCCAAAACATCATTTAGTTCCTCTCCCGAGGCATTTTCCAAACGCCCACGAACCAACGCCATACCCAATCGAACTTTTTGCTCGATCGACAATTCCTCACCGGAACCTTCCAACTCACGCATCAAACCCAAAATTTCGTCCACATCCAGAGCTCTTTCCAGTTCCTCAATCTTTCGACCAAGCGTCCCTTCTTGTGATTCAAATTCTTTATTTTCTCCCGTCAAACGCCCTTTCGCCAAAGCGATACCCAAAGCCGCCTTCTGTTCGGTCGACAGTTCCGCATCGGTACCTTCCAGCGAACGTGCCAAATCTAAAAGCTCTTTGGTATCCATTTTTTCCGCAATCGTATCAACGGCCTTTTTAAAGAAACTATCGTGGGAGGAATTCGCTCCCGTTGATTCTTGCCCCCATTCATTCAGAACTTTAAGAAAAACAAACAGACTTGCCTTCGCCGTTTCGACCATTTCAAATGTTTCATAAACAGCTTCTAGAGAGGATTCACCCGGAACATCAACAACACCTGCCTCTCCATCCTCCAAACCGTCCAAACTATCAGTCGGGCTATCCTGATTTTCAAGATCATCAATCAAAGGCTGAAATTCTTCTTGAAAAAATTTGGCATAGAGTCGAGCATCATCAGGCGTCCGCACCGGAAAAACTTTTGAGAAAGAGTCCCGTGACAAAGCTCTTAACTGAGTTTCCGTAAGCGTTCCATTATCCAATGCCTCTCGCACTTGATCCTGAACTTGATCACGTTTTTCGCGATACTCTGCATACGCTTCATTTGATTTATCCAAATTTGACTTCATAAAAGGAATCGGTTTCTTCCCAACAGGCCCGATCTCTCCCAGGGTTTCTGATCTTTGCTTGTTAGCGGCGGCCAGTTCTTCCAAGCTTGCGCTAAGATTATCTGAACCTGCCGAACTCGGATTTGTATAAATCATGTTTAAAGATTATGAAGTTGATCCTCCAAAACATGAAGGCTCGCTTGGTCTTCTGTAGAAGAAGAATGTTCTTTGTTTTTACGAACTTGAACTTTCAACCGTCGATCAAAGTCCTGTAAGAATTTCAATTTATCTTCCGGCGAAAGCGAATATGAAGACGTCATAAGAGTGAATAAATTATTTTTGAGCTTCGTCCCAAGCCTGATCAAGGGTTTCTTCGAAGGCCTGAAGTTCTGCTTTTTCATGGGCTTTAATGCGCTTTTGCAGCTGGATTACTTCTTTGTGATCTCGGACCTGTCCTCCGAAGGCACTGCGACGAGAGCCTCCCGATCGGGAGTAACCTCTTTTCCAGTGCTGAGAGAAAAATCGCATAGAATAAAAAGTAAGTACTTCTCCTAATTATATCATGAATAAACAAGTCCCGCAAGCTTCCCAAACGCCTTTTCTTGTGATACATTGCGCTCCGAATACATGCAAAGTCTTCTGGTCGATGACAAAGGACGTATTTCTGAGGTGGATATCACTCGGGGGGAGCTTATTAAAGCTTTTGATGTCCATATTCGAGATCTCCGACCGGTCGTATCGATGAAACAAGTGATTACCTTCTTTCGCCGTGGAAAAGGTATCATCCTCAACTTTCGAGCGGTTAAGATTCTTATTCGAGAAGATCTCGTCTACGTTTTCAATATTGAAAACAAGAGTATTTCCGAAAAGTTTGTTCCGAATTTAGGAGAAAAAATAAAAACACGAGACAAGGCCTTTCCGTTTGAATTCGCAGCCATGGAATACGCCTTTGCCTACATGGCAGAAAAAATCCAAGAAAAATTCGTCAAAATAGAAGAAAGCTCTCACAAGATATTTCGAAAACTAAACATTGAACTCAAAGACGAAACCTTCGAGCAACTCCTGACCCTCAAAAAGAAACTCTCCCAACTCCGAACCAATGCCAAAGAAATGGAAGAAGCCATCGAAGAAGTCCTCAAAGAAGATGAACAACTCGAATCGCTCTGTCTCTCTACAAAAAAGAAGCCTTCTATCGACGAGATAGAATCCATCCTGGAAAATGCCCTCGAACAAACCGAAAACGTTGCGCATACCGTTCACGAACTCGAAGAAGGAATCGACGATACCCAAGAAATTCTGACCCTCAAAATCGCCACGCTTCGAAACACCATCATCAAATTTGATCTCGTGATCAGTGTCCTCACCGGTCTTTTTAGTCTCTTGGCCGTAGTCGTCGGTCTCTACGGAATGAACCTCCAAAATCACCTCGAAAGTTCAAACGATGCTTTTCGCATAGTTGTCCTCGTGCTCTTTACCAGCTTTGCCATCCTATGGGGAGGCATCTACTGGTTCCTCAAAAAGAAAAAAGTACTTTAGAACAACGCCCCCTGAAGCGCCGAAGAAACTTTAAGACCCAAAGGTTTCGGAGCAAACTCAATCTCCCGTCCGAGAAGATCTTTGGTATTACACGCCACCATCTCCTCGTCAGTTTCCAAAATCAAAAACGCCCCCCGAACCGCCACAACTTTTCCGGACACCCAATTCCCAATACCCAAATCCACCACATGAAAAGGCTTGTCACTCTGTTCAACGAGGTCCAATCCATAAATATCCGACCAGTTTTGAAAAATCGGATCATCCAACAAAAAAGATTGAAGATGTTTTTCTGATCCCGAAAGACAACTCCGATGTTCGGCTAAAACTGACAGAAGCTGCGCCTGCACCTCCGACGACTCAACAAAAGGCAAAAGCCCTGATTTTTTTTGGGACATCTTTACTTTGTCTATCAATCCCGACCGACGAAAAAGTGTTTCGAGTTGCCGAGCACTCACCCCATCCGGAGTTTGGGCAAAGAAAAGCGTTGCATACGCCCCCTGCTCCAGTTGACGCATCGTCTGACGCTCAAGCTTCGATACGCCGACCTTAATCACATCGGGAGCAAACCAGGCCAAATAAACCACATGTTCCCCACCGATCCGATCCAAATCCTCAGCCGTAACATTACTTTGGTCAAAGCCATCAAACGCCGTAAAAATAAAATTTCCTTCCCGCGATCGACAGTATTCACAACGCTTTTTTCCCGGAACCTCGTGCGGACATTTTTTCCAAACATTATCTCGCATGGACCCCCCACAATGAGTTTGGGAAACAATTTCTAAAGAAAGCTGTGCGTTTCTTCCAAAAGGTTTTCGTCCAAATCGACCTTCATGGCTCGCCTGAAACTCACAAGTTTCAGGATCCGTCCAACGAAAATCATAAAGATGCACACGCATGACAGGAAATATCTAACAGAACCCAGCCATTCTGACAAGAAACATGAAAACCAGATGAAATAATTTATTTTTCTGACCAGTTTCTCTACTCTACTTCTGATGATTATATCAACCCTGGATCAACTCACAGAAATGTTGCTCCAACAACGCAATATTACAGCGCCTTTTCAACCGCCTTCTTTTACCGATCTTCATGATCCACAGGACATGTCCGGTATGCGCGAGACCATAGAACGCATTCAAAAAGCTATAAAGAATAAAGAACGCATCATCATCTACGGTGACTTTGATGCCGACGGCATTACCGCCACCGTGATTTTAGTCCATGGACTCCGAAGCTTGGGCGCCAATGTTTCATACAGAATCCCGGATCGACACACACAATCACATGGTCTCAATAAAGAAATCATCGAAGAAATCGCCACCAAAGACGTACAGCTTCTCATCACCTGTGACTGTGGCATCAATGATCACAAAGAAGTTGATTTTGCCGTCGGAAAAGGCCTCGATGTGATTATCACCGATCACCACACCCCTGACCCAGACAGGTTTCCTCTCAAAGCTTTCGCCGTGATCAATCCTCATCTCGCCCACTGTTCTTATCCCGAAAAAAACCTCTCGGGATCGGCCGTTGCCTTCAAAGTCATACAGGCACTCAAAGTCGAAAACATCAATAAATATCTTGAAATTGCGACCATCGGCCTAATTGCCGACTGCATGGAACTCACCGGCGAAAACAGAATCCTGGCACAACTTGGGATCAAAGCTCTGAAAAACACACAGTGGAAAGCCCTCAAAAAACTTTTCTCAACCACCCAAACCGACACCTCTTCCATCAACGAACAGACCATTGGATTTGTCATTGCCCCACGGCTCAACGCAGCCTCTCGTCTGGGGAATGTGTTACTCGCGACACAACTCTTTTTGGGTCCCGAAGCCGAACAATCCCAACGACTCGCCCAACTCGAAGCCCTCAACACCGAACGCAAACGTCTCACTGAAGAAGGTTTTTCCCAAAGTCTTTCACAGATCAATGACAAAGCGCCGGTTCAGTTTTTATTTCATCCCACCTGGGATCTAGGAATTTTGGGACTTATTGCGGGACGACAGGCCGAAAGACTCAACCAGCCGATCATTGCCGCCGCCCAAAACGAAAACGGTGATCTTCATGCTTCTTGTCGCTGTCCAAGAGGTCTTTCTATCATCCAGGCGCTTCAAGCATCCCCCGCTCAATTCATTGGATTTGGAGGCCACGATGGCGCGGCAGGATTCCAAAGCACTCTGCAAGAACGCTCCCGCATTCATCAAGGTCTTCATGAGTATTTTTCAAAACAAAAACCTATTCCCACAAAAGCCCCCGTCGATGCCTGGCTTTCCTCCCGAATGGTTGATTTCAAAACACATGATTTCCTCAAAAACCTCGCCCCCTTTGGCCCCGGAAACCCCGAACCGATTTTTGGGCTTAAAGACGTCGAGATTATTGATTTCAAAACCCTGGGAAAAAATGGAAACCATCTGCGATTTCGCGGAAAAACAAAAGACTCCGAACATGAATTCATGGCCTTTTTTGCCGAAAAATTCATCCAAACCATTCGCCGAGGAGAAACCCAAGATCTACATTTTACGATGAGTGAGAACTGGTGGAAAGGCCAACGAAAATTACAACTCAAATTAGTCTAATATTTGCTTGGTTATTTGTACGTCTTCTTTTAAAATGAAGATAATTCCATGCAAACACAAAAAATTTTAAAAAACATCACGGCTTTGGCGCTTATTCTGAGCATTGTTCCGGCTTACGCCGCCACTCCCAATGATCCCGCTAGTGCCAGTCTGACAACCGGTGGAGACACACCCCATCTCGCCAACCAAACCCTCGATGGGTCTTTTACGCCGGCCTCGCCAGAAGATGGCGATGGGGATGACGTAAGTTATGTTTATAACTGGTATCAGTCACGCACCAGCGGCAGTGGATTTGGACAAAGCGCCACCAATGTTTTTATCGACGACGCCAACCTTGTGAACTACCTACCGATGAATGATGATGCCCTAGATTACGCAGGGACATTCGACGGAACCGTTGATGGGGCCACGCTCACCACCGGTGACGGCGGTATGATAGACGAAGCCTATAGTTTTGACGGCGTAAATGATTCGATAAGCTTCGGCTCCAGCGAAGCCATTGACACGCTTTTTAACGGACAAAATCAGTTTACTTTCGCGGCCTGGTACTATCTCGATGATACCTCCACCTATCGGACCTTTTTTACCAAAGGAGACGTCGGTGCCGGATCAGATTACAGTGGGAGCATAGGATTTATTTATGATAGCTATCATGGAAAATACATTTTCACGATCTACGACAACGATTCTGACACAACAAGTCATGATAAAGACTATCTCGCCTCTTGGTCGTCAGGAAGTTTCCCCACCGGGGAATGGGCCCATATCGCGATCACCTATAATCCAAACACCGTCAGTGCCGAAGCCTATGTCAATGGAAATCTCGTCGCCGGAAAAACGATCATTGATCAAGGTGCCACCGCTTACGACGCCTCAACCCCGATCACCCAAAATGCCGATGATGATCTGTACATCGGTGATAAATTTCTCACGGGGAATAGTCCCTACTCTGGAAAATTCGATGAAGTGCAGTTTTATGATCGCGTCCTCGATGCCAGTAGTGTTGAAAAACTCTACTATGGAGGATCTCTGGCGGGAGAAGATCTAGCATCAGATATTACCAGCCCCGGCGACTACTGGAAACTGGGAGTGAAAGGCTGCGATACTTCAGGCTGCAGTGCCGAAACTTTCGCCACTGAGATTCTTATTTCAGGCATTTCAACCGGAACCAGCCCGGGTCCTTTTATGACGGCTCATACCAGCGGCAATCCTATCGGAAGAATGAGTGTCAGCAATCCCTCAACCACCGTAGGGCTCATGCACAAAGGCCTCATTCTGGATCTTCCGTGCAAATCAAAATACTACAACGCTACGACCAGTCGTATAGACGACCGAACCCCCTACCGAAATCATGGAACCAATAACGGAGCCATTCTTAGTAATACCTATGTTACTTTTGATGGAAGCTCTCAGTACATCCAAGTCCCCAATCTCGACCGAACTACCTTTACCTTTGCCACGTGGGTCAAGCGTGATGGAAATCCTGTAACAGACGAAGGCATTCTTGTCTCCTCTGTATTTGATGGATGGGGCATTTACTTCAAAACTTCTGATCAGATTGGATTTGGAAAAATAGGCGACTCAGAAGTCTATTCTGACACGGCTATCACGGATACACTCTGGCATCATATCATCCTCACCTATGACGGATCCACCGTGAAATATTACATCGATGGCGCTGCTGATGGAACCGACAGCTACAGTAAAACATTCGACAGTAGCGGTGCAAACTACACGCTCGGATCACAAGGGGCCGCCGTATATCTTGATGGTGATATGTCCGGTGTCAAACTCTACGACCGAGTCTTTACCGCCGCCGATGTCAAACGGCTCTACGAAAAAGGGCGCTAAACTTCTCCCAACAGTGCCAAAAGATCTGATCGTGAGATTTTCTCGTCTTTCTCTTCGCCGTATTTTCGAATTGTAAGTTGATCCCCTTCAACTTCTTTATCTCCCACAATGATCGCCATCGGCAATTTAAGTTTTTGTGCGTTACGAATACGTTTGCCCAAGCTATCCGTCGACCGCGCTATTTCAACACGCCCACCGGCTGCTTTCGCGTCGGCCAAGAGTTGATCCGCGAAATCTTCATGCACCTCAGAAACCGGAAGAATCTGTGCCTGAACCGGTGACAACCAAAGCGGAAACGCGCCTCCAAAATGCTCAATAATCACCGACAAAAATCGTTCTAAAGATCCCGCAATCGCTCGATGAATCATGATCGGCTGCGATTTTTCTCCTTTTTCATTAATATATTCCAATCCAAATCGATCCGGCTGCACAAAGTCTATTTGTACCGTTGCAAGCTGCCATTCTCGCCCCAGAGCGTCTCGAAACTGAAAGTCGAGCTTCGGTCCGTAAAAGGCCGCTTCGCCCTCCACACGCTTATAAGCAAGCTTTTCTTCCTGCGCAATTTCTTCCAAAAACTGTTCTGCTTTATCCCAGTTTCCAGCATCACCCAAATATTTATCTAAATCTTGAGAATCTCGCACGGAAAGCGACACCCAAAAATCATCCGGTCCAAACATCCCAAGCTTCGTATAAAAATAACGAATCACATGCACAATGTTTTTACATTCTTGTTTGATCTGATCCATTCGACAAAACACATGTCCATCATCCTGAGTCAGTGATCGCACACGAGAAAGACCGAGTAATTCTCCCGGAAGTTCATCCCGATAACACGTCGTCACCTCAGCAAAACGCAAAGGCAAATCTCGATACGACCGCATACGTGAAGCATAGATCTGCGCGTGATGCGGACAATTCATCGGTTTCATAACAAACTCCGTATCACTTTTCCCGTGCACATGAAAAAGGTCGTCTTTAAACTTTTCCCAATGTCCGGACGTCTCGTATAAATCTTTTTTGGTGATATGCGGAATCGAAACCTTTTCATACCCAAATTGTGCCTGAATATCCTGAATCGTATCCGCAATTTTATTGCGTAGAAAAGTCCCTTTCGGCGTAAAGAGAGGCAGTCCTGGCCCTACTAATTCTGAAAAACAAAACAAATCTAATTCTTTCCCCAGTTTTCGATGATCACGCTTAGCCGCTTCTTCGAGCAACTCTAAATATTCATCCAAGCCTTCTTTGTCCGCAAAAGCTACCGCATAAATCCGCGTCAGCATTTTATTTTTTTCATCGCCTCGCCAATAGGCACCGGCCAACTTCATGACTTTGAAGGCTCCTACCTGTCCCGTAGATTCCAAATGCGGTCCCGCACATAAATCTCGATAAAAGACCTGCCCTTCTTCTCCCACAAAATCATAAAAAGAAAGTTCTTCGCCTCGTCCAATAATTTCTTCTATTAATTCTAATTTATATTCATCCTGTTTAAAAATTTCTCGTGCTTCCTCTGGAGCGAGGGTCGAAGACTGAATCTTAAAGTCTTTATTAATGATCCAGCGCATCTTTTTTTCAATTTTTTTGAATTCTTTTTCCGAAGGAGCCTCTTCGCTAAAATCAAAATCTTGATACACCCCCGTGTCCGTCCACGGACCGACGCCTCTTTTGACATCCGGATAGAGCATGCCCACCGCAGCAGACATAATATGGCCAACGGAATGCTTCCGCCTGATTTCGAGATCGTTTTCACAGTTACACATTGTGTAGATAATAAAGAATTAAAAAAAAATCTCCATGTTCTTGGAGATTCTGTCTTACAACAACTTCTCCAAGCGCTAGCCTGTCGTCGTGGTTGTCGCAATCGTTGTAAATTCAAAGTACATCAACGAGCCCAGTATGAGCTCGTTGAAATAAAAGTCAAAAGACAAATCTTAGTCTTTATTCCTCTGCATCATAGTATCAACCTGAATCAAGAACCCATTATGCCAATCCTCTGTCCATCCAGAATGACTCGTGCTCGAATGATCAGACCAAGACATTTCTTGCCCACCAACCGTTGATTTATTCCCAGAAGCAACATGCGAAGTGTCCCGACGAATCACAAACGTCACCGCCATATCATCGCCAGGTCCATCCTGTACCGTATTATTCAGAAGAAACGCATAGGTTTTCGTTTCACCTCGAGCGATCATTGAATCAACCCCAAAATCAATAGCGACCTTTCCGTTGCTCCCTCCCACCGGAATATTATGCTGAATCGCATTCGCAGGTTTCAAAGTAGGATCAAGCGTTCCATCAGATCGCACCGTTTTAAGATCAAAACTTGTAAGTCCGTCCCCCGTCTTCATCCCCAACAAGCCCACATCAAAAGTCATTTTTCCAAGCTCTACATCCCCAGACTGATCCGCTGTAACCGAAAATCGATACAGCTCCTGAGTCGCCAAACCGGGCCCCGGGAAAACCGGCTGTGTGCTGGCATGACGCACTTCTATCTTCGATTTATAGACAAGAAATTCGTGACCCGAAACAATGCCGACAAGAGATTCCCATCCAAGATCCGGATCGGAAGCGGTTATGTCATTCCCGGTGGTGGCCGTTACGGCTTCAAATCCTCTTGTAGCATGATCGCCATCAAGAGAAAGCTTTAGACGTTTTCCACTTTGATTGGCCTTCGTAACGCTTCGGACATCAACCTTGATGGTGACAAAGGTTGAATCATCTTTCGGAACCCGAATCCTTTCATTATTCCCAAGCTCAAAGTGAAGTTTTCCATCAATCATCAACTTTTCTTGGATCAACTGTCCATTCTCATCATAAAGCTTAAAGTCCAGTCGTCCGCCGACTTCACCGTTATCGACCACTTCATTTCCATCCAGATCATTTTCAAAATAAAGATCCTTAATCTGAACTTCATCATCTTTCGCACTCAAGCGAACTTGTAACACATCAACATCCGTTTGCCCAGCCACAAGCACGTCTGAGAAAACAGCTGAATGAAGCGTTGCCGACAAACTCCCACTCGGCAGAAGATTCATGACCGCCCCTTTGATTTCACTCCCACTCGTGGTCATATTTTCATTGAGATAAGCAAACTCAACCGCATTCCCTTCTTTCGTCTTTCCGGCAAGATCGGTAAGCACCAACTGAAAAGATCCCCCGGCCATTTTTTCAACCGTATCAACAATAAAGACGAGTTCTTTACTCTGCTCAGTGGCAGCAATATTCACACTCGCATCAGTCAAAGTAACGGTTCCATCGGCCGAAAAAGCTTTCGGCGTACCATTCAAAGTACCGTCCACAAATAATCCAATCGTTAGATCCTCTGGTTTTGCATTCCCGGTTGTATTTAGTTTCAAACGGGGAGACCCAACAACAACTTCTTTATTCTCGCCGACAATAAGACTGATCTTCATCCCCGTTACATTATCCACTCCCGCCACAATTGTTTGCGATTCCCCGAGTCCATCACGTCGAGAAGCATGAATTTTGGTAGCCTCTATCGCTCCCTGACCATAGATAAATCCAAAATCTTCTTTGGCGATAACCGTATACCCTTTTCCAGGTTTCAGCGTTTTCAGGGTCTGTAACGCTTCCGGCAAGGCCGTGTTATAGTTTTTACCTTCTCCGACAATTCTATCAATTTTCGTCAAAGCCGATCCAAAAGCTGCCGCCACAGACAGTTCTGTTTGAGGCAAATAACCAATAAGATTCTCTCCCGTTGTCAGAGACAATTGCATATTTTCATTCACAACGGTTCCTTGAACATTAAGAACCATATTTTTACCAACCTTCATACTATATCCTTGTAAAACATCGATAGTTTTTAAAGATCCCGTCCAAGCTCCGTTTTGATACGTTGCTTTCAAACTCTTATCTTTGTTTTCAATAACATCCCCCTCCGTGAAGCCTCCCCCCTTGAGCATATCGGAAACCTTCGTACTGTCAGCGATCCGATTAAAAGAAACCATGTTCCAGCCTTGGGTGAGAGGAATGATAAGTCCTTCCAGTGTGGGGGGTGTAGTTTGACTGTAAGGTCTCCATGTAACATCTTTCGCAACTCGAATATAATAATCCCCCGGCACCATATCTCCGGTAGGATCTTCTGAAACTTCCTCAAATCGAATATATTTACCTCTGCTAAAGCCTAAATTTACATATTGAAGATGAGGCTCAATACTTTGAAAGACTTTTTCCACACTGAGGGCTTTCTCTGTACTAGGATATCTAAATAAATGCCATCCTTCTTTTAATTTTCCGTAACTTTCGAACTCGGGTTTTTCCGTATTTGGAATATGAGCCCCTGCCGGAAGCCATACGATCTCTTTTGTAAGCTCCATCTCTTCTCCCCAAAGAACACCTTCTGACAGAAGAATCGGCCCCTTATCGTTATGCCCCTTGATTTCTTTCACTCCGACTTTAAAATTGCCCGACAAGGCTGTAATCTGCGTTGAAAGAGCGACCTGAAACATTTGTTTTCCTTCCTGCAACATTCCACCCCATCGAGTATCAAGAACAAATTCATTGGCCGCATTCAAAGATACTTTTGAAGAACAAGTTCCCTGAATACAATAAGATGCCAAGATATCCTTGCGAGTCTCTTCAGTAACAATATCTCCTTCAAATTTCAAAGTTACAGAATCCATGTCTCCATTCGCTCCTTCTGGTACCGTGATATACGCCCTAAGTACTTCAATATGATCTGCTCCTCGCGGATATTCCTTCTTCGGAAGCGATTCTAAAGCTCCTAATTCAAAAGTTTGCCCTCCTGTCGTCGGCGGAGGAGTCACCGCATCATCATCCTCATTAACATGGGCGGTTGTTGGCATCTGAATCAAATACCCATTCATCCAGTCTTGCGTCGTAAAGGAATGCTCCGTAGAAGAGCGATCCGACCAAAAGACCTCCTCACTCGCTAATGCCACACGGTTCCCCGGTGCGTGATATTCTCCATCTCGTCCGAATGCTACCGCAATCGCATCATCATCAGACACGGCATTCGCATCATCATCCGTTCCGGATACAAACACCGAATAAGTTACGGTTTCACCCGCGCTCATTTCACCGTTCTGGAAAAGAACTTCCATCGCTACCTGTCTTTTGTTATCAGAAACCTTCGAAATAGTATTAATAATCCCGGCATTCGTATCGACGGTTCCATCCGCGTTCAAACGCTTCACGGTAACAATACTATTCTCTCGAAGCATCATCCCCGCCACGGACATATTAAGGCTCAATTTTCCAATCTCCGCCGCTCTTATCTCTCCTGCCGACACCGTAAATCGGTAAAATTCCTGATACGCCGCCGACAATGGCCCCGTAAGAACCGGCTGCTGTGATGCATGTCGCACTTCAAGTTGAGACTTATGAACCACAAATTCTTCTCCCAGCACCCCCCGTGCTCCAGGCGTTTTTTGCCCCCAACCATCCGATGGAGCCGCAAGATCATTCCCCGTTGAAGCGGTTACCACTTCAAGCCCCTTCGTGGCATGATTATCATCCAAAGACAATCGAAGACGTTTTCCCGTCTGATTTGCTTTGGAAATAGATCTTACATCAACCTTGACCGTGACCAGGACAGAACCCCCCTTCGGGACACGAATCCGTTCGCTATTCCCCAGCTCAAAATGAAGTTTTCCATCCCTCATCTGCTTTTCTTGGATCAACTGGTTATTTTGATCATAGAGTTTGAAATCTAAACGATCACCCACTTCGAAATTATCAACTTCATCATCATTGTTGATGTCATTTTCAAAATAGAGATCCTTGATATGTATCTCATCCCCGGTTGCCATAAGTCGAACCTGCAACACCTCTCTGTCCCGTTGTCCATCAACCAAAATGTCTGACATAAAAATCTTTCCAAGTGCCGCCGTAAGCGATCCTCCTGCCAAAACTTTAATCTGCGATCCTTGAAGAGAATTATTCGAACTCAAGAGATGCCCCTTATAATGCGTAGGCACTTTTTTATCGCCGGCCCTAAACTGTATATCTGTCACTTTCGTCCGAACAGCATCTCCCGCGGAAGCCTCAATCGTGTCCGCAATCAATGACAACCGATGCGTCTGTCCAGCTTTCAGTGTTTGTTTCAGATTCGTAAAGTTTATTTTTCCAGAAGCGGGTGGATTATAAGCCGATCCAATCTGATTTCCGCTCCTCGCATCCCCCACAAAAAGAGCAAAAGTATAATTTGTAGGATTTGTGGATCCTTGTAATTCAGCCGTAAGACTTTCGAGTCGCACATCAGTGTTAGGCGTTACATCCCACTGTAAGACCGTCACATCATCAACCCCGGCAACAATAGTTGAATTTTCTGCAATCCCATCGGTTCGTATCACTGAAATTACTTTTTTCGAAGCCCCTTCTTTTACACAAGCCCCTCGTCGATTGTGTTCACACTGCACCACTTTTGATCGGATACGTCCCTTTTTACAATAATATTCAACAATACCATTCCTATGACTTCGATCAGATCGAACACGCTTTCGTCCACGCCGGTACTGCCAGGTAACCTTCCCCCAGGTATAAGGATCAATGCCTTCATCGGTATCCACACAAGACTGCTGTGTCTGTGGAGATTGTTTTACCGGCGGCTTTTTTGTTGGTGTCTGCGGAGAAGCGACAGTTGAAGTTTCTGGCTTCTTACAAACCCCCATTCGAGCCAGTCCATCAGGACAAGACATAACCGCCGCTGCCGGACGATTCCCTCGACAATAAAACTCAATCACTTTCTTCCCTCGATTCCGATCCCGATACTTTCGAGAACGATTGCCTTTCTTGTAGGTCACCGTTCCAAATTCATAAGCATTTCGCCCTCCATCAG
>DGOF01000016.1 GCA_002389285.1 Patescibacteria group bacterium UBA4473
AACTTAAAAATAGGAATCGTCGGACTTCCCAATGTTGGAAAATCAACACTCTTCAACGCGTTAACCAAATCGAGCAACGCCGCAGCGGAGAACTTTCCTTTTTGTACGATCGATCCCAATGTCGGAATCGTCGAAGTGCCAGACCGAAGACTTAAAAAACTTGCCGAACTGGTAAGTCCTGAAAAAATCGTCCCTTCGGTCGTAGAATTTGTGGATATTGCGGGATTAGTCAAAGGCGCCTCAGAAGGAGAAGGGCTCGGGAATCAGTTTCTTTCTCATATTCGTGAATGTCATGCAATCTGTCATGTACTCAGAGCCTTTGAGGACAGTGATATCCATCACGTAGACGGAAATATTAATCCAAAAAGTGATCTTGAGGTAATCATGACGGAGTTGATTTTAGCGGATCTGCAGAGCATCAATAAGCAAATCGATCGAGTGAGTAAAAAAACCCGCGCCGGAGATAAAGACGCCAAGGTGGAATTATCGGTTCTGGAGAAATTCAAAGACGCACTGGAACAAGAAAAGCTTGTTTCAAGTGTCGAGCTTACAGAGGACGAACAACCTTTTGCCAAACAGGCCCAAATGCTGACCGAGAAGCCGTATTTGGTGGTGGCCAATGTGGCCGAAGATCAATTTTCTAGTTTTGACGTGGCAGGGTTTAAGTCCCAAGTAAATATTCCCGAGAACATTCCTGTGACGCCGGTCTGTGCGAAGTTTGAAGCGGATATGTGTGATATGACGGACGATGAAATTGAGATGTTTTTAGAAGAAATCGGAGCGACAACATCGGGGTTAGAAGCGCTGATTCAAAAAAGTTTTGAGCTTTTAGGACTGCAGAGTTATTTCACCGCGGGGGTTCAAGAAGTCCGTGCCTGGACGGTGCGTCAGGGAGCTACAGCGCCGCAAGCCGCCGGCGAGATTCATACCGATTTTGAAAAAGGATTCATCAAGGCCGACGTTATTGCCTATGCTGATTTTGTCGCAGGAGGAAGCGAATCCGCGGCCAAAGAAGCCGGGAAAATGCGCATGGAGGGCAAAGAATACATCGTCAAAGACGGAGATGTGATGCACTTCAAGTTTAATAATTAAGAGCGGGTGAAGCGTCATATTAAATTGAGATTAAATCTTTTGAGAAAGATGTTTTTCGTGATAGGGATGAACTCATGTCCCGCATAAAAATATCTATCGGTTTATTGGTCATAGCGATCGCCAGCTACATTGCTGGGCGATGGCATACGGTTTCGAGTGCGCCTGTGGTCAAGGTAGAGCCGCAAGAAGAAATCGTTGTGATTCAGATGCAAGATCTTGTGGGGGATGAGCTTATCTTTGAAGTATTCGGCCCTCTGCGCATTCTCTTGAATGAGAATATGATCGAAAAAGAAGGCGTGATAAAACTGCCCCTGGGCCAGTTTGCTGACAGCGAAGACTTACAATTTAAACAATTTAAATACACCGGAAATACGAAGACGATGAAATTTTACCCCAGTGACAGTTATCCGGCCCGCGGTACTCGTGTTGGGCACCGAAGATTTTTTCAAAGTATCCAAGCCGCAAAAGACGCTGGTTTTATCGCGACCAAACTTATAAAATAATTTTGTATTCTGACGGGAAGATTCTAAAATCGTAACAATGTTCCATGTATTATCGGCTGCGCAGTTCTCCAAAGATGAGATTTTGGAGATTCTTCATTCTGCTTCTCAAATGGAAGCGATTCTGGAGGGACCCGGGTTTTGTGAGCTTGCAAAAGGTAAGATTTTGGCGGCGCTTTTTTACGAGCCTTCGACCAGAACGCGTCTGAGCTTTGAGACAGCGATGCTTCGACTCGGGGGAGGCGTTATTTCAGAAACAGACGTGACATTTTCTTCGATCACCAAAGGCGAAGTTCTGCCCGATACCATTCGGATCGTTTCGAATTGTGCGGATGTGATCGCGATGCGATCAAAAACGAAAGGCGATGCAGCGATTGCAGCCGAATATTCTTCTGTGCCAGTCTTAAATGGAGGGGATGGTTCCGGCGAACATCCCACGCAAAGCCTGCTGGATCTCTACACGATCAGTAAAGAATTTGATCTTGAATCAGCCATGAACGTGGCTTTTATCGGCGACATGAAATACGGACGAACGGTTCACTCTCTTACAACGATGCTGCGACATTTTCCCAATATAAAACTACAGTTCATTGCCCCGGACGCGCTCCAGATTCCAGACAGTTATTTCCAAGAAGGCGATCTGAAACAAGAAGCCCTGAGTGATGAAATCATTGCCAATGCGGATGTGATCTATGACACGCGCATCCAAAAAGAACGATTCGAAGACCCGGCTCAGTATGAAAAATTCAAAAGCGTCTATATCTTTGACGTCGAGCAGGTCAACAAGATGAAAGACAGTGCGATCCTCATGCATCCCTTGCCACGAGTAAATGAAATCACACTGGCGGTCGATGATCTGCCCCAAGCACGATACTTTCAACAAGCCGCGAACGGCATCCCGGTGCGCATGGCGCTCATCGCAAAAGCTTTAAACCTCAGCGCGTAGCTTTGCATCGATCGCTTTGAATCCTTCCCATCGACGTTGAAACTGTGCGAGCATTTTTGATGTCAGGACAAATGTTCGATCCTTTAATCCAATACGATTGGGTTCGGGATCTTTCCATTGAAGCGTTTTACGGTAGACGGATTTGGCACAAGCAATGATGCCCGAACATTCATAGCTGGATTCCAGTAGTTGAGGATCTTTGATGTCGAGAAAATGTTCCAGAAAGCTCAAAATCATATCCCGCATAACAGGGCTATTCATAAGCCCACCGGCGATATGAAATTCATTTCCAAAATCCTCACCAGCGGCTTCTTTTGCCGACTTGAGTTCTCCGACAAGTTGCAATGCCCGGAAGACAATGCCCTCTGAGGCCAAAAAGGCGAGGCGTTCGTCCGGGAAGTCGGGGGAAAGAGGCACTTGTTCTTGTGCTTCTATGCTATAAAGGCCACCTTGTTCGGGCGTAAGTTTCCCATCTCGCGAACCGGCATGTCCGGGCATTTCTACGAGTGGATAATTTGAGAGAAAATTTTCAAATTTTGCAGGATCTTTCCAAAAATTTCGAACGTCTTCATCGACGTCTTCACCATGTTTCTCTGGAAAATAATGATCCAGCGTGGAAGCGCCGGTATTGGAAGCTCGTCCAGAGGTGATTTCGCCTTCTCGAAAACGAATATTCCAGAGGTTTGGATCTTTGAGCGGATGCTCTCCTGAAACGCGTACCGCCATAGTGGTTCCGATTCCGAGGCTTGTGCCTTCAGCGGCATGATGCGGCCCGTATTGTTGGATCATCGGTCCATCCGTGCCGCCGATATGAAGACTCGCGTTGCGAAGGCTTGGGTGCAGATCATTGCCCCTAATACGCCCCAAGCTTTGATCAGCGCGTCTGAGTTCCGGCAGGACTTCTGCTTCCACAATTTGTGTTAATTGGTGGACCCATCGACCGGAACCCGGCGTAACCAGTCCCATGTAGCTCGCTTCTCCTCGAGAAAGTTTGCCAGCTGCTTCCGGGCAAAGCTCTTGCGCGAGAACGCCCAGAACAGAATTGATCACAAAACCCGAAAGCTTACTTCCCTGTTCGAGGAGTTTTTCACCTTGGTCCAGATATTGCGCTTGTAGCTGGACCAGAGCATGATGGGCGCCAAGCTTTTGGCCCAAGATGGGTTCAAGGTGCTGGAGGGTCGTGATAGATGGTTGGAGTTTATCATTTTGATAGTTGTACATTCGACCGCCCCTTGCGGGAATAATTTCTTGATTTTGTAGGTCGCAGGGGGCAAATGTTGGACCAAAACCGATCATCGATACGCGATGAATTTGATCGATATCACTTTTGTCCAAAAAAGATTGAATGGCTTGGCGTACAGTGGCCACCAGAAGTTGAATATTGACACCGCCCTGACGAATCATGTTTTCTGGATATCTCGAGGACTGTATTTCGCCTCTTGTTTCCAGCGTTTGGGCTTCAAAATCAGCCGTAACAACCCCCATCTTACAAGTCGTCGTTCCGACATCGATGCCAAGAATGTTTTTTCCCATATCGGAATAAAAAGTAAAGCTTAATACTTTTTTTTCAAGTTAAAATTGACTAATATGTTCTTTGAATGAACTACTGCCTCCAAAACGTCCGCATTATCAATCCCGATTCAGAACAAATCGGTGATGTGTATATCGAAGATGGAAAAATTATCCAGATCAAAGAAACTTCTCAGCCCGCGCAGTACATTTTAATGCCCGGCTGGTTCGATCCGCATGTACATTTCCGAGAACCAGGATTTGAGTACAAAGAAGACTTCGCCTCAGGATCACGCGCCGCAATTGCAGGTGGCGTGACGAGTTATTTTGACATGCCCAATACCAACCCACCCACTTTCTCACGAGAAATTTTGGATCAAAAACGCGCGCTTGCATCGAGCAAATCAGTCGCTAATTTTGGCCTGTATTTTGGCGCGGGACCAGAAAATCTTGATGAAATTGCCCAGGTCGAAAACGTCCCCGGCGTAAAACTCTATCTCAATACGACGACCGGAAATCTCAAGATGGACGACGAAAATCTCTGGCGAGAAATTTTCAAACTTGGAAAAAAAGTTTCCCTGCACGCGGAAGGGGAAACGTTTCAACGGGCGACAGAGATCTGGCTCGAAGAAGACGCGCCCTGTGAGATGCACTTGTGTCACGCCAGTCTTGCTTCTGAGGTCTCACGCGTACGAGAACTCAAAGACGCCGGCCATCCTATCACGATGGAAGTCTGTCCGCATCACCTGCTCATGACGGGCAAAGATCGAGCAGAAAAAGGCGCGTTCTGCTGCATGAAGCCTCAACTCGCCGAAGAAGAAGATCTAGAAGCGCTCTGGGAAGGCGTAGAAGACGGCACGATTGATTGTCTCGCCACGGATCATGCCCCGCACACTCGTGATGAAAAAATGGAACAACATCCGTGTTACGGCATCCCCGGGATCGAAACACTCTTGCCGCTGATGTTTACAGAATTTAATAAACGCAATATTCCTCTCACAAGACTTGCTGAAATGACCAGCCACCGTACGGCTGAGATCTTTCATGTCTCAGACAAAAAAGGCTGGATAGAGCCCGGATTCGACGCAGACTTAGTCTTAATCGATCCCGAAGCAGAATATAAAATTAACCCTGAAGATTTCTTTTCTAAATGCGACTGGTCGCCCTTCGAAGGCTGGACCGTACAGGGAAAAATTCTCCAAACATTTGTGAACGGCCAGTTAGTTTTTGACCAGGGAAAAATCATCAATGAAGAGGCACGAGGAAAAGAGCTTCAATTTGGGATTGATTCCTAATGGGTGACGGCAGGAATGACAATCTCGTTATCAATTTCATCGATCAATGTCAGGAATCCCTGACGAACATTTATTTGTGTTATATTTTGAACTTTTTCGTGCAGAGTTGCCTTAAGGGCTCTGAGCGCTATATCCCGATCGGGAATGGATGGGTTGAGCATGATCGCATCTCTTTGTTCTATGAATTCATCAAGTTCCACCATTAAGGCCTCGTTCGCGCGCGTCTGATCCGCGAGGGCTGATACCTCTTTGTTCAGTTCTGCAAATGAGTCACGGATCTGAGGATACTTAGAATCTTTGGCACCAGAATCTACGAACTCGAGAAGAAGATCTGCAAGGGCGAATCTTCTGTCTTTGAGAGAAAGGGCAGACGTATTTTTGATCGTGTTAAATGTATCCGTCCAAGTTTTGACCTCCTGAGCAGTTTTAAGGTCATCAGAAAGGGTTTTGACGAGTCTTTGGTGAGCGGAAAGGGTTACCGG
The DNA here is from genome assembly GCA_002389285.1 of Patescibacteria group bacterium UBA4473. Taxonomy (GTDB): domain Bacteria; phylum Patescibacteriota; class Gracilibacteria; order UBA4473; family UBA4473; genus UBA4473. Next base: position 5,825 of record DGOF01000016.1, read on the forward strand.
ATCAGTAGAGCCATTAAGATTATCAGTACTCACCGTTGAATGAAGCGTGGTAAGTTTTTGGTCGATTTCCGCGAGGGAAAGTTCAGAATTATTTTTGATCGCACTGAATTCATCGGTCCAAGTATCAAGATCGTCAAGCGCACCAGCTTGTTGTCGAAGAACCATACTTTCGGCTAGTTTTGGAGGGGTGTGTGATAACAAACCATTCGCTTTAACTCGAAAGGCTTCGGCACGAATGCTAAAGCTTGTCTCAACCGTCGTAGATCCATCATTTGGCTGTTCGGCCTGAGCGGCGGCTTGATCAGCCGCAGCCTGAGCATCTATTTCGGCCTGTGTGGGATTAGCCCCTCCTTGTGCTGAAGCAGCGATAGGATTTCCATGTTCGTCCAGGATCACGGCATTGCTATTGGCGCTTCCTTGGGCGACTCCGTTTCCAGCGG
>DGOF01000014.1 GCA_002389285.1 Patescibacteria group bacterium UBA4473
CGGAAATACAACCGCTACTGAGCCCTCCTCAGGAGATGCTGGCTATGCGCAAGATGTCTGGGGGGCTGAATACGTACTGGTGCACCATATGCAAGGAGCTTCCGCTTCCACGCTCGAAGACTCTACCGCCAATGCGCAAGATGTAACCGCTTCTGCCGGAGATCCCACCATCGGGGCCGGAAGCCTGATGGGAAATAATCTCGAACTCGACGGAACCAGTGATTACATAACCATTCCGAATGACGCCAGCCAGGACACCGGATCAGAACTAACCATATCACAATGGTTCTACACAACGACCAACCAAAGTCAGATTGGATTGGTCAAACACGGTCCAGGCACAACCGCTGAATATCAATACATGACCTACCTCAGCGGAGATAGTGCAGATCTTTCTTTTTATATCAAGACAGGAGGAGTCACGTACCTGCCGGGATATAGCTGTGGAACAGGCTGTTTGGCCGATGGCGTATGGCATCAATTCGTTGGAACCTATGATCGATCAGACGGAACACGTATCAAAACTTATTTTGATGGAACCCTTGCCGGAACAGATGTTGGAGAGGATGCTGATATTGATGTTGGAGCCCAAGGCATAACCATGGGCCGTTGGACCGGTGGTACATTCAATGGAAACCTCGACGAAGCTCGGATTCTTAATACCGCCAAAGATGCTGACTGGATCAGTACAGACTACAACAACCACAAAACACCGGCTACTTTCTACGCGATCGGAAGCCAAGAAAAGGCCCCCCCCGGAAAACGCAAAGCCATTATTATCTCACAGTTCTTTGGGAATATATTTGATTTTTGTCAATATTTATGGTAATATAAGGAGGAAAGCATAAATATTAATACATATAAAAAATGGGTGATTGGAGTTTATTCTAAATCAAAAGAAACAGGGGACTTGCCACTTAGATAAAGCGATCGGATAAAAAAAGGCTTTATAAAACAAAAAAGAAGCAGTGCTATCACAAAAAACAAGAAAAATTGCTTAGAACGCAAAATAAATAAAAGCCCTCTCATAGAAAGACTTAAGAGCAGGGAAGTCATACAAATCTTGTTCACAAGAAGATATTTAAGTTAACACAATATATCTTGTTTTAAGTAGTGGAAATAAGCCCCCCTCAAAGAGCTTTCTTTTTTATTATTGCCACACTCAAGTCCCCCCTTCATATCATTACATTTTTCCTTGTTTTTTCACTCAAACACCATAAAATGCTTGCGATTTAAGAGTTTCATCGCCCATGGCTATTAAAAACGTCACCGCTACTCGTATGAGCCTTCTGGGGCTCAAAAACCAAAAGAACGTCGCTCAACGCGGCCACAAACTTCTCAAGGACAAACAGGACGGACTGATGCAGGAATTCCTCAAGATCGTTCGTCGTGCCAAAGAAATGCGACTTCAAGTAGAAGAAGCCTTGCAACAGGCGAATCGGTTTTTTCTTGAAGCCCAGGCAATCATGCCTCGATCGGTTCTAGAAAACACCCTTTCTGTAGCTTCTCAAACACTAAGCCTCAAGGTCAAAACAAAAAATGTGATGTCCGTACGTATCCCAAAGTTTTCACTCGAAACTTCTGGAAATGCTCTTCACTATGGACTGGTTCAAACACGTGGAGAACTTGATATCGCGATAAAGTCATTCGCAAAGGTTTTCGAACTCTTGATTCAACTCGCTGAAATTGAAAAATCTGCCGAAAACTTATCCCTCGAAATCGAAAAAACACGACGTCGTGTGAATGCCCTCGAACACTTCCTTATTCCGGACATTCTCGACACACTCAAATTCATAAAAATGAAGCTGGACGAAACAGAAAGGTCCGCTATCGTTCAAGTGATGGTCATTAAGAACATGCTTGAAGCTCACGAACAAAAGAAACGGCACAAAGCCGCTGCTTAAAAAGTTTTTACTTTTTTCCCATGAAACGTATCCCCTCTCTGGCGCTCACGTATATTTTTGCTTCTTTTTTATGGAGCACTATCCCTATGGCCGAAGCCGCAAATGATGTCTTGTCACTCTATCCACAAGAAAACCAAATTCTTTTGCCACCTCTTCAGTCCCCTGCCACCATTCGCATGGTCCTCGATGAGACCATCCTCTCGGCAAGTGATGCTAAATTTTCAAATATCGCCATCCTAGACCAAGAAAATAACGAAGCTGCCTTTGATGTTTTTGTAGAAGATTACGGTCGTGTTAAAACCCCAAAAATTATTTCTGTCTCTTCTGCTAAAGCCGGAAAAACTGAATCTCTCATCGATAATGATGTTTTAAGTGCTTTTGAATTTAATGAACGAGAAGACCGCGATAATCCCTCTTGGGCCCTCATCGACCTCGGGCAAATGCTCCCTATCAACAGACTGACGGTCTATACAAGCACTGATTCACGGGTCAACGCCATGGAACTCAAAGGCGGCCTGCATCCACAAAAACTAAAAACACTTCTCTCTAAGAGAGCGATCACAAGTCCTCATTTCGATCTCAACTCCCCACTCGTTCGCTATGTTCGCGTTGGATTTTGGGGGAAAAAAGTAAAAATCGATGATCTGAAGTTTATCGGATCACTCAATGGAGAAATCTACCTTCATGCTCAACCGGAAAAGCGATACCGGCTCCTTTCTGGAAGCCCTGAAACGATCGTTCTCTACAGCAAACGACATCAAGAACGACAAATACAATTTCGAAAAGTAAATCTATCACGGTCCTCTGCCAACTCTTTCTTCTCCGAGGATTATGATGGAGATGGCCTTTCTCAAGAAAACGACAACTGTCCTTATATTTCTAATCCATCACAATCAGACAATGATAATGATGGCATTGGAAACAAATGTGACAATGCCCCACAAACAAAAAACTATAATCAATCTGATATAGATCGAGATAAGGTGGGTGACATCATTGATAACTGCAAACTGGAATCCAATCCCGACCAAGCAAATATGGATCATGATGAATACGGAGATGCCTGTGATTTCGCCAATGCCAAAGAAAGCCTTTCTCATGAGGAACAATCAAGTCTCGGTCTACGAACAACCCTTTTAGGACTCTTACTTCTCTTGGTCATCAGCATTATTGCAATCCTTCAGGTCAAGGGTGTAAAAATCAAGAAGATCTTCAAAAGAGGTTCCCAAAAAGATTCCAAGAAATAATCGTTCATAATGAATCCTCCGATCTCGCAAGAGAAAGCCTTTGTTGAAAGGCTTTAAAACAGGTATAATAACAAGAATTTAATTTTTTTCTCATGACCGCCCCCATTACAAACTCTATTCTCGTACCAACCGTGATCGAAAAAACAGATCAAGGTGAACGTGCCTTTGATATTTATTCACGACTCCTCAAAGATCGTGTCATTTTTCTTGGAACGGATGTCAATGACCATGTTGCAAACCTCATCATTGCCCAACTTCTATTCTTGGCTTCAGAAGATTCCAAAAAAGACATTACGCTCTATGTGAATTCCCCCGGAGGATCCGTTTCAGCCGGTCTTGCTATCATCGACACCATGAACTACATCAAACCTGATGTATCCACCGTGTGCGTCGGCATGGCTGCTTCTATGGGAGCTATGATTCTCATGTCAGGCGCCAAAGGAAAGCGATTCAGCCTCCCCCACTCTGAAGTTATGGTTCATCAGCCCCTTGGCGGTATGCAGGGACAAGCCTCAGATATGGAAATTCATGCAAAACATATCTTAGAAACCCGAGACATTCTCTACAAAATTATAGAAAAATGTACCGGAGAAAATATCAAAAAGATTAAAGATGACTGTGATCGAGATAACTTTATAAAAGCCACAGAAGCCGTGAAATACGGAGAACACGGACTCATCGATAAAGTGATCACAAAGACGCCTTAAGCGTCCAACTGCGTTCGCCGACGTACATGTCGTTCCGCTGGATCAACCTCGGCCTTGAGGAAGGCTTCGATGATTTCAATCGGATCATCGTAAACTTTTGTTCGTGCTCCTAGTGCCAAGATATTCGCACCATTGTGCTGCCGACCAAGTTCAGCGAGTTCAACAGTATTAGCTAAGGCACAACGCGCGCCTTTCACACGATTTACGGCAATAGAAATCCCAATCCCTGTACCACAAATAACAATGGCAAAACTTCCAGGATTCGCCAAAACCAATTCAGCGGCCTTTTTTCCAAACGTTGGATAGTCACACTTATCTTCTCCATTACATCCCAAATCAACCAACTCATACGCTTGTTTTTCAAGATGTTGATGAATACGTTGTTTCAACTGATACCCACCATGATCGGATGCCAAAAATATTTTTATCATACGTATTTATAAGTTACCCTTATTATAAAGATTAAGGCAGAGATACCAAGAATTCTTTTATATTTTTTTGAAAAACACGCGTATCAAAATTTTCAGCATGAGTAAATAACGCGATCCTATCAATCTGCGATTCTTCTTCAAGAAATTTATTGATCATAATTTGAAGAGCTCCTTGCGTCTGATTTTCAAATCCAAAGCCATACTCCCCCACTGACTCACAGGCCCCCCCTTGCGCATAATAAATCACCGGACACCCGGAAGCCATCGCCTCAATAGGCGTCAATCCAAAATCTTCCTCCGAGGGAAACAGAAAAGCTCTGGCCCCAGCATAAAGCACCGGCAAGTCCTGATTATCTACAAACCCTAAAAATTCAATGTTGTTCGCCCCAGCAGCTAATTTTTTACAACGTTCGAGCTCCGGCCCAATCCCCACTAATTTCAAAGGTAATTTATTGTCCTTAAAAGTTTCTACCAGTAACTCCATTTTTTTATAAGGAATAAAGCGTCCCACGGCCAAAAAATATTGATTATTATCTCTCCCTGATGGTGGTCCTCTGAAAACAGACGTATCTATCCCTGGATAAATCGTCTGAGAAGGCCGTCCATAATATTTTTCAATTCTTTTCCCAATATAATCAGAATTAGAGATAAAATAATCTACCTTCTGTGCCGCCACTCGATCAACTTTCGTCAGTCGATCAAGAATTCCTGGCAATAAAAACTTTCCTGGTTTAGCCCACCACGGCAGTGAATAATCCTGTAAATATTCTTCACGAGCATGATACAAATACCGCGTCGGTGTATGACAATAACAAACATGCACCTGATCGGAACGTGTTTTAGAAATGCATTTTGCAAAAGCCGAACTCGAACTGATGATCAGATCAAATTCAGACAGATCTAATTTTTCAAAAGCCTTCGCCAACCAGGGCAAAAGAAATTGATGTTTTTTTCTTAAAAATTGAGGAAGTTTTTGTAAAAAGCTCGTTCGGACTTCACGCGTTTTTAATTTTGGAAATTCTTCGGGGTTATAAACAGACGTAAAAAGAACCGCCTCGGGAAAGCTCTCCGCCAAAGCCTCTATCACATGCTCCGCGCCTCCCCTATTGGTAAGCCAGTCAGCAATTATCGCAATGCGTTTTTCCGTCATCATGGGCAATATAAAGAAACAAAGAGTAAAGGGCAAAAGAAGTAGGGGCGCCAAGGGGAAGGTCTTACGATCTTTGCTTCGCAAAGAACGACGACGTTACGTAATCAAAATCTTTGATTCGCTTCGCTCGTCAGATTTTGTTACTTCAACGAACTCTGGGTTCAATTCCCCTTCTTGTGTACCACAATAAATGCATTCAAATGGAAAAAATTTCTAGGCGTCTCATGAAAAAAGTAAACGAAACGTATGAAAATATACGTTGAGTGCTTTTTTTATGAAGCAACAACGAAATTTTCCCATTTGAATGCATTTGGTAGCGCCAAGGGGAATCGAACCCCTGTTACCAGAATGAGAATCTGGCGTCCTAACCACTAGACGATGGCGCCTTTAAAAGACTTGAATATTCTAAGGCTCTCTCTCGATTCGTCAATCCTACTCATTGGGCGTCGGCCCCTCTCTATGAAAAATATAAAGTCCGTTTTTCTGCTCAATCGAATACACACAAGGATTTTTCTTTAACACAGGATCCTCAAAAAAAGCATAACTCCAACGGGCAGACTCTGATCCATTTGAAATTTTACGACCATAACGCTTCAAAAATTGATCCCAACGCGCTTGTGAATCATTTTTGACGCCCACGGCCACACGATGATGACCATAACCCACATGATAAAAAGGATTTTCCCCTCCGATAAAATAATGTAAGGCCTTTACCAATGCCTCACGCTGTCGCATTTCCTGATTCAAGTCTTCAAGATCTACTCCCAAAGTGTCATACACAACATCCGCCTCAAAATCTGTATCTTTTTCCAAAACCCGTGATCGCGAAACATTTTCAGGAGAGGTGAAAGTATAATCAGGATCCAGAACCATTTTCAAAGCCGTTCGAGTCCAAGCATTATAATCCGTATCCTGTGTGACACCTCCACAAAAACCAAGTAACAAGAGACTCTGTAATCGCTGATATCTTTTTTCAAAATCAGCCTCTTCCTCATACTCCGTCCGAAAATCTAAAAGCGTAGAACGTAATTTTTTTCGAGCCATGGTTGGCAAATCTTGCATCATAGTAATTTCCTTGTGCGCATCATCCACTAAGACATCGGAAGGTTCTCCTTTCTGCTCCTCGACACCTTGCTCAGCAGCGAGCTTTAAAGCAATGTACGTGTCGAATCCAAACCGGCCATCAATGTCCACCCGCTTCATCCCCAAACAAGCCTGAAGACGCTTCACGGCCACAAATGTTTCCGGCGAATAATGATTTCCCAGTCCTGAAACTTTAGGAACTTGATGATCAGGATAACAATCCAAAGCGACCAATAAAAGTTCCAATGCAGCAATCGACAAAATAGGAACATGGTCGGTGGCATTCATCCCATAATGATTCCCCACCTCATGCACCGAAATAAGCGGCCCCCAATGCCTCAGCGGTAAAGCCGCCAGTTTCGCACGAAAAGGAACCAATCCAATGTGTTCTGATAATTCCCAAGCATCTTCATCCGGTGGTTCAAACTCCACCGATTGTTTCTTCGATTTTTTAGGAGGATTATACGTCAGATCTCCTTTCGCCACCAACAATATTGTGTAGGTTGTCTTCTCATCCGATTTTCCCGTAACCTTTAGCCCCATACCCTTCTGAAATTGTGCCATAATAAAGCTCCATTCTGTTTCCACCGCCTGAATATGAAGGTGCAACGTCCCCTTTTCTTTCGCTGATTGAAATTCTTCCGCCGAAGATGTTTCATAGAAAAAATCTTGTGCCGCTTCCATATCACAGCCCTTATATAAAATCTCAGCCACCCCTTTCCATTGAGCAATATCCCGCCACTGAATATCTTCAAAATCTAAAGAGCCTGAAATATCAGCCCCCAAAGCCTGAAGTCTTTCATTTCGAAAACTCGAATTATTCTTTAAACGGTCTTGAAAAAATAAAACATCGGCTTCCTTATTAATCTTAGCAACTAAAGCCACCATCGCCGCAATAATAGCTACCATCACCGTACATCCTACTTTCGGTGAGATTTCCATACGTTCAAACGCATCAATACCCTGTCCGACCCGCTCAGGAATCGAACGAATCAAAGCGAACTTTTCAGAAGACGTTGACTCAGGCCCCTCGTTCTCTGGGTGTGATAAAGGATCTGGTACAGACTCAACCATGTTTACAACAAAAAATGCTAAAAAACGTCACTCTTATATATATATCCAAAAAAATGTCAATAAATCCTCTAAAGCAAAATAACAATATACGCATTGCAAAGCTTTCAAATAGAGAAAATTTCTAGGCGTCTCATAAAAAAAGTAAACGAAACCGCCTCTTTGAAGTAAGAATGCGAGTTTTTCAAGGAAGAAAATAAAAATTTCAATGAATCGTATTATTCTATACGATGAATGAATTTTTATGCATCTGACGCAGAAAAAAAAAGCATTTCTGCTTAAAATGGTAGCGCCAAGGGGAATCGAACNNGATGAAAACCTGGCGTCCTAACCACTAGACGATGGCGCCTTTTTAAAGAAGCCAAGAAATTGTAAGAATTCTGAGCTATTCGTCAACTTTTACGGCTTCCGAATACCTATTGATTATTTTTATCTCTCACTGCACACTGATCCGTGATATGTCTCATTCAAAAGTCTTATCCAATGCTACCGCGCAATTCCTCGGAAAAGCCATAACGGTTATCACCAGTCTGGTAATCGTAAAAATCATCGCCAGCTTTGGTCGAGAATTTTATGGAAACTATGTCACGGCCTATGAATTCTTAGCCTTTTTCGGAATTTTAGCAGACGGAGGGTTATTCGCACTGGCGGTCCGAGAAATGTCCAAGAAACCCCAAGACTCCCAACATATTTTGGGAAATATTTTTTCTATTCGACTGATTTTCATTCTGGTCGTCGTCCTCCTGGCCGGCCTCATCGGACAACTCCCAAGCAGCTACCCGCCCGAAGTCAAAACCGGAATCTGGATCACCTCGCTTTCAATGGCGCTTACTATTGTTGCCGGAACTCTCAGCTCTATCTTGCAAGCGCGCATGAAGATTCAATATTTTTCAGGATCCCTCGCCAGCGGAAAAATAATCCTGGCCGGACTTATTTTTCTGATCGCCCAACAAGCGCATCTTTTCCAAAACATTTTTTTCGCTTTTCTTTGGGCGGGCGTCATTTCCAATCTTTTCTTCTGTGGCTTCATCTATTTCTTTGCCCGACGAGAAATCCCTATTCATTTAGGATTTGATTTTCCTTGGTGGAAGAAAACACTCAAAGAATCACTTCCCTATGGTCTCGCTCTTATCCTCCAAACCCTCTACCTCCGCATTGATGTGATTATTATTTCCCTCATGCTCAGTGCCTCGAGTGTTGGAACCTATGGGCTTGCCACACGCATACTCGAAAGCTTTCTCATTCTCGGCGTCTTCTTTGGTCATGCTATTCTCCCTAAAATTTCAGCCGAGGAATCTCAAACCGAAAAAACAAGCCAAACACTTGCCTGGGCCCTGCAAATCCTCGTGATCGTCGCCCTACCCCTTATTATAGGATCTATCTGCTACGCCCGCCCGATTATTAATCTTCTGAGCTCTCAAGATTTTTTATCTTCCGCGACCTTCTTTGGATCCGATCAAGTTTTAATCCTCCTGGTCCCCACCATTCTTTTTGCCTACTTCAACCAACTCTTCACCTTTACTCTGGTGGCCAAAAATCGCCAAGTCTACCTGATGATCATCAATGGACTCGCACTTCTGATGAACGCCATCCTCAACGTCCTCCTCCTCCCAAAATTTGGTATCGCAGCAGCCGCGTGGACCACTATCGGATGTGAAATTTTAGTTTTCAGTCTTCTTCTTAAAGAAATTTATCAACACTTCACCCCTCGATTAAACATAAAAAAACTTTCCTTAATTGCTCTATTGAATATTATTCTCATTGTAGAATTCACGTTGACTCCCCTTTCGGGAAATCTTATACTCGCCGTCGCTTTTGGATCTTTCACATATTTTGGATTGTTATTTTTCTTTCGCAAACGATTAAACCTCGTAGAAAGCCAATAATACCGTCAATTGCCGAGATAGCTCAGCTGGTAGAGCAACGCACTCGTAACGCGTAGGTCGTGGGTTCAATTCCCATTCTCGGCTCCATACATGACAGACGGAGAGGTGCCGGAGTGGTCGAACGGGGCTCCCTGCTAAGGAGTTATACCCGCAAGGGTATCGAGGGTTCGAATCCCTCCCTCTCCGCCATGTATAATACGATACATGGCGTTTTTTCAATTCTCAATTTCACACCATTTCAATCTCGCGTCAACGGATCATCACCCATTCCCTCTTGCCATCTTTTTCAGCATTTGATAACTATAAACTCGTACTTTTCACCCCTATTTTTTCTAACCCTTTTTTCTTGTACTATGCGAATCCTTCTTTCGGCTGCGTACAAACACACACTCACACTCACACTGCTTCTTGGCGCTAGTTTCTTTTTTTCTACCGCCGTTCTGGCCGAAGAAGAAGCTTCCACCACTGCAGAAACCTCTTCAGCAGAATCTTCTGAAGAACCCCGAGCGATTTCGCTCCCCTACGGAACGTCTCTCGACGTTTTAAAAGCTGCCATTGTTCCTGCAGCGCAAGCTACCTTTGAAGTATTTCAACCCGATGGATCAACCGTCGCAAACGATCTTCAAGATGATTACATTGTCGTTGTAACAGCCGGAGACGGTGTTACAGATGAAACCTACTCCATTAAATTTCTTCCGAACGAAGAAGCCACGCTGATAAGCAGCTTGGGAGAAGTAGATAACGACAAAAACAAAATCAAGGCGCTTCCTTTTGGAACCCAGCTCAAAGATATTCGAAAGGCTGTAACAGCGGCTCCACAAGCAACTTTTGATGTATATCAACCGGATGGGAAAACCCTCGCCGGAGATGAAGATAAGGAACCTCCTCGAGGCGTCGATGCCAGCCTCCAAAAAGGCTATAAAATCATCGTCACGGCCGGAGACAAAAAAACAATCAAGACCTACACAATAGAATTTGCAGCCAATACCGAAACCACGGCTACCAGTGAAATTGGAGACGTAGATCATGAAGCCAATACGATCAGTAACATTCCCTACGGCACAGAACTCAAACCTTTCAAAGAAGGAATTAAGCCAGCTCCTGAAGCTATTTTCGAAATCTACATCGATGCCGAAAAAGAAAGTCGCGCTGGAACACTTAATGAGGGCTACGAAGTTCGTGTTATTGCGGGAGACACAACATCTCAGCGTATTTACAAAGTGATGTTCGCTCCCAACACAGATGCGAGTGTCACCGCCAAAGATGAAACCGTGACCATCGATGAAGAAAAACTCCTCATTTCTAATGTGCCTTTCAACATCAAGCCAAAAGCCTTTAAAGAATTACTTCGACCAGCTGAACAAGCTATTTACGAAGTTTATGAAGACGAAGGGGCTACACGATTAGCCACCACTGATCTTGTCAAAGGCTCCAGTGTTATGGTTATTGCTGGTGACACCACGACCGTAAAAATCTACCAACTTGAATTTGCTCCCAACAAAGATGCCGATATCAAAGAATCCGTTGGAACCATCGATCTAGAAAAGAAAGTCATTACGGATATTCCTTTTGGAACGACGGTCGAAGAATTCAAAGCAGCCCTCAAAACACCTGAACAATCAGAATTTGTTATTGCTGGTGAGGATGCAAAGACTGCCATCGAAGAATTTAAAGGAAAGAAATTTTATCTCACTATTACGGCTGGAGACACCTCTATCTTCAAACAGTACAAACTCCAGTTTGCACCGAACACCGCCGCAACAGTGATGACAGAAATGGCTACCGTTGATGATGAAGCGAATGTCATCAAAGACATTCCTTTCGGAAGCGATCTTAAAACGCTTAAAGCTTCTATCAAACCAGCGCCTCAAGCGGTATTCGAAATTTATAAATCCGATGAGAAAACACTCGCGAAAGACCTTGTAAGTGGATACAAGCTGATCGCTGTCGCCGGTGACACCAAAACGGTAAAAACCTACGACCTCCAAATGGCACCCAACACAGAGGCTACGCTCACCCTCTCTATGGACAAACTCTGGGAACTTTTCAAGGCCCAAAGCATAACACCCGTCGTAAAAGAAACGCCAAAAGAAGTGAAAGCTTCTGGTATTACCGCACCAGAACCAGAAGAAGTAAAAGAAGAAGTAGAAACAGAGGCAATGCCAGACGAAGATATGTCTGACGCTGACACGGACGAAAAAACGGACGAACTAAAAGTAGAGAAAGAAGCTTATGAAGCGGAAGCTTCTGATGAAGACACGGGACTCAGTCTCTCGCTTGAGTAAACAACCGCTTCTCTCCAAATGCAAAAGAGCCGCCCCGGTGAAACCGAGGGCGGCTCTTTTGACAAAAAATGAAAAAAGAATAAAAAATGTTCGCCTATGACAGAAAAATGGATCGCCGGATACAAAATAGAAAAAGAAATTGGCTCCGGTTCCATGGGAACCTGTCACCATGTTTCCGATCCAACAAATCCTGAAGACCATTATTGCTTAAAAACCACCAAAGAAGAAATAGACAACATTCCACTCAATCCACGTAATATAAGTTTTTTAAAAGAAGGAGGAAAATTTGCAAAAGATTATAGATCACCCAAAGCCATGGCCCTTCGGTTTCAACTCGAGATTCATTACCTAATAGAGTTGCAAAGTAGTTCTGGTATTCCCAATATTTACAATTGGGGGAATACACATAGCTCACAGATTCCCGACGCTATACCTCATGGTTTTTTACTCTGTGAATTGATTCCCGGAAAAAGCCTCCGAGATATTTTGAGAGAAAGAGAACAACCACTCCCCCTTCAACAGATCTTAAGCATCGGGCAACAGGTCTCAACAATCGCTCAGAAGGCTCATGAGCAAAATATTTTGCATCGAGATATTAAACCCCAAAATATCCTCTGGAAAGAAACAGAGGAAAGAGCCTCTTTGGTCGATTGGGGACTGGGGGCATATTTAGATCCCCAAACAAAAAGACTACTGAATCCTGAAACAGAGGGTCACATTTTAGGAACGCCTGCTTTTTTTGCCCCCGAACAAGCCGATGGATGCAATAAAGATGTCGGCATTCACAGTGATATTTTTAATATCGGAGGCACTTTATATAATTTATTATCAAAAAAACCTCTTTATACTGGAAACGATGCATGGTATATGCTAAATAAGGCCGAATTTGTTGATTTTGACGAACTCCCAACGAATATTCCTAAAATTGTCAGAGATCTTGTCGGAAAAGCACTTAATATGAATCCTGAAGATCGATACGCCTCAGCAAAAGACTTTGCCGAAGCCATCGAAGACGTTGCCGAAAATTTAGAAGAAAGCTAAGCTACCACCGATGCGAAAAATTCCTGTCACAATGGCAACACAACACCCGGACAACGCAAGTCCTTCTCCCTTCACAGGAAAATGTCACGTCTCCAACGCCGATGAAATCGACGAATGTTTTCAGTGTTTTTCAGAACTGGGCGTCGACGAATACATGTGGGACTGGGAAGGAAAATTTGTCGATGAAGCCGTCATCGATCGTCTCTACCAAAACTACTACGAATATTTCAAAAAAAATCAGCTCGGAAAAGATAAATTTTTGACATTCCGTGTGCCTAATATTTGGGAAGAACCTTCCCATCGTCTTCCTCGGGCGTTTATGAATTTAATTTCGGCTGAACACGCCGCAAACACATTCAAACTTCACAGCCCTCCTATTTTTGAGATCATTCTACCGATGGCGACTAAAGCCGAACAGCTCAAATACCTCCAAGCACGATTTAAAGAGATCGCACACGCCACCGAAGACATATTTGATATGCAGTCCAAGATGAAGCATATCGATGTCATTCCCCTCTTCGAAGAAGTCGAGACCATGGCCAGTGCGGATAAAATTTTGGAAGAGTATTTAGAATTTCTTAAATCTGAATATCACTACAAACCCGAATACATGCGCGTCTTCATCGCCCGATCAGATCCGGCCATGAACGCCGGACTCATTCCCTGCATGCTCGCGGTCAAGAGCGCTCTGTGCTCCTATCATCAATTCGGACAAAAACACAACATCGAGATTTATCCCTGGATCGGAGGCGGATCACTCCCCTTTCGTGGTGGAATCAACCCCGACAATATCACCGAGGCCGTAGAAGAATACGCCGGCGCCGGATCCATGACCATCCAAAGTGCCTTCCGTTGTGACTATCCTATGGAAGACGTCAAAAAATCAATTGATTACATTAATCAAGAGGTCCCCAAAAAAAGAAAAAACTTCATCCTCCTTTCTGAAGAAGAAAAAAAACAAGTCCACGATTTTAACGAAGAAGCCAAACAATATTTTCAGCACACCATCGAAAGCATTGCCCCACTCATCAATAAAATCGCCGACAAACTTCCCGGTCACCGAGAACGTATGCAACACATTGGAATTTTTGGATATGCTCGCGGCATAGGCGAAGTAAAACTCCCCCGTGCGATTAAGTTCACCGGATCACTCTACAGTATCGGCGTTCCCCCGGAACTCATCGGCACGGGTCGTGCCCTCAAGCTCGCCCAAGAGCAAGGACAGCTCCAACTCGTAGAAAAGCTCTACCTCAATATAAAACGCGACCTCAAGAACGCAGGACACTATCTCAATCCAGAAAACTTAGACCTTCTCTGTGAAGAAAGTGATGCCTGGAAAGAAATCCGAGAAGAAATAAAAATCATTGAAGATTTCTTAGGCCAAAAACTTGGTCCCACGAAACATCATCACTTCTTGCATCGGAATTTTTCTTCCAATATATTTCGACTCATGCAGCAAAATGAAGACATCAGCGAAGATGTTCTTAAAGCTGCTAAAGTACGAAAATCACTGGGTTAAAAATAAAATTCATGTTTCAAAATCTCCCCTTCCTCCCCACCGATCCTATTTTTGGACTGATGTCTCAGTTCCGAGAAGATAGCCGCTCATACAAAGTTAATCTGGGCGTTGGAATTTATAGCAATCCCGACGGAAACCCGTTTGTTTTTCCCAGTGTCAAAAAAGCGGCCCAAGAACTCGATATAGAAGACTTCAACTATCAGCCGATTGGTGGCAACAAAGAATTCATTAAAAACAGCGCTCAGCTTGCCCTGGGGGACGCTTATACAAGTTCCGGCTGGACAGGTGTGGCTACCTGTGGAGGAACCCAAGCCTGCCGCATTGTGGCGGATCTCCTCAAGACCTCTGGAACCAAAGACCTACTCCTCTCTGACCCCACGTGGGGAAATCACATCGCCCTCTTCCAATCGCTCAACCTGATCAGAATCCCCCACCTCGATAAAAACCAAAATGTTGATTTTCAAAACTATGAAGCCGTCCTCCAAAAAGCAGCACCAGAATCCTGCCTAGTACTTCAAGGCGGACAAACTCATAATCCCATTGGCAAAAACTTAAGCATTGCGCAGCTCGAAGAACTGCTCCCTCTTATTAAAAAGAAAAACATTTTCGTCTTTGTTGATTTTGCCTATTTGGGAATGGGCGAAAATTTAGCAGAAGATCGAAAAATGCTGCAATTTCTTTGGAATAATCTAGAGGAAATGGCCCTGGGCCTGTCTTACTCCAAAAATGCCAGTCTTTATGAACACCGAACCGGCGCCCTGATCATCAAAACAAATTCTCAAGATATTGTCCGATCCCAACTCGAAAACATTATTCGAAGTTCTATCTCTATGGCACCAGGATTTGGACAAGAAATTATGAACCGTGTTTTTGAAAAATATCAAGACACCTGGCACCAAGAACTCCAAACCGTCACCGATCAAATACAAGAGGATCGAAAACTTTTTGTCGAAGCGCTTCCTGAATTTGATTATTTAGCCGAAGGCCAGGGCATGTTCGGAATGCTCCCCCTCTCTCCCGACCACATCAAAACCCTCCGCACTAAATACGGTATTTATTTGGTCGGCAACGGCCGTATTAACTTCGCCGGCGTCAAAGAAAGCAATATTGAATATATTCGCGATAGTTTACGCGCGGTGATCTAGTCCTAATTTCTTTCGCACCTCTTTCAACTTTGCTTCTGCAATAGCGCCTGCTTTCGCGGCGCCTTTTTGGAGAACTTCTTCTACATAGGCCGGCTCAGCAACAAGCTTAGCGCGACGATCTCGTGCGTCTCGAAAGTATTCCCACGCTAATTCAAATAATTGTTTTTTAGCATCTCCAAAGCCTATATCGCCATTTTTATACTGTGATTCTAATGCTGAGAGATTCGGGTTTTGAAAAAGTTTATGCAGCGCAAAGACATTACAATTTTCAGGGTCTAAAGCCTCGCCAAGTTCAACAGAATCCGTCTGAATCGACATGATTTTTTTCTTAAAATCTTTTTCT
>DGOF01000013.1 GCA_002389285.1 Patescibacteria group bacterium UBA4473
TATATGTTTTTTTATATGTTTTTTGGGGAGTTTCTTTGGAGGGCTCTTTTGATACTTCTTCAGATAATTTTTCAGATGATTTTTTCTTATCGATACGATAAAACCCCATCAGGGCTTCTTCTCGTCCTCGAGCTATTTTTTTCGATCGACACTTCCCACAAACAGTGCGGGTTCGACCACGACGCAATTCCATAATCCCCGGCGGCACGATCTCTCGACAGTCCTGGCAGTAAACCTTCATCGTAGACGTCGGCCACTCTGATTCATCTTTCGTTTTGTAGAGTTCGACCACCTCATGATTCATAACATCACAAACTTCATCCAAAGCTTTATCCAGATGTTGAAGTTCAATTTTACCAGTCGCCTTCCCCGCGCGCTGCGCTTCGTGCAAAAAGGAATCCTGAGTGACGGGTGTATGAATATCTGTCATATTAATTATTCTTGTGAATCCTCACCTCCTCGAGCAGATGAGACTTTAGGATGTTGAAAAAAACTTCGCGCCTTTTTTTGTTTTGATTTTTGAATGTGTAAATAAACGGCAACCGTCCCTACTATTTGGGCCAAGATCAGCAATGCCAATCCAAACCGAAGAGAAGAGGAAGCATAATATCCAGCCCCAACCCTCAGAAGAACAGACCAAGCCAGGACGGCTAATAAAATCTGCTGAAAACTAATGCCTAAAAAAATATAATTTCGATCCACCGGAAACTGAATACGATTCCGATCCATTAATTGATCGAGAAAAAGGAGCACCACAACCAAGGATACCATAAAAATCAAAGCCCCTATCAAAAATGTTTCCCCAAAAAAAGCATTGTAATAGAAAGGCTTCACCCCGAGTGGCTCAGCAGAAAACCAAGGGAAAAAACAAAGCACCACCGAAAGCGCATGAACAGAAAGTAAGACCTGATGTTCCAAATCAAGCTTTCTATAGTTATGCCGGGCAACACTGTGAGCTTTGCGCATCATATCACAAACAGCATAGAACTTTGTTTTTATTTTGCAAAAAAGAACGAAGAGCCCTTTACAAGACCCCCCTGAGAGTTCTAGGATGCACGACGAATGACAAAGAAATATTTCACGACTCCGATCTACTATGTAAATGACAAACCGCACATTGGACATGCGTATTGCACGCTTGCCACGGACACATTAGTCCGATACTGGCGCCAAAAAATCGGCACCGAAAACGTCCTGTTTGTCACAGGAACCGATGAAAATTCACAAAAAACAGTCGATGCTGCCGCCAAAGCCGGACAAGAAATTCACGAATATCTCGACGAAATGGCGGCTATCTGGAAAGAGACCTGGCAAACCATTGGCATTTCTTTTGATGACTTCATTCGCACCACGGAACCCCGACACATCAAAACCGTGACAGACATCTTTCAAAAAATCTATGCCAAAGGCGATATCTACAAAGGAAAGTATGTCGGCAAATACTGCACCGGATGTGAGACCTTTCTCAAAGACAGTGAACTCGATGAAAACGGACATTGCCCGGCTCATCGAAAAGCCCCACAAATCCTCGAAGAAGACAATTACTTTTTCCGCCTCAGCAACTACGAAACCCCTCTCCTTAAACGCTTTGAAGAAGATCCAAACTTTCTCCTCCCCGAATCACGCCGCAATGAAATCTTGAGTTTTATTCGGAGTGGACTGGAAGATGTTTCTATTTCTCGAGAGACGGCTGAGTTTGGTATTCCGCTTCCCCTCGACGAAAAACACAAAATCTATGTCTGGTTTGATGCTCTCATTAACTATATATCCGCCCTCAGCACAGAAGGTCGAAAAGATTTTTGGAGCGAAGCAACGCACATTATTGGGAAAGACATTACGCGTTTTCACTCCGTCATCTGGCCCGCCATGCTCATGAGTGCTGACATTTCTCCCGCCAAGGAAGTCTTTGCCCACGGATTCTTTACGATCGATGGCGTCAAAATGAGTAAAAGCCTCGGGAATGTCATCTCACCCGTGGATCTGTCTGAAAAATTCGGCAATGACGCTCTCCGAATGGGACTGCTCTCCAGCTTTGAATTCGGAAACGACGGCGATTTTTCTCTCGGAAATTTCGCGCAATTCTATGAAACCCAACTCGCCGGTGGCGTGGGGAATCTCTTTAACCGGGTGATTGTTTTGATCCATAAATTTATGGACGGTCGTCGTCCCCAAGCCTCAGAAAAAAAAGACCGACACTGGAATAGGTTTTGTGAAAAAATGGAAAACAAACAGATCCGCCAAGCGATTGAGATCTTTTTTGATCTCGTCGACACCGCCAACCAAACACTCAACAAAACCGAAGTCTGGAAACTCGCAAAAATAGATCTGCCCGCCGCAGAGAAAGTGTTTGGGGATCTTCTTGGGAACCTAACAGTACTTACAAAAATGTCAGAAATACTCCTGCCAGAAAGTCACCAAGCCATGAGCGATATGATCGGAAACGCAGAGAGCGTTGGCGAAGCAAAGATTCTCTTTGTACGACAGGCCTAAGATACCAACGACACCAAAAAAATGTCACGCTTTGATCCTCGAAACGTTATTCTTTTTGCACCCCTTTTTGCATCCCTTAATAAAATAATATTCTCTTTTTAAAATTGATTATTATAAAAACATTTGACAGAACGGTAAAGAAATGGCTAGAATCGCCCCCGCATTTCATGTTTTCTAACCCCCCATTTTTCATGAAAAAAAGTCTTCTCCTCCTTGCAGCCCTTTTGGGACTTGGATTCGCCTTTAATACCGATGCCCTCTTCGAAGAATCATCCATTGTCGCTGTTCAGCTCCAAAAACCCATCGAGCGATCAGAGGACCTTCAGTACCTTCACCGTGGTCGAGGTGCTAAAAACTGGGAACCTACCCGCATAAACAAAGCACGACACATGCTTCCTCGTCGTATGCGAAACTCAAACAACAGAATCCTCTGGGCACGAAAAGAACAAGCCGGATCGGATGACGTAATGGCACCTGCCAAAAATATGAACTACAGTTTTCACTGGAAAAATCGACGATTAAAAATCGGAGCCGAATACCAGATGGAATACTACAATCTTTACAAAAAACCAGAGCTTGCCGCAAAGAAAACAATTGCACGAGCCTCACGATACAACCGACAACCTGCAAACAGTCTTGATTCAGACCGAAGCGGAAGAGAAAAACTCTACCGGTTGTACTACAGCCAGTAAGCAAAACGCTGAAGATATAAAAAAAGCCGATGAGACAACCTATCTCATCGGCTTTTTTCTTACTATTTTTTCTTAATATTTCTTCTTCATGTTCTCCCGAGCGTCTCGCATTTCCACCGTGATAGGCGTCCCCTCAAAACCAAACTTTTCTCGAAGCTTGTTTTCAAGATACCGCTGATAACTGAAATGGAACGCTTCAATATTATTCACAAAGAAAAGAAACTTAGGCGGCGCACTGTCGACCTGTGAAACATATTTTATTTTCCCACGCTTCGTTCCGATAGAAGGATCCACATGTCCGGAAGTAAGATCCGGCAAAGACCGATTGAGTTCGGCCGTAGCAATCCGTTTTTTACGCTCAACACCAATCACGCCGACCGCCGGAAAAATATCATTCACCGCACGCCCGGTCTTCGCCGAAAAGAAAAGAAACTTCGCCCAAGGGCAAAAAGGAAGTTTTTTTATCATATAATCCTCATATTTGTGTCGCATTTTATCCAGATCTTCTCCCCAATCCGTCACTCCAGGAATTTCTCGTTCGTCTGTTTCTTCTTCCGCTCGTGATTTTTCCTGCAAGAGATCTAATTTATTCACACAGATCAAAACACCTTTCCCCGCTTCAATCACTTCGCCAATAATCGACATATCCTGACGCGTTACCCCATCCAAAGCATCAATCAAAATCACACACACATCGGCCCGTTCCATCGAACGCCGCGTCCGCACCGAACTCCAGAACTCCAGATCACGCCCAACTTTCCCAGGACGTCTCAGTCCTGCCGTATCGATCAATAAGTAATCCTGCCCAGCCTCATCAGTATACGCCACATCAATACTATCTCGAGTCGTTCCCGCGACATTCGACACCACCACACGTTCTGATCCGGTAAGCTGATTAATCAAAGAACTTTTCCCAACATTGGGACGTCCTACAATTGCCAACCGCAAAATATCATCCGAAGGCACTTCTTCACCTTTCTCGAATCCAGCTTTGGTAAGCGATCCTTCAATCGCCTCCTGAAGATCCCACATATTCGTGTAGTTTTTAGCCGAAATCACCAACGGCATCCCGAGTCCCAACTCCGCCAAGTCCATCGCACGGGTCTCGTCTCCATCATCGACCTTGTTCGCCACAAAAAGAAAAGGCGTCTTGGATTTTCGCAATCGATCCGCAACCGCTCGATCATCCGAGGTAAGCTCCTGCGTACCATCCAAAAGAAACAGAATGAGATCCGCCTGCTCACAACTAATTTTTACTTGTTTCTGAATTTCTTCTTCCAGGGCTTCGCCCTTAGCATTCGTAAGGCCCGCCGTATCGAGCAACCAGTAATCCGCGGTCGCTCCATAGATTTTGTCCATCAAGGTATCCCGCGTCGTTCCCGAAATATCGGATACAATCGACTTACGTTCACCCACCATCGCATTAAAAAGCGTCGATTTTCCAACATTCGGACGACCCACAATCGCCACCAACGGTAAAGTATCTATTTTCATCCACGGGAAAGTAGCAGAAACCGCCTTCTTTGGCAACACAAAGGGGGCCGATGAAGTTTTATTTAAGCCGGAAGATTTCTCAAACATCATTGATAATTCCTCCCCATTCGTTGATAATTCACCCCGATGCTCAACCTTTTACGCAAACTCATCCCCGAACGGTCGCCTCTAAGACTGACCTACCATAAGATCTCCGCCATGATCGCGGCGATTTGGTATGGATCTCCGGCGAAAAAAATGCGAATCGTCGGTATTACCGGAACCAGTGGGAAATCCTCCACAGTAGAAATCTTGTATCAACTTCTGCACAGCAAAGAGACTCCTTGCGGGGCTCTTTCGTCGATCCAGATTCATGTGGGAGAAAAAACACTCCCCAATGTCTCACTTCGAACGACTTTTCGTCCCTGGCTCACCCAAAAGCTCCTCCGACAAATGTACAAAGCCGGCTGCACCCAAGTCGTAATAGAAGTTTCTTCTCATGCGCTCGACCAAAATAGGTTATGGGGGATTCCTTTTGATACGGCTATTCTCACGAATATTTTTGATAACGAACATCTTGATTATCACGAAAACTTCAAAGACTACGTCGAAACAAAGAAAAAACTTTTCACTCAGATCAATCGATCCACCCGAAAAGGATCCGTCCCGAAAACAATCATCGTCAACGCTGAAGCCGAATACGCAGAAGATTTTCTCAAGTGTGCGGCCGACAAATCCGTCACTTTTTCTCGTCCCAACAATGCTGATTTTGAAGTGGCCGACATTGGTTATCTTGCCCAAGGATCGCAACTCGTCATCAAAGAACAAGACGAAAGATACCCCATCGAAACACCACTCCTCGGAGCCTTGAATGCAGAAAACACACTCGCGGCCATAGCCGCCGCACGAACGCATGACGTATCTATCAAGGATATCACGAAACGCCTCAAGGCTATGCCGTCAATCCCAGGTCGACTCGAAAGCATTCAAGAAGGCCAACCCTTTACCGTTCTCGTCGACCATTCCTACAAACCTTCCGCCCTAGAGGCCGTACTCACAACCCTTAAAAAACTTACTAAAGGCCGCGTCATTATTGTTTGGGGTGGAGCGGGAGGACGCGCTCAAACCAACTGGGAAGCCTCCGCTCGCATCATTGATGATCTGGCTGATGAGTTCATCCTGACAACCGATGATCCCTACGAAGAAGATCCCAAAGAAATTGCCCGCATCATCGGCGAACAACTGACCAAGAAAAAAGAAGGCTCTGGACTCTTTAAAATTGACGATCGATTTGAAGCCATACGCTATGCCCTGTTTAGCGCACAGCCAGAGGATATAATCCTGATAGCCGGTCGCGGAATCGAAGTCACGCAAACCATTGGAAAGAAAAAAATTACATTCGATGATCGAGAAATTTCGCGCGAAATTCTGCGATCTATTAGCACTTGGGAATTGCCGAATGCCTAATTTTGATTAAACTACTTACAGTTCTCACTTAACACTGTTTATTCTCATGTCTGATCTTCAATCACAACTCACGAAAGCCCTGGATCATCTTCAAGAAACTTTCTCCACTTTTCAAACTGGACGGGCACACCCATCCATTGTCGAAGGAGTAGAAGTTGAAGTCTACGGAAGCCAAACACCCATTCGGTCCGTGGCGAATATTTCTTGCCCCGACAACCAAACACTTAAAGTCGAACCCTGGGACAAGTCCTGCATCGGAGACATCGAACGCGGCATCAATATGGCCAACATCGGCCTCAATCCACAAAACATGGGGGAATACATCCTTTTGCCCGTACCACCGCTCACAGAAGAACGTCGCAAGCAAATGGCAAAACTCGTCCACGAAGAATCAGAAAACGCACGCATTACCATCCGAACCATCCGACAACAGTTCAATAAAGACATCCAAAACCAAAAAGAGAATAAAGATATATCTGAAGACGAAGCCACAAAAGCAGGAAAAGATCTCCAGGAAAAAATCGATGAGGCGAATAAAAAGATCGACGATCTCATGCGTCAAAAAGAAGCCTCCGTGCTCCAACCCTAAGCTGAATGTTTGGCAAAAAATCACGCTCTCGCCGACGAGAATTTTTACTCGAAAGCACTTCCCAACGACCTTCCTCTGGAAAACGTTGGAGGAATCGACTGCTCAATACGATTGTGCAGCTTTTGTTTCTTAAATATATCAAAAAACTCTTTCGAGCGTCTGTCCTCGGTGGCCTCTGCGTCATTATCATGATTGGATTTATTGCCTTTGCAGTATTTTCGCCCTACTTTCACCTAAAAAAAATAGAAATTATTCGAAATAATCCACAGCTTCAAATCGATGAAATCGAAGAAAGTTTACAGCCTTTTTATGGAATCAACCTTCTTTTGATGTCTTATGTAGAAATAAAACAAACCCTTCACGACAACTTTCCTGAATTTCGAAAGATTGAAATTAAAGAACAATGGCCCTCTACGCTCGAACTAAGCATTCAGATTTCACCACCCCTCTTTACTCTGCATAATATTGAAACCGCGGATTTTGCCATTCTCTCCGATGATGGCGTCATTCTCCAAGATCATCCGGACGAAGATCTCCCTATTTTAAAAGTATTCCAACACGAAAAAACAATACTCCCACGCACCAAATGGATTCCGAAAGAAGAATTAGAACGACTGCAAAAAGCCGCTGAACTCCTAGAATCACTTCAACTTACTATCACCGAGCAACATCTTTACTATGCGGCCCGAGAAGCTCATTTTATCACCAAAAACCAAACGGCCCTCTGGATCGATCTTGGTCGGGAAGTTGAAGAACAGATCAAAAAATTAAAATTTTCCAGCGAAGATATCGGCCTCTATACCAAAAACCTCGAATACGTAGACCTCCGAATCCCAAAGCAAATCTTCTGGAAAGCACGATAACACCAAACTAAAACAGCAAGAAATAGAACCCCACACCAATCAGCGAAGAAACCGTCATGTATTTGAAAACCTGACCGGCAAGTTTTCGTGTTCCCAAAACCCAAACATAAAGAACCTTCACAAAAGTATTCACGATCAAGGCAATAAAAATAGCGGTCGTCGTCGTAGAAACAGAAAGATCTCCCCGACGAAGTGATTCAAGCGAAGAAATAACAATCGCATCAATATCAATCAATCCTGAAAAGACCGCCGCCACATAGACTCCAGTGTCTCCAAAGTGCGTTTTACCAACCGCTATCGCCAAAAGGACCAAGATAAAAATAAGACCAAACTTTAAAGCTGGTGCAAGTTCAAAAGGGCTACTGAGCTTCACCTCTTTAGCATGTTTATGAAAAAGACGTGGCTCATCCTGCTCAAACCGAAACAGATACCACGCTAAAATTAATGAAATCACGGCCATAATAATCGGAACCAAGAGAAAAACCTTCGGCAAACTTTGTCCTAAGACAAAAATTTCTCCTGCCACTCGTAACTGCATCGTTGCCGTCGCAATCAAAATCCCCACCGTAAAAATAGTGGTAACCGAGGCTTTTTTAGACTGAACCGACAAAGCCGTTGTAACGCCGATACTTGAAACCAATGCCCCCAAAAATCCCATCAAAGGAACGCCACCTTTCGTCCCTAAATATTTGATCAAAAAATATCCCAAAAATCCTAATCCAGAAATCAAAACCACAATCAACCATACATTAAAAGGCACCAGGGCCCCCCAAGGATCAACCGGAACTCGTGGCAAAAAAGGTAAAATGGCCCCCGAAAGTAAAAAAAGCTTCAACGCTCCATGCCATTCAGAGTCCGTAAGCGTCCAAGCAAAAAGACGAAGACCATCCCGAAAAGTATTCAAAAAAGCCAAGAAAAGAGTCAATAAAATAGCAATGAGTTGCATCTCATGTCCGACCATAACCCCAATCCAAAACGTCAGCATGCCTGTGATTTCACTGGTGATACCAATACGATCCATCTTAAAAGATCCATGCGCATGAACAATCGCAAGTAAAATCCCAATCATAACAAAAAATGCTATAGGCAAAAAAGGGAAAACCGGAAAGAGCGTTGAAACAGCTCCCAAGAGAGCCAAAAGAGTCATGGTCCGTAATCCCATGAATCCATGTTGATGATGAAGTTCATCACGATGCTCACGCCCCAGACCCAAAAAGGCACCAAGAAATGTCGCTAAGAGTAATTGACCGAGAACGGGTTTAAGCAAAAGGAATTCCATCTCCTAATTATACCACAAATAAACCCCCTTTAGCAAGTCAATGACGCACTCAAAGCACTATTTCTTCTTCTTTGGATTAAACTTCTTCAGATCTTTATGCGTCCAAAGTCCTTTTTCTTGAACAAGCTTTCCATCCAAATAAACTTTTCCGTTGGCATACTCATGACGCAAGATCAAGTCCCAGTGAATCGCTGAATCATTGCCATTCGGCGCTTTGTCATAACATTTTCCCAACGCCATATGATTCGATCCGCCTATCTTTTCATCAAATAAAATAGACTTCACTGGCTGCTGAATAAAAGGATTTGTTCCAAACGCAAACTCTCCTAGATATCTTGAACCTTTATCTGTATCTAAAATATTAATCAGATCTTTTTGATTTTTATCACTTTCGGCTTTGACCACTTTTCCTTTTTCAAACCAAAGCTTAATCCAGTTAAACTCTTTCCCCATGTACATCGTCGGCGTATTGTACTTAATCACTCCGTCCACCCCCGTCCGAATCGGTGACGTAAAGATCTCTCCATCCGGAAGATTAAATTCTCCACAACAATGACAATATTTTTGGCCTTTTACTTTGACAAGCAGGTCTGTTTCGTCCGCCACCAATCGAATTTCTTTAGTTTTTTTCAAAATTTTCTCCAAGACTTCTTGTTCTTTTCGAACCTTTTTCCAATCTACTAAACAACTATTGAAAACAAAATCTTCCCAGTCATCAAGACTCATGCCCGCATCCTGTGCATCAGCATTCGTCGGATATCGCAGAAGCGTCCAACGTTTGTCATGATAGTAATCAGACAATTTTTTTCGGGCTTTTCGAGACTGAAGCATTTTTTTCTGATCGACTTTGGCCATCGACATTTTATTGCTGTCCGCCACGATCTGAATCATCACATCCGTTACTTTTGCCTTCGCTAAAGCATGCTTCGGAAGATCCGTCAGCTGATGATCTTTCGCATTCGCATAAAAATGCTGCCCTAAGCCATCGACGGCAATGTCATAGCTCACATACGCGCCTTTCTTGATACAAAGCTTATAAAGCTCTTTCAAAAGAGGTATCCCTGCCGTACCATACAGCACAATCAAAACCCTTTCTTTGGATTTTACGCGAGTAGAATAGTTCACAATTAGTTCAGCGAGATCGGTAACTCTTGGGTCAATCATCGAGACAGATTATCAAGCTTTTCTTGCGCCTCGGCAAGTTCTTTTTTCGTCTGCTCCACCAGCGACTCGGGCGCTTTTTCCAAGTACCCTTGGTTCGAAAGCCGCCCCTCCAACGCCTGAATACTTTTCGCCAAAACTACTTTTTCTTTTTCGATGCGCTCATGCTCTGCCTTCTCATCAAACGGCAAGTCTAAGTAAACATCCATACCACCAATCACAAGCTTTACCGCTTTTTCAGGAGCCTCGATTTTTTCAGCAATTTCAAGCGCTGACAATTGCGCCAAAACACAGACTAAATGTGAAACTTTTTCCATACACAAGACGTCTTTCCCCGCTGAAACCAAAACTTTTATTTTTTCTTTCGGATTTATTTTGGCATCGGCTCGTGCTTTTCGAATCTTCGTAATCAAAATCTGAACTTTTTCAAAAACTTCTTCCGCCTCACTATCAGAGAAATCAATCGCCGGATAATCTTCTAAAATCAGTAAATCTTCGGCTCCAAAAACTTCTTTCCAGAGGCTTTCTGTAATAAACGGACAGAGTGGATGCGTGAGCTTCAAGATATAACCAAAAAGCTGCTTCAAAAACGCAGGATTTGGCTCCGCTTTAGACGCTTCGATATACCAATCACAAAATTCATCCCACACAAAATGATAAATCGCGTCTCCTGCCGCTGAAATCTGATAATTTTCCAGATAATCTGAGACCTTTTTTGCCACCGTACTAAACCGACTCGCAATCCATTTATCTGCCAAAGAAGAAGGTTCTCCTTCGCTCTCCCCTTTACGGGGGGAGCTGTCCTCGCTGAAAGCGGGGGCTGAGGGGGGCTGATCGGAGGGGTTTTGCATCGTCACAAATCTTCCCGCATTCCAGAGTTTATTTACAAAGTTCCGATATCCACCGATCTTATGCTCTCCCAAAGGAATAGGATTCCCCGGAGAGGTCCCGATCACGAGCGACAACCGCACCGCATCAGCTCCAAATTTCTCAATCACGTCCAAAGGATTAATCCCGTTGCCTTTTGATTTCGACATTTTTTTACCGTGTTCATCCGTCACCATTCCATGCAGATACGTCGTATGAAAGGGGTTCTTTCCCGTGGCATACCGACCAAACATAATCATCCGCGCCACCCAGAAGAACAAAATATCCCATCCGGTTTCCAAGACATCCGAAGGATAAAACTTCTCAAAATCATTATTGGGTTTACCCGCCGAAGCCTCAGCGCAGGAGGGCCACCCCAGCGGAGACATCGGCCACAACGCCGAACTAAACCAAGTATCGAGGGTGTCTTTGTCTTGGCGCAATACCTCGCCCTCTGGCGCTTTGAAAAAAGAAGTCTCCCAGAGACCCGCATTTTCAAGATGCCAATTTTTACGGGCCAAAAGCAATTCTTTCGCCACTTTTCCTCGCCGAACCGCGTCCATAATAGAATAAAAAGTATTATGCCCAACAATCAAAACTTCACCTTCTGACTCTTTATTTTTAAGAAGTTCCCAAGCTTTTTGCGCCCGTGCTTCAAGCGCTTCGAGCGTTTCTCCGGTGCCTTTTTGCACCGCCAGCTCAAGATTTGAAATCCCAGGAACCATCTTCGTCCCGGTCAGTTCTCCATAATCAATTTCTTTCAGTTCCGCGATCGTTTCAATTTCAATCCCCAAAGCATCACTCAAAACCTGTGCCGTTTGTTGAGCCCGCTTCATCGGAGACGCAATAATCTTCGTAATATTTCGATCTTTCAATGCCTCTGCCAAATCTTTCGCCTGCTGATGTCCTTTATCGGTAAGCTTCGCGTCCATAACACCTCCCGCCACAACCTTGTCTCGATTCGCTTCGCTCTCTCCATGCCGCGCAAAAAGAAGCTTTTGTTCTTTCGGAAGATGAATGCCACCCGCTTCGTCATACCAAACCGGGATCTGATGTCCCCACCAAATCTGACGTGAAATACACCAGTCACGAAGATTATCGATCCAGTGAAAATACGTCTTTTCAAATCGTTTTGGAATCAGGTCCACACCGCCCTCTCGGACAGCATCCGTCGTTAATTTTTTCAGCGTGGTTGTTTCTCCCGTCCATTTATCCGTAAATTCTTTCTCGACCATCACAAACCACTGAGGGCTGATCATCGGTTCCACCACACAGTCTGACCGATAACAAATCGGAACTCTATGAATATAAGATTTATCTTCCCCTGCTAATAATCCTTTCTCTCGCATAATCTCCGCTGATTTTTTCCGCGCCTCGTCGACCGCCATGCCTTCACAGGCCCCGGCCTGAGCCGTCATCTTCCCGTGCATATCAATCTTTTCAAAGAAATGATCTTTGAGCTTGGCTTTGTGTTTTTGAGCGAGCAAGTAATCGTCCGCCGAATGACAGACTGATATCGTCATGGCTCCGGTTCCTTTGTCCATGTCGATCACTTCTTCATCGGCCAAAACAAAGAACTTTCGCTTCCCCGCATACGTATCGTATTCAAATTCCTGACCCGCCAAATCTTTACCTTTTAAAGTCTCAAGTAATTCAAATTCGCCTTCTAAAAAATTTAATTCTTTCGCAAGACGCTCTTTATCGTCAAAAAGATTTTTAGAAAAAATAAACGTCTCTTCTTGATGTTTCACGCGTACATATTTCCCTTCTGGATGAACCACCACCGGAGAGTCCGAACACTTCGTCTCCGAACGCACCGTTCCCACCAAAAATTCTCCACAACGAAGTATATAAAAAGGCTCCGTTCGATCTTCCCATTCCAGCTCATCATCAGAAAGCACCGACTGCGCACCGACGGACCAATGAATCATTCGGTGGCCTCGCTCGATAAGACCATCTTCGTAGAGATCTTTAAATATTTTATTAACCGCGATATTCCGGGCCTCGTCAAACGTGTAGACCTCTCGACTCCAGTCGAGCCAGGCCCCCATTTTTTTCATCTGACCCACAATCGTATCATGTTTTTCTTGGGCAAATTTCCGACACTCCTTCATAAAATCCTCCCGACTGAGTTCTTCACGAGAAGCAATGCCAAGATGCTTAAGCACGACGTTTTCCGTCGCAATGGCCGCATGATCGGTCCCCGGAATCCAGAGCACTTCATGCCCCTTCATTTTTTTATACCGAATCAAAACATCCTCAATCGAAAGCATGGCCGCATGCCCCAAATGCAATTGCCCCGTCACATTCGGCGGCGGCAACGCAATAGTAAAAGGCGGCTTATCCGAAGAATTATCCGCGCACATAGCGCCAGACGCTTCCCAGTCAGCGTAAAGACCGTCTTCGGTTCCGTTGTGATTATAGGCTTTATCCATGGCTTTATTACGAGCCACAGTCTAATTTTTCACCCCAAAAACACAAGCCTTCAGCTACTCATCCTTTACCAAAAGCGCTTCCCCAGAATCTGCAATCGACATTTCCTCAAACTCCCCCAACTTCTGAGTTCTGGCCAACTGTGGATTATAGGCCTGATAGAAAAGACCGATGATTTTTTCGGTACTCAGTCGCTTGACCGTCAAAGAACAATTCTCCAAAGACGTTTGTACAACGTTTACCCGAGAATCAAGTTCTTTTTTAAGATCTTTAAATTCTTTTCGTCGCTGAATCACCGCCAAGATTGAGTCGTCTGGATGAATATATTCCCAAAACCGAGAAAAGAATCCTTTCTTTTCTGCGCGAAAGGGGTTCATCGCGACCACCACATAAAACTTCTTTTCCATAACGTCGGTATATTCTACCAATCGCTGAATGTACTCAATATACTCATCCATCTGTCGACGCAGAAGTTCATTATTAAGTTTTTTCCGCTGACGACGAAGACTCGCTATGTAGTTATCAATATCTAATTTTCGCGAACGAACCAAAAGCTGAACGGGAAAGTTCAAAGCATTCAGAAAATTCTGATAGGCTTTGATAATCGCATTTTGTTCTTCTTCGGACTTCAGGTTAAAGTTCAACGAAGAGATTTCTAGGATCGCACGAACACCACCGCTTTTAAGCACGAGAGTGTCATCATGCGCTCCGGCAAATTGTAGATATCGCTGGGTCGAAGTATGAGGACTTCGTGAACCCTTCCGAATCGTTTCCTTTTCTTTTTTTGTCATGCGTATTAAAAGCCTTTACGTTTTTGAACCATTGATTTTTCACCATCCAGAATCTCGGCTAACTTTTTAATCCGATCACCCGAAAGGTCTTGTTCTACTAATACTTCCTGCTTTTTCTCCGACTTCATCGAGAACCGAGTTGTCATAGAAATAAAAGGATCTCCTCCATGCTGCACCCAAGATCGATTACGAGACCGAAAGAGCATCTGTTCGAAAAGAAGCAAAATAAAATGCAGTAAGCTCACGTGCTTAATCCGAAGGAATGCAAACATCGCACAAATCCCCGCAGGAACCCAAACCATAATTGTCTCCAAAGTCCCCAACTGATACTGCTTACTCAAACTCACATAAATCCAATATGAAATCCCCACACCGATCATCACAAGGATCAGTTGTTTAAGCGTCATAAACCAGAGAATCTGGTCTTCACGCTGCACATCTTGAGGAACTTTGTAGGACATAAGAACAAAAGAAGGACTAAGACTTCTCATGATTATACTCTCTTTTACGTCTTTTTACAAGCGGAAACCCTCCTTCATGCCACTTGCCACCGACCATTCGCTCCCTATACTATTGACTGATAACTGTTAATTGATACTTGCTATGTCCGACCCTCTTGTTGAACAACGTCGCCTCAAACTTGCCGCTTGGAAAGAACGCTTTGGATATGGGTATGCTGAAAAGTTTGACCGAACCCATACCAGTGCCCAAGCTAAAGAGGCCGTAGAAACAAAATCTCCTCGTGTAGCAGAAGATGTTTTAGCCGATCCCAAGGCCACGGCAAAACTCTGTGGTCGTATTATCAATCTTCGGGATATGGGGAAACTTGCCTTTCTCCGTATCCGAGACCGAGCGGGAGATTTTCAGATTTGTTTATCCAAAGCCATCCTCGAAGACGACTACAAACCCCTCGTAAAACTACTTGATTTGGGAGATTTCTGTGGATTTGAAGGTGAATTTTTCATCACCAAACATGGAGAACCCACGCTTTTGGTGACCCAGGTTATTCCACTCGCAAAAACTCTTCGCCCCCTTCCTGAAAAATTCCACGGACTCAATGACAAAGAAGCCTGCTATCGACAACGATATCTCGATTTAATTACGAACGAAGAAACACGGAAACGATTCCAAATTCGTTCACAAGTAATCCGAGAAATTCGAAATTTTTTGGAAGCCAAAGACTTCATGGAAGTCGAAACACGCATCCTCCAGGCCCAAGCTGGAGGCGCCCTCGCCAAAGTTTTTAAGACCCATCACGAAGCGCTTGATCATGAATTCGTATTACGAATTGCTCTTGAGCTTGATCTCAAAATGACCGTCGTCGGTGGATTTGAACGGGTCTTTGAGATTGGAAAATGTTTCCGAAACGAAGGCATCGACCCCTCACATCTCCAAGAATTCACCATGCTCGAGTGGTACGCCGCCTACGAAAACCTCGAAACAAACATGCAGTGGACCGAAGAACTCCTCCAAGGACTCATCCAAAAAGTCCTCGATACCACAAAAATAACCGTTCTCGACAAAGACGAACAACCCGTAGAAATCGACTTCAGTGGCACCTGGAAACGCGTTCGATTCCCCGACCTCCTCAAGGAACATGCTCAGCTCGATATGTTCAAAGCCTCACGAAAAGAGGTCGAAGAAAAAGCCCTCGAATACGGCGCTGATAAAGCAGGTATTCAAAAAATCTCAACTGGAAATCTTCTCGATCATATCTACAAAAAATCAGCACGACCCACGCTTCTTGAGCCGACATTTGTGATGGATTACCCTTCCGAGCTCAAACCCCTCGCCCGTCCAAAAGGCGATGGAACCGCCGACTGTTATCAACTCCTCGTCGCCGGATGGGAAATCGTCAACTCATACGGAGAGCTCGTAGATCCTGAAGTACAGCGCACCCTCCTCGAAGCCCAATCCGCTTCCCGAGAAGCTGGAGACGAAGAAGCCATGCAGGTTGATGAAGAATTCCTCACCGCAATGGAACACGGTATGCCACCGATGACCGGATCAGGAATTGGGGTTGGTCGACTCGTGACACTCCTAACCGGACAGGCAAACCTGAGAGACACGGTCCTCTTTCCACAGATGAAACCCGAACGCAAACAGCTTTCAAGTAAAGAAGCTGAAACACGATACCGATCGAAAAAAGTCATCGTCATCGCCGACGAAGCCCTCAATCCTGGCATTGTCGCCAATGCCATCGGACAACTGGGTGTCAGTATCGGCGGACACAGCACACAGGATCTTTTTGATATCAAAATCCTCCACGACCAAGAACGACGCGTTCACTACGTCGACTGTCTCTACCCAATGGCTAATCTCGCCGGTGACCAGAAACAAATGGCCGAATTTGCCCAAAAATGTTACGCCGCTGACATTCAGTTCTTCGACTTTACGGACATCATGCGAAAAGCTCATTCAGACAAACAAATGCTCGAAGGGTACAAATCTCAAAAAACAAAAGATTTGGGCTATATCGCCGTCGGTGCGATCGTCCCGAAAGACTTTGAGAAAGAATTCTTAGCCACTTTGAAACGCTTCGGTGATGAGGCTTAGTTGATCTTTTGAAAAGCCCCCTGCCTCGTCCTCCACGCCTGATGCCGTATCAAGCAATTTTGCCGCCGGGAAGCTTTCTCGAAACTCAGCAATGTTTTCAACATTAATCCCACCGGCTAAACCAAACTCAAAGCCTAAGTTTTTCACAAAATTCACGGCTTCTTTTAGTTTTTCTTCCTCCACCCGCTGACCCGATCCCGGCGCCGATCCATCCAGCAAAACCAAATCCGGTTTTATCTTTTTTAAAATCTCTAAATCATCACCCCCTACTCTAAGCGCAAACCAAACCGGAATTTTATCCTGAAATTTTTCCACCAGATCCGCATCATACAATTGAATAATATCCAGATCATAATCTTCTATTTTTTGCTGAATTTCTGACTCAGGATTGTTCCAAAAAACACCGACACGCTGAACACGACGCCCTTCCGGAACGTTACTACAAAAACGTTTCGAAGATTTCACAAAATTCAGTCCCACATAATCCACCCCCGCATCTGCACACGCCTGCATCATTTCATTCGATCGAATACCGCAGATTTTAATTTTCATCCGGAAAAAATTCATGTAATTTGGCTTCCAAGTTCCGCCCCTCATCCTGCATAAAGCTCGTACCAATCAGTACCGCATCGGCCAAATCTTGCACCCGAACAATATCTTCTCGCGTGTGGAATCCTGATTCAGCAACCCGAACAATACCTTCTGGAATCTGCGATAATAAATCCTGAAAAACATCCTGGTTTACCGATAAATCTTTAAATTTTCGCGCATTCACACCGATGATATCTGCCCCAGATTTCAACGCCACTTGAAGCTCTTCTGCATCATGAACTTCCACCAGGCAATCCATATTAAATACAGCTGCATACTCCCGAAAAGCCCGTATTTTTTCAGCATTTTTTAAGACACTTACCATAAGCAATACCGCATCTGCGCCGGCCAAACGAGCATCTAAGATCTGTTCTTCACAAAGAATAAAATCTTTTCGCAAAACAGGCAGAACACTCTCCCGCGAAACCTGCTGCAAATCAGACAAACTCCCCCCAAAAAACAATTCATCCGTGAGCACCGAAATAGCCGCCGCCCCATGAGAGACATACGTATCTGCTACATCAACCGGATCTAAATCCTCCCAAAGCGCCCCCTTGGAAGGTGATTTACGTTTAATTTCAGCAATCAAAGAAGGTCCTGATGACGCCAATAAAGCCTGCTTGAAATCTTTTTTCGAAGACGCAGGGTGTGCATTTTTCAATCGCATCGAAAGGTCTTGAACCTCCGCGCGCTTCCGCTCCAAAATCTGATCTAAAATGGTCATAATGTCTTAAAAAATTGCCCGGCCACAACGGCATTAATCGCCAAAAAGTCCAAATGCGCCTTCGGAGACCGCTTGGCAATCAAAGATCGATAAATCTGAACATTATCCTCAATCTTCCCCCCTCCAGATATCGACTCAAAATTAGGCACTCGATCAAATCCATACTGCTCTGGAGTAAACCGACCTTCTTCTGTTTTCCCATCGACGACTTTCCAAAAATACGTATTTCCCACTAAAGAAACATCATCAAGCCCGGTCGTTTCATCGTGGACTAACAGTGCATTTTTTCCTAATTTTCGACACACCTCAGACATCTTTTCTCCCTGTTTCCAACTGGCAACGCCGATCATCTGTCCCCGAAGATTAATCGGATTAAGGAGGGGCCCTAGTGAATTAAAAATCGTCGCATGCGGAATAGATCGACGAATCGGCCCCAAAGGCTTAAGCGCTGGATGAAAAGCCCGTGCATACACAAAAGCCAAGTTTTTACGTCTCAGATTATGGATAACCTTATGCGGCGTATCACAAATCGGAAGACCGAGCTTTTCGATCAAATCAAAACTTCCAATCCGTCCTGTTGCTCCACGGTTTCCATGCTTTGCAATTGTAAATTCTCGTGACAAAACCGTTGCCAAAGCCGTCGAAAGATTAATCCGAGGCAGTCCCGATCCTCCGGTCCCACAGACATCAAAAACCTTCATCGTAGGCTTCCCCCAAAAACCATATTTCCTCGGAAGCCGAACATCATACTGTCGGTTTTGTAATTCTTCTACAAAATTCAAAATTTCGCCCACCGATTCTTCCCGCTGATGCATTTCCACCAAAAGCTCGCGAATCGTATCCGGATGGGAATGCGCATAGTCCAAAACATAGGCCGCAACTTTATCTTTCATACATCAGATACTAAGGAATTGCTGTAAAATCTCCATCCCCACTTTCGTTCCAATCGATTCAGGATGAAACTGAATCCCAAAAATACGTTCATCTGATTTTTCAAAAGCCATAACTAATTTTTCATCATCCTGTGTTTCCGCCGTAATAGTAAGCGCTTCTGGGAAATTTTCTCGCTGAACCACAAGGGAATGATAACGCATGCCTCGAATTTCATCCGAAAATCCATGAAATAAGCCCGTCTTTTGTAATATTTTTATCGGCCATCGCTTCCCATGAACCGGGGCGACTCGCACAATTTTTCCCCCCAAAATATGCCCGATCATCTGATGCCCCAGGCAAACCCCTAAAATAGGAATCTGTCCCCGAAAAGCCTCAAAC
This sequence comes from Patescibacteria group bacterium UBA4473, assembly GCA_002389285.1. Lineage (GTDB taxonomy): Bacteria > Patescibacteriota > Gracilibacteria > UBA4473 > UBA4473 > UBA4473. The sequence continues at coordinate 19,249 of DGOF01000013.1, forward strand.
AAGGCCGGGCCAATACCAACATCAGAATCTTTTTCAACCGTTCCGGGTCCCGGAGAAAATACTAAAAAATCAGGCTGAAGATCCCGCGCTTCTTCCGCTGAAATTTTATCATTCCGTCGCACAAAAACCTCCGCCCCAAGCTCTTGCAGATACTGCACCAAATTATAGGTAAAACTATCATAGTTATCGATCAGAAGTACTTTTTTCATGAAAGAAATTTAAATTCTTCTAGAATATGTTTCTCGTATTCTTCTTTATCATCCCGCGCTTTTCCAAAGAACAACCTGTCAACTTTCATCTTCGTCGGTTTTCGTTTGCGCGCAAACGCTGGATGATCAAAAAGAGCAGGATTTCCCTCTCCGTAAAAAAGAGAAATATGAGGTAAAAAATGTTCGTGCTGAAACTCTGGATTCTGAGCAAACGGAATCTCTTCAGAGATCCGCTGATGCAATCGAAGAAGGTGGCGCCCTTCGTCATAAACCTCTCGGAACAGAACTTCCGGAAAACAATTTACATCCCCCAAAGACAACTCAAAAGGTGGAAATTCTTGCGTCAGAGCTTCTAATTTTTTCTTCATAAAACCCTCTTCATTTCCCTGGAAATGAACGCCCATTCGCCCCGGAAGCGCTACCGTAATACGCATTTTAGCCGGAGAAACCCAAAGACCTTTTTGCTTTACACAGGCAGCAAGCTCTTGTGAAATTTGTTCCATTTCTGTCCGCAATTCTAGAGGTAACGGAATTTCTATAAAAAAGAGGAAATTCGGGTCTTTTGCCCAGGATTTCGTTCCAAACAAAGGACGTTGTTTTTCCCAATTTTTTTCAAATCGTTGTTGTTGATCTTCAAGCTTCATGTGGCACAAACAGCATTAAAAACTTTGATAAGACTTTTCGCTTTATTGTGAACTTCAAGCCACTCACGAGAAGGAATTGAGTCCTGAACAATTCCGCCCCCCACCCGAAAAAAAGCCCGGTTATTATGCCGAAAAAAACTTCGAATAGCGATCGTAAAGTCCATGTTTCCATCCGCCGAAAAGTAACCAAGAGCTCCTCCATACAATCCTCTAGGAGAAGTTTCCACCGATCGGATCAAATCAATAGCCCGAATCTTCGGCGCACCGGTAAGCGTCCCAGCAGGGAAAATCGCTTTAAAAAAATCCACCGCATCTACATCATCACTGATCACCCCTTCCAAATCACTCACCAAATGAATCACATTCGCAAATTTTTTGACATATTTTTCACGCGCCAACCGCACTGATCCAGGAACACAAACCCGCCCCAAATCATTCCGTCCCAAATCAATCAGCATATCATGCTCTGCATTTTCCTTCGGACACTGTCGCATTTCCTCTAAAATTTTCTGCTCAGAAACCTCATCCTTGCCCCGATAACGCGTACCCGCAATAGGAGAATAAAGCACCTGATCCCCCCGCTTCACACCCAAAATTTCAGGACTAGCACTGCCCACCTGCCCTTTATCTCCAAAATCATAAAACACCAGATGCGTACTCGGCTCTAATACCCGCAAAAGCTCATAAAATTCCAACCCATCACGATCCCCAATATCACGAGAAAACTCATTCGAACAAATCGCCTGAAAAATATCGCCCGCAAAAATATGTTCTTTCAATTTTTCAACCGCCGCCTCAAATTCACTCTGTGAAAGTTTTAAATCAAAGGGCGTCATATCATCATTCAGAGCCCTCTCATCAAAAGAAAAATCCAAGAGACCTCCTGCCTGATTCAAAAGATCCTTCGCTTCCGATTCTTCAAAATTCAAAAACGTAATCAATCCCTGAAGATGATCGAAGAAAACAAACCGTGAAAATTCATACAAAAGACCATGTTGCACCCCAGGAAAGGAGGCCAAAGAAGGTTCTATTTCATCAAATATTTCAAAATGAAGCATCCCTAAAAGCCCCCCCCGAAAAGGAAAATTTACATCAAATTTTTCACATTTCTTAAGCGCTTCACGAATCTTATCAAAGCTCTTTTCTTTCAAATCAAGCTCTTGAATTGCATCACACGCCAAAAGCGACATGTTGTTTTTTTCATCAATTTCAAGCGACTCCAAAAGCGCGGTAGGCGTGCCAAACTTCTCTCGCAACATACGAAAAAGTTTGGGAGGCGTCACGCTCGGAAAGTTCTGAATATCAAATATATGCTTCATAACTCTGAAGAAAGAAAAGATTTGAAAAACTGAGCGCCCGTCCCAAATTGCAATTCTGCCGATCCACGAGAAACCTGAGACAAACTAATCCCCAGTTGTTCGGCGATATCTCGCTGAGAGACCCCTTTTAAAAGCAATTCAATAATCTGAAATCGATGCCACAAGGTCTTGCGCTCTTTGGCCGTAAAAAAAGACATCAAGAAAAGCTCTCCCTCTTTAGAGGCGGTTAAGGAAGCTATTTTAGCCCCCATGAACGAAACGGGATTGGATGATTTCATGTTATGGTGTAACGGTACAACAGAACAAAAATAATAGATTTTTACGAAAAATCAACTTTTTTCCCTTCGCCCCCCCTCTCTAACGCTTATCATCATTGCCTTTTCCCCTTTTTTATGATACTATTAGGAGATGGGCTCCAACACTTCTGCCTCCAAAGCTAACGCTATGATTAATCAATCGTTCGAAGAACGATCAGTTGCTGCGCGTGCTGAGCAATTAGGCGTCGGATACATAGACATTGGGCTTTTTCCGTTTAATCCCGATGTCCTCAAAATTGTAGACCGAGATGAGAGCATGGAATCACAAGCCATGCCCTTTCACCAACACGGACACGCTCTCAAGCTCGCTGTGGTGGACCCAGAGAAAAAAGAAACTCAAGACCTCATACAAAGACTTGAGAAAGACAAATGGGAAATATTTTTGTTTTTATGTTCCGCAAACAGTCTTGAAAAGGCATTTCTATTGTACGAATCAAAATTTTTGAACCTGAAGCACATTGCCCGTGAAAAACATTTCGCGGAACAAGAACAAAATCTCAAAGATCAGGAGGTTGATATTGAACAACTTCAAAAAGAAATCGCGCACATCCCTGCAAAAATAGCGCTCAATAAGATTGAAATTGCCGCACTACGTGCCCGAGCTTCTGACATACATATCCAGCCCGAAGAATCACGAATCGTGGTTCGATTTCGAATTGATGGCGTCTTGCACGACATCCTTGAGCTCGAAGAAGAAACCGCTCAAAAACTGATCCTCCGTATTAAATACGAAGGCGGCATGAAATCAAACATTACTCAAAAGCCACAAGATGGGCATGCCGTTCTCGCGGTCAATGACCGAAAAGTAGATCTCCGTATTGGAATACTCCCGACACCAACCCTCGAGTCCATAGTTATTCGTATTCTCGATGCCTACAAAGGAGTTCTTGATTTTGAAGCCTTGGGATTTTCTGAAAGTATGCAGAAGAAAATGAACCAATCGCTGATGTTCAAAAACGGATTAATCCTTATTACTGGACCGACTGGAAGCGGAAAAACAACCACGCTGTATTCCATGCTAGCGAGCCTCAATACACCAGAGAAAAAAATAGTAACGCTCGAAGATCCCATTGAATATCACCTCCCCGGGGTATCGCAATCACAGGTAAATGATGAAGAGGAATACACGTTTGATACGGGATTTAAGTCGCTGCTTCGGCACGACCCCGACGTCATATTAGTCGGAGAAATCCGAACCCTCTCTACCGCACACATGGCTTCTGAAGCCGCTCTGACCGGACACATGGTGCTGTCTTCTCTGCATACAAACTCATCCGCCGGAGCCATTACCCGTCTTCGAAACATGGGCATGGAAAACTTTAATATTGCTCCCGTAATCGGCGCGATATTCGCCCAAAGGCTGGTCAGAAAGGCCTGCCCACACTGTAAACAAAAAATTAAAATCCAAGATTCTCCGGAGCTCACTTCACAGTACGAGCTTTTAAAAGCTCGATACGGCTCCCTCTCGGTCCCCGCAGAAGTCATCATTCCCAATGGATGTGTCAAATGCTCGGGAACCGGATATAAAGGACAAACCGTCATCTGCGAAGGATTTGTCGTCGATCAACGGATCCGACAAATGATCCTCAACGGAAAATCTCAAGACGAAATCGAAAATGAGTTACGCAACCATCACCAATTCCACTCGCTTCTGGAAGACGGGTTAGAAAAAGTCGCCGATCATATCACGACGCTTGAAGAGATTTTGAGAATCACAAACTAGTACACCTGCCTCGCACTTCCTGGCCACAGAATAAGTTCTGCCCGACCAATGATCTTTGAAATAGGGACTGTTGCCTGTCGAGATGCTTCACCACAACCCTGAGCCGAAAAACAAAGACGACTATCGACACTCTCGGTTCGTTGATCCCGCATCAAAAAATACGTCCCTTCTCCAATAATAAGCTGTGGAATAGGGCTATGAGTCTGTCCCTGCTGATCATCCGGAAGATAGGGCTCATAGACCTCCAATAAATCTTCCCCCTGGACTTCGTATATTTTTCCACTCATGAAGCGAAGAGTCTGCCCACCAATCCCCACCACGCGCGCCAAATCAACTGCATCCGTACCCGGAACCTGAAAAGCAACCACATCGCCTCGCTCAAAAGTTTTCGCCCGACGATTGACCCATACAATATCTGGATTATCCGGACGACAAACCGAGTCCGTAGCATTCAGAGTCGGACACATGAGCTGCCCCTGTACCCGCCAAAGTTGTCCCACTTCTTGTTTCCATCCAACCCCTAAAGCACAAATCACTAAAATCCAGATCAACTGCTGTACAAAAGTAATCAATACCGCCTTGTTTCCTGGGATTTTGTAGATACGACGCAAAAGCCACGCTCCAAACCACAACCAAGCCGTCCCGACAATCCATAAAGGCCACCACTCATTGGCGAGAATCACCACCATTCCTGCTAAAAACTGCAACAGAACCACCTGCAAAGCCTTCCCCCAGGTCGCGTTTTTCAAAAAAAGTCCCTTCCGGAGAAAGAGCTGCAGCACTCCCATGCCAGATAAAAACACCAGAGCAATCCACAAAAGAGAAAACAAAATTAAAATACTCATCACTCTCCATCATACGCAAAGATCCAAACTTTTCCAGAGCCCCCCTACTTAAACCCCTTGGGAAGCTGAGATTCAACCGACGTTCGTTCTCCTTTTTTGTCTGGATCGGGAAAGGTGAGTTTTTCAGCGTGTAAAAACACACGATCTGCTGACGCGCCGCCATACAACTCATCCCCAAGAATCGGAAATCCAATCGAGCTCAAATGCGTACGAATCTGATGCGTGCGCCCGGTAGGAATACGAACCCTCAAAAGAGAGGTGTCATCTTGGGAAGAAATCACTTCAAAATAGGTTTCCGCACTTTTCGCTTTTTCTTCATCCGAAACCGTCATGCGCAATTTGTTTTTCGGATCCCGCATGATACCTCCTTCAATTTTTCCTTTCGTGGTCGGACAACCGCTCACGACCGCATAATAAAATTTTTCTACCTCACTCCAATGCTCCTGCAGGTAGTCATAGGTTTTGGTATTCTTCGCGATCAAAAGAACCCCCGACGTCACTTTGTCCAAACGATGCACAATCCCTGGCCGCAAAACATCGTTCCCTGCCCGAAAATCTTTCCCAAATTTATACAGCAAGGCATTCACGATCGTCTTTTGTGAATTTTCAGATTTAGACGGATGGACGGAAGCTCCCACCGGCTTATTAATAACCAGCCACGTCTTTGACTCAGCTAAAACTTCCAAGTCATACTCCCAAATCGGTTGATCACTACTGAGTGAAGACGGCTCAATCAAATCACATTCTATATTTTGCCCCTCTTTTACTTTTTTCCCGCCCAGAACTTCTTGCTCATCAATCCAAAACTGACCATGCTTTTGCCACTGACTGCGTGAAGATTCTGGGAATTTTTGAGCCACCAAACGGTCAACTCTCTGGCCAGCTTCTGATACTGAAACAATAAAAGGTTCTTTCATTTGGGTTTCTTTTTAATCTATACTGCCTCGTGATGCAATACACTCTGCTCCCAACCACCGATTTAAAGATATCCAAAGCCTGCCTCGGAACCATGAGTTTTGGCGCTCATGTAGATGAAAAATCATCGCAAGCCATCATGGATCGATCGTTGGAACTGGGCATTAATTTTTTTGATACGGCCGAAATGTACGCCGTCCCGACCGAAGAAGCAACCTGTGGCCTCACCGAAAAAATCATCGGTCGCTGGATGGCCGATCGGGGGAATCGCGACCAAGTCATGATCGCCACAAAAGTCATTGGCCGCACGCGTTCGGGCCTGGAATACATTCGTGATGGCAAGGCTTGTTCAGACGAATCAAACATTCGCGAAGCCATTGAAGGCAGTCTTCAGCGACTTCAAACCGATTACATTGATCTCTACCAACTTCACTGGCCCGACCGAGCCATGAACCGTTTTGGTCAGCGCAACTATATTCATCAACCTGATGACACAAGCATCCCGATCGAAGAAACACTCGAAGTCCTCCAAACACTCCAAAAAGAAGGCAAAGTAAAACATTTCGGCCTTTCCAACGAAAGCCCGTGGGGAACGATGCAGTTTTTGCAACTCGCCAAAGAAAAAAATCTCCCCCGGATGGTCAGTGTTCAAAATAACTACAGCCTTCTGACGCGCAGTTATGACACCGCCATGGCAGAAGTTTCTCATAAGGCAGAAATCCCACTCTTGGCGTACTCTCCGCTTGGATTCGGCGTTTTAGGCGGCCGATATCTGGACGGAAACTACCCAGAAGCCGGACGATTCACAAAGTATCCCGACTGCGCCGCGCGATACAGAACTCCTAAAGTCGAAGCCATCATCAAACAATACAAAACACTCGCCGAATCACACGGTCTCACGCTCCCCCAAATGGCCCTCGCCTTTGTCTACAGCCGAAGCTTCCTCGCGTCCAACATCATTGGGCCTTCGAACGTAGAGCAACTTGAAGATTGTGTAAGCGCCCTCGATATAAAATTAAACGATGAAATTTTAAAAGACATCGAAGCTATTCATGAGCAGTGCCCAAATCCGTGTCCATAACAATAAATTTGTCACAAATAAGCACTGACAACCGTTATATATTTTAGAATCTAAAAAATACTACCCATGAAATTTATCCATAAAACACTGGCATCATGCGTCTTATTTACCATGAGTCTGACGCTTATCTCTCCGGTAATAGCAGCCGCAAACCTAGGCTTTACTGATGATATTGAAATTACATCCTGGACCGAAGAAGCCATCGAAGAACTCATCGATCAAGGCGTCCTCGCTGGTAACCCTGACGGATCATTTGCTCCCAACCGCCAGCTCAACCGGGCCGAAGTTTCAAAAATCATTGTCCTTATGACAAAGGTTGAACTCAAGACTTCTGGCGGCCCACACTTCCCCGACGTAAGCCCTGACGCGTGGTACTACGACTACATCGAAACCATGTACCACTATGAGTGGATCAACGGATACCCCGACGGTCTTTTTCGACCCGAAGCCGGCATCAACCGCGCGGAAATCGCCAAAATGATCGTCAAAGCTTCAGAAATTGAAATAGACCTTTCTGGTGCGCCTCACTTTGATGATGCTTCGGCAAAAGATTGGTACTACGAATACGTAGAAACCGCCTACAACTATAAATTTATGCGAGGACTTGGAGATGGCGGTTTTCATCCCCAACTCCCGGTAACCCGCGCCCAAACAGCAAAAATTGTTTATGACGGACTCCCTGGATTCGAGTCCTGGATAAGAAGTGAGGGAGGAACCCTTGAAGCGAATCTCTCGCACAACACACCACCAGAAACAACTATTCCTTACAACGCCACGTCGGTTCCTTACACAACCGTTGATTTCACCGCTTCTGATGATACCGATGTTGAAATTTCGGCTTTAACTTTCACGCGTCTAGGACTGGGGGCGCACGATGACTTCGAAAGTGTTTGGCTCGAAATGGATGGACAGCAGGTTGGACAGAAAAAATCTGTAAACAGCGATGATATCGTCGAATTTCGATTTAATCCTCCCATCGTCATTCCTGCCGCAAAAATGCTTGAAATAACCGTAATGGCTTCTATGAAATACACTGCCACCGACAAAAACATCGGTCACTCCAACCACTTTGCACTCCTAAGCAGTGATAACATTGTTTCTACAGCATCTCACTCCAATGTGATTTCTCCCATCGAAGGGAAAGACATGAAAATAATCGAGAACGAGTAAAAAATGGTGTCAAACACCATCTGAATGAATTTGGCTCCCGGGGTCGGATTTGAACCGACGGCCGATTGATTAACAGTCAATTGCTCTACCGCTGAGCTACCCGGGATTATTACCTGATGACAAGAAGAGCTTGTAGACACTTCTCGAATCTCTTCGCAAGAGTGTGTCAACGCGGGATATTTTGGTTATTTTTTACTTTTTTGCAAGTTATTCTTTAGAAGAAAGGAATCTTATTTTTTACGATTTGAAATATACAAAAAAAGAGTCTAAGCTTTCTATGATTTAATCATTTTACTCCCATGCCGAATCCTCCTCAAGTACCCGAGTCAGACATCGTCAAAACCCTCCTCGAAAACAAAGAACGCTACCTCAAAGAAGAAGGCGCAGATCTCCTCCATAATCAATTTGGCCTTGAAGCCAGCGAAGTCGCCGGCGTCACCGCAGAATTCTCAAAAAAACGAGAAGGTTTGTTCGGAGAACTCATGGATATTTCAAGCGAAGTCGGCGAAAGCTGGCTCGTTCGACAATTCCCAACGATTTCTAAATGGATTGATATTTTCCGAAACGTCGGAGGAAAATTCATCCCGGGCCTCAAAGAAGAAGAAAATCTCCACAGTGCTCAAAACGAAATCGAAGGATGGACCGCCTTTGCATCACTCTTTATTCCCGACAGCTGGTTGAGAAATATTACCGACCCGATTTATAACTCAGATATTTTCATGGGCCTTGTGGGTCATTGGCCGGTAGGAGGCGACGCTCTTGCGAGCAAAATCAGTGGATCCAATGGCGATCCTGACCACATTATCGATGCCATTCGCGCGATGCACCAAGACGTCGCCACCGGAAAAGTAACCGGTGAAGTTCTCTTCGAACGTGTTCTCAAAGGCCTTATCCCTAACTTCTCCTAAACCATGACTCACAAAGACCTCGTCAAATCCATCCTCAAAAACCTGCAGCTTTCCACCATGGAACACAAAGAAAAAGCCATGTGGACCGTGATGCTCCCCACTATGAACGAAGAAGAGCTCACCAAGCTCAACACGGTTCTCGAAGAAGAAGTGGATGCCATCATGGATCTCTATTTCGCCAAAAACGCCTAATACAATGAGTTTCATTGATCTAGCAGGAGAGTTTTATGCGCAATTCCCGGCGGTGATTCCGGTCTCCAACACACGGAATAGTACTATCGCAAGGCTTGCAAAGACCCTCCAGAATTCTGTGTTCCTCAGTGCCAAAAAAAAAGAAAAACTGACGAAAACGCTGCCTTTTTTTTGTAACCAAACACTCGAAGAACTCCAAGAGATGCTTCTTCGACAAAATTTTAGATACCTCATTCACAACATATGTTCACACCGGAAGAACTCGGTCAAATAAACCAACTTGAAATCCCTGAAGAAATGGAGGAGCTGCGCATGCTCCTGGGAAGACCGTACGAAGAGCTTACCGAAAACGATCATGAAAAGCTCGAACACCATCTCGAAAAAATGAAGGCCCAAGAAGTCGTTGATAACCGAGTCCTCGAAGACTGGATCGATATTGAATCCGTTGAAAAAGTCTAAAAATATAAAAGACTATTTGCTCTTCCGAAACACCACCACTTCTCGCCCCACAAAGGCGCTTTCTCGGGCATAGACCGAGCTTTTTTTGCCGCCAAAAACAGGATCTGGCGTATACCCCAGGGAGCGAACATAGTCCATAAGCTTCCCCGCGATACTTACCGATCCCGATCCCTGCCGCCAACACGGCAAACAGCAACACACGACAGGAATATTCCCCGTGGCTATTTTTTGAAATAATTTTTCCCACAACGTCAGCACAAACACCGCATTTTCACGAATCTGAGGTGGCGTCGGCGCACTGGCAAAGTTAGTCCCAAGCATGCCTTCTGTGACCACAATTCCTGACATTTTTTCCCACGGAAGCTTAAGCGCATCTGATGTCTGAAATTTTCCCGATTCTGGTGCAAATCCAAGCCGACGCGCAAGATCCGAAAAATTCTGCCGCGCCCCCTGCGCAAAAGTCATACTAAGATCCGATCCTTCCGTCTCATATCCCATCAAAGCCGCTTCGATCGAAATCGTCCCCGACCCACAAAAAGGATCAATAATTATTTCCGCTTCGCTCCCCCCCTTGCAGGGGGAGCTGTCCCGCCTTAGGGGGACTGAGGGGGGGCAAGAGCCGTTCACATCTTGACGGGAGCTGTGAGGATCCTTGCCTTGAGAAACCCCCAAATTCACCAAAATCTGCGCCAACTTCGGCGGCAACATCCCCATCTTCGCATCACGAAAAGGTTTTTCTCGATCCCGAATCGTATAAGACCGAATATCTTGATTCGCCACCGTCTGAGCCAAAAGAAACGAACTGCCGCGCCTCCAGATAATAAATTCAAACCCTTTGCTTAAAAGCTTCGAGCCAAACATCTGACCGGACTCAAGATTAAGTCCTGGCCGGTTCACCGTACGCGTGCTCCGCCCGAATTTTTCTTTCAAAAGCGTTTTGACCGTCGGACAAAAATACCGAAGTCGCTTTTCTCCCATACCAAAGATCGAAATCCCCAAATGAATCTTCCCTTCTGGCTTTTGTTCATTCGCCTGCGAAGCCAAGGCCTCAAGCACCGCCGATTCACTCTCATACTCATCGATCACCCGTGCCATCCGAACCGTCCCCCCCAACCGGTCCAAAAACGACTGAGGATCGCCCTCAGGGATATTTTCGGCCAAAAGAAGACTGGTGTTCGCATCATATAAAATCTCATCACAGAGCCCCTGTAATTCAGCCCGAGAAAGAACCGCGTTGCGACCGAGAAGAAAAAGAAAGTGTGACATCGAGTGGGACATTAGCAAATAGTGGGATTAAATCCACCCTCAACCGCCTCCATTCAAATCCACCCCAGCCCTCCTTTAAAAAAGGAGGGCACTTGGCCAACTTGCTTTGAAGTCAGTACAGAGGTCTTAGCACGAAAACCAGACGCCCCTCT
>DGOF01000030.1 GCA_002389285.1 Patescibacteria group bacterium UBA4473
CCTTTTCCTTCATCTCCCCACTGTGTGCCCATGATTACAAGATTTGGGCCGAGATCTGAGAGAAGTTTTTGCATAGAAAATGAAGAGAGAGACCGAAAAAGAAAGTAGATTTTTTTAGTCTCAATGTCAACGAAAATGTGGAAAACTTTTGGCGCCTTATGGTCGCCCGTGTCCTTCCTCTGGATCGGGAATAAGATAGGTTACTTTTTCAACGAATCGATCCATAAGGTCTGTGACTTGTATAAACTTCGAATGAGAAAATATTTGGAAACGCGTAAAGATGGCTTCGTGTTTTTGGCGGAGAAAGGTCCGTTCTTTTCGCGCTTGATTCTGGAAGGCGACGGTTTTTATTTTGAAGAGAGCGAGGTCTGAAATTTGATCGGCGATATTGAAGCATTGGTGGCCTTGTCGAACATTTTGTCCGCTTCCGGTAGAGTTTCGACACTGATCAAAAATTTTTTCGCAGACATCTTCAAGACAGAGATTGTGCTTTCGTGCTTCAAGAATGAGTTTGTCGGCCATGAAGTTCGGATTGGAGATATTGTCTCGGTAGGCAGGAAGGAGTACTTCCCGATGGAATTTATTTATTTCTGTTCGAAAAAGAGGCGCCATAAGGACCTCAAAGATCAGATCAGAATCCTGACAAAGGTATTCATATTTGTCTTCCAGTGCTTTTTGATGGGTTATTTCTCGATCCAGTTCTACATCTTGAAGGCTAATGCTGTGCGGGCAGGATAAGAATTCAGGCGCTGTGGCGTGCGTTGAGTTTGGACTCAGTAGGAAAAGGGCGCTCAATAGAAGGGCTTGTTTCATCTTGTGTTAAGTATAACAGAGAACAAATCTTTTGATCAACTTTTATTACAACATAAAAAAGTTTTGCCACCATGTAAAAATGAATAAAAAATTTGCCCATGTTCACAAAAATTGTTTACACTTTAGACAAGCTTCTTCCTTACACACAAATAAAAATATGAAACGTTTTCTCTCGATATTGGTTTTCGGTCTTTCTTTCTCCCTTTTGGTTCCTTCCGCTTCGGCGATATCGAAGGTCTCTGGAGATGTTGAAGAAGATCTTTATTTTTCGGGAAGTGTTTTGATTGAAGGCGTGGACCCACCTTCCAATGCGACGGCTTCTACAGGAGCGACCTCGGTTACTATAGGAGGGAGCGGTACGGTAACGGTTGCCAGTCGATCTGGAGGAGGTCTTCCTCGTATGACTCTCTATGGAGGAACTCGTCTGACGAGTACTCGAAACTGGGGAGATACTTTAAACAAAAGCTGGTGGGAGGGACAGTTTTCCGCTCCTGCGAACGGACGACAGCCCGTGATTGAAGATATTAATTTTGGGAGTATTTTATCGGCCAATAGTAGTGCTTCGGTATTAGGGAGTTTTAATCTGGGGTTAGCGAATGAGACCTTTACTTTCTCACAACCAGCAACCTTTATTTTTCCGGTTCGATCGGAGGATTCTTTGAAGCTTTGGATCGCCGTGAAGCAGACTAATGGAGCTTGGTCGATTTCAGGAAATGATTATTGTTTGGTTGAAAATGGGATTTGTGGTGTTGAGCTTTCTTCTATGAATGAGGTTGCATTGGTTCGTGAAAATTACTCACGTTGTCCGCAGGATGACATTGCTAATGGTGAAGTCGGAACCGTTCCTTCTTGTAAGATTGTTTGTCATCGTGGGTATGAACTCGATGCAACACTGACGGAATGTATTCCAGAGCTTGAGATCGGGGATGACTTCTCTGATGCAGAAGAGGTTGGCATGGATGATTTTGAGGATGAATTTGGTCTTGATGAGCCGCTGTCTTCTTCTTATGGTGCCCATTCGTTTAAAGGCTCTCGAGTGAATCTTTTGGGGGCAGATATAAAGGAAGCGAAAAAAGAAGAAACCGCTGAAGAGAAGCTGGATCGTGTGCAGGATGATTCCTTCATTAATTACTTGCTTCAGATGAGAAACCACTTTGGAGAAGCTTCAAGTCCGAATGTCTTTGGGGCGGAAACAGAAATAGCGCTTGAAGACGGAGAAAGCGAATTACTCGATATGGATATGGAACTTCTTATGGACGAATCAGTTCATAGCTCAGCTCCCATGTTGCCAAGTACGGGTCCTGGAATTTTTCTAGGAATTGCCGTTCTGGGTGCAGGCATGATGCTGGTCGGATCTCGAAAACGATAATACTTTTACAGGAAAAGGGGTTAACTAAAAGAGTGATCAGGGGTGATCACTCTTTTTGTAATTTTTCGAGTGCGTGATTGAGGATCTCTTTTGCGACATCTTCTCGACGACGAAGTTCTCCGCTGCAATCAACGTTAATACGGGTCCATCGAAAGTCTTCGTCACATTTTTTGAGGGCATTTTTTCGAACTTTTTGAAGGTAGGCCGTATCGACTTCATGGACATCTCCGGGGCGATTCTTGGCTTCATGAATCTTGGCACGGGCTTCATCACTCGCATCAAGGAAGAGTACGAGGCTTTCTTTGGGAAATCCATAGATTTCGTATTCAAGTTTTTCAATATAACTAAAAAGTTCGTCTCGTTCTTTGTCATTTTTTCCTCGAGCAGCGGTGTAAATAAGGTTGGAAGTAACGCCTCGGTCAAAAATCACGACTTCGTGTTTTTCGCGCATTTTTTCGACTTCTCGGATCTGAGAGAGTCTATCTGCGGCGTAAAGCCCCGCGATCATTTTGGGATCTAGGTTATGGAAGTCTCCGAATTCACCGCGTAAATAGGCGGCTATACGTGCTCCAGCTGGCGTGATTTCATAGCCGGGGAATCGTTTCCAGCCGACAGAGATCTTTCGGTCTTCAAGGTTTTTTAATAAAAGTTCCATCTGTGTAGACTTTCCACACGCATCAAGACCTTCGAGGACAATAATAGGAGCTTTCATGAGAGTATTCAGTGCGCAGTGTAGAGAGAAAAATTAAAATTAAAAACTAAAAATTTCGCTCAAAATCAGTACTGTGGAAAAGTATGACCTGCGAAATATTTGGCATTTTGAATGTAACACCGGATTCTTTTTCTGATGGGGGTCAGTTTTTGGAAGAAAAAAAAGCACTGGCGCAGGCAGAAAAATTATTTTCAGAGGGGGCTGATTATATTGATGTCGGGGGGCAGAGTACGCGTCCGGGAGCGGATGAAATAACTTCTGAAGAAGAATGGTTTCGAATAAAAAATGTGATCAAAAAGATGGTGGAGGCTTATGTATACAGGATTTCTCTTGATACTAAAAATCATGAAACAGCCCGTGCATTCTTAAAGCTTGGTGGAAAAATTATAAATGACGTGTCAGGATTTCAGGATGAAAATATGCAAAATCTTGCGGCGAAATATCAGTGTTTATGCATCATCAATCATTTTCCGGGTAAAAATATTGCTGACGTTCATGAACAAGAAATTTGTTCAATAAATCAGGTTCGTGATGAGCTTTTGACGCGTAAACAGCAACTTTTAGATGCGGGCGTAAAGTCAGAAAATATTATTCTCGATCCAGGGCTAGGCTTTGGAAAGACAAAAGATCTAAATTGGGAATTATTAAAATTTCCGGCTTTCGTCCCCGATGAAAAAGTCATGATTGGCCATAGCCGCAAAAGATTTCTCGGCGAAAAGCGCTTTGAGAAAGAAACAAATCAAAAAGCGGCGCAAATCGCGATAGAGGCTGGGGCGAGATATTTACGGGTTCATGAGTCTTTTTTTTTGTAGGCTTGAAGCATCTCTTCACCTGTAAAACTGTGGTGAGTTTTACTGAGTCTTTCGCCGACTTCACCCCATGATCGGGTGGCTTTTTTCGCGGCTTCAAAAGGCGTGAGGCCCTGGGCGATGAGGCCGGCAATAATACCCGCCAGGGCGTCTCCTGTGCCGCCGACGGTCATCTGCGGGCAGCCGGTCTTATTTTCAGTTATTTCGCCGGCCGTGTTGCTGATCAGGTCGATAGTGCCTTTTTTTATAATGACGCACTGGCGCTCTTGGGCGGCTTGCGAAATATTTTCAGGGGTTGCGTCGGTATTAAAAACACGCTGAAATTCTTCATCATGGGGTGTGAGAACCCAAGCATAGGGTCTTCGAATGCGCATCAAGTCTTCGATGAGTCCATCGGCATCGATGACGACCACGCCTTCGACGGCTCTCAGAAATTCTACTAATGCTTTGCGGGTATTATCATTTTTTCCCAAGCCGTTGCCAATGATCGTGACATCAGTGTCGTGGCTGCGCTTGAGCAGGGCGGGGATATCTTTTTGCGTCAGGTGATCTTCTTCAAAGTTTTGGACGATAAAGTTGAGCCCTGCGTTTTTGGTGACTTCTTTTTGGCAGGGGGGAACGGCGATAAAAATAAGATCTACTCCGGAAGCTTCCGCGCCTTTTGCTGCGAGAATGGGAGCGCCATGAAAAATTTCATTGCCGCCAATAATGAAGACTTTTCCGTTGTCGCCTTTGTGGGAATTATGTTCGCGTGAGAGAGTATTCATTGTGCGGAAATATTAGGCTACTCCTCGACTTCTCACAAGTTTTCTGCTACGCTCGGCGGCGATGAAAAACATCACCTCCATCGGTATTATTGGCGGAACAAATGGGATAGGCGCCAGTTTTGCGGCTTATTTCCGTGATACTTTTCCAGAAAAAGAAATTCTTGTTTCGGGACGGACTACTTACATTACGAACACAAAAATTGTTCAAGATTGTGATCTTGTCATTTTTTCGGTTCCGATTGGGGTGACACAAGAGGTCATGACTTCTTGTCTTGAAGAGAGTCGTCCGGATCAGATTTGGATGGATTTTACGTCTATCAAGGTCGCTACGGTGGACACAATGCTTCAGTCGAAAGCTCAGGTGTGTGGGGCGCATCCTATGTTTGGTCCGCGGTTACAACTGGTCGGACAAAAAGTGATTCTTTGTCCGGATCGGCTTGAAGGGGATTCTTTGCGAGCGATTCGAAAACTCTTTGATGCTTTTGAAGTGATTGAAACTTCGGCTTCTGAGCATGATCAAATAATGGGTGTGGTCCAGGGACTTTCTCATTTTTCTGATTTTGCATTGGGGGCGACATTGGAATCTTTGGGATGGCCTAAAGAAAAAATTATAGATTTCTCGTCGGCGCCTTACGCGTTAAAATTTCAGGTTATGGGGCGCATGTTTCACCAAAACCCTGAATTGTATGCTCATATATCGACGGATAACCCTGCCTGCCGAAAAGCGATCGGATCGTTTGTTCAAATGGTTGAGACGTTGGCCCCTTTAAACACGGATCAATGGATTGATCGTTTTCAGGGGGTACAGCGATATTTGGGACCGGACTTGTGCCAACAGTCCTATGATCAGTCCCAGCGTATTCTGGAAGCCTTGTATGATGACTCAGGAGTTCTTGATGAAACGGTAGGGGACATAGATCTGGCTATTTTTGGAGGGCGGGATTCGCATACCGATGGCGCTAGTTTTTTGTTTCCCGAACGCGAAAAGGCTCGTGTGGGTTATTTTAAAAGTATGTTTGAAGTCTTTGAGGCGGTTGAGACCGGGCGGGTGAAAAGTGGGATTGTTCCTTATGAAAATTCGAATCAGGGGTCTGTTTTTCAGACGTTGGATGAACTTTTCGATCGGGAAGGTCTTCATATTATTTCGGCGCAGGAGAAAGCTGTCTCTCAGAATCTTGTGGGTATTCGGGGGACAAATTTTTCGGATATCAAAAAAATATATAGTCATCCACAAGCTTTTTCTCAGTCTAAAATGTGGGTACGAGAACATCTTCCGCAAGCGCAGTTTGTTATTAAATCTTCGACGGCTCAGTCGGCCCAGGATGTCGTGGCAACGGGTGATAAATCGATTGCCGCGATTGCTTCGCAGTCGGTGGCAGAGCGCTTAGGGCTTAAAGTCTTATCCTCTTGCATTGAAGCCCAAGAAAATAAAACACGCTTTGTGTTGATTCAAAAATCACCGGTTCGGAAAGAAGGCACGCGCCTGAGTTTGGCCTTTTGGTTTGGTGCTGATCAGGCGGGAAATTTGGCGCAGGTGCTGACGTTTTTTGCAGAAAAAAATATAAATCTTACAAAACTTGATTCGCGTCGTGCCGATCAACGGCACGGAAGCTATGTGTTTTTCATTGATGCTGAGATGAGTTTTGAAGCTTTTGAAATCTTACAATCAGATTTTGAAGCTTTGGTTGGGGGCTGGAAACTTTTGGGGAGTTGGTAAGAATTTATTGACATCCTCGTGTCTATTTGTATAAGAGGTATAACTTATTTTTTGTTATGGCATTGGAAAAAGAATTACCAGAAGAAATATCTTATCCGGATACGGCAAGAGCGCATCCGAAGACTAATATTCCGATTCAGAAAGTGCCTTCGGCGGGATTAGTGTCTCCCGTTGAGACGGCAGAGGAAGTGGCGGATTGTATTTCTTGGGAAGAATATGCTGGTCGTGATAGAGGAGAAGCAGAAGAGTATCAAGATTTTGATTTGCCTCCACAGACAGACCTTCCTTATGATGAATATTTTAAATTGCAGAGAGCAGGAGCTCTTGCTTCTGGGAAGCGTCGATCGAGTGTTCAGCCTGCGGTAGGAGGCAGAAGCTATGGTCGTACTTCGTACTGAGAGGGCAGGATGTTGTGAGAAGTCTCTTTTTGTGGTATAATTAAAAGATGGTCCGTGTTATTTGTCAGAAGCGAAGAATCCTGGCAGTATTGAGTCACTCAAATTATGGATATAGAAAAACGTATTGATGTCGGTCTAGACGCTGCTGGAATCAGTAGCGAGGGCCTTGATGAAGCGCTTGGTGGTATGGGCGTGGTTTCAGAGCAGGTGCGTGAAATTGCGGGCGAAAAGGGCGGAACTGAGCAGAAATATGACGCGAAGCCGGTGCAAACAAGAAAGCAATCTTCTTTGTGGGGGAAAATCTCAGGTCTTTTGGGCGGGCATGAACCGGCGGTGGTAAAGCTTCCCTCGGTTGATGTTCAACGGGTTCATTTAGAAAAATCTATTCGGAAAGAAACGCGTCGCTTGGTAAAAAAAGCCCGTAAAATACAGGCTCAAAAGAATTTCTCAGCGAGTGCTTTAGAAAAGGTTGTGGGAGAGATTCGTTATCTTCAGGGATTGCTTAAAGAGGTCTTACATGCTTTGAAAGATCGAGTGGAGGCTTTGTATCGACAATTTGTATTACGATAGTTTTTTGGAGGGAAGAGATTCTTTACTTTTCAGGCTTGAACCGGTAGTGTTCGGGGTGTTTCTAACACTCACACAAACATGTTTAAGAAAGTTTTTGGTGTCTTTTGTCTCGTACTGGCTTTGGTCGCGGTTGAGAGCTTCATAGTTCCCGAAGCTTTGGCTTCGAGTATGCGTTCTCGTTGTCGAGCTTCTTCGGAGTCGGGATTTGCTAGTTGTCGAGCTTCTATGGCGCAAAGAGCGAATAAAATACAATCTCGTCGATCTTCGGTCCGGCGTCCACGTTATCAATCTTCCTTGCGAAATCGGCGATCAACGATTGCGCCTTCTCGATCTCAGCGTCGAGTGTCAACGCGTCGACAGGTTTTTGATCGTTCACCTTCTCAAAGTTTTCAAGGGAAAGGGGTTGTCCGTAAAAAAATTCAGGCAAAGGTGATTGATTTCCCTTTTACGGTAGGGTCTGATTTTGATGTTCGTTCGGATACGCTTACGGCCGATCAGGGGCAGATGGTCTTGTCCGATGGAGAGACGATGATTCGAATTACGGCAACAGGCGATCGTTGTGATCAGTCTCAGACAGGCGTTCGAAACTGTATGCATGAGTTAGCCAACAAAGAACAGTCTCAGTTAAAGCGCTATCATTCGGCTCTCTTTCTCGAAACGAATAAAGAAAAACTTTGGGGAAAAAAGGATATCATCAATCCTTATCAGCTTCGAAAGTCTAATTCAGGTCGTTATATTCTTATGTCGACGCAGGATCAGTACTTTGGACGATTTTTCTTCTTTGAACCGAGCAAGGAATTTGTTTGGAAGGTTGAAGTGGATGCGCCGAAGAAAGCGAATTCTTTCTTGAAAGATGAGGAAGGGATTGATCGACTCTTGCTTTCTTTCTTTTTGAAAGACGCTGATGCGACACGAACGAAGCTTCAGAATAAAAAATCACAGGCCTTGAGTGGGGAACGGAATGTTACGAAAGGGCGAGTCATTCGCGGGGGGCGCGTTGTGATTCGTGCCGATGAACAAAGCAAGCATGAGGCAGCGGCAATTCCTTTTACTTTGCAGTTACCAGAGGGATTGGTTTTGGTGTCCGATACGTTGGATTGGGATGAAGGAGCGATGAGTTTTATGGATGAGGGGATGACGAAGGTTGTCATCAGGGCTACAGCTGATGTGTGTGCGAGTCAGACGCCTCGTATTGTTCGACGGTGTTTGGAAGATGCCGCCAATCTATTGATTCGTCGTGGTGGGGAAAATTTTGATGCTCGGAATCTTCTTCAAAAACGAAACTTGCAACTGGCGCTCAGTCATGCGAAAGGAAATCTGGCACGTAAGAGTAGTATGAAAGGAGAGCTTGGACGATTTCATTTGTATCGAACGGAGGGGAAGCGTTTTGGACAATTAGTTTTTCGGGTTCCCGGACGTCATCATATATGGGTGATTACGATGGAAGCCCCTGAGAAAAACGATGCATTGCTCTCTGACATTCGAAAAATACAAAAAACATTTTCATCGCTTTTGTTCAGTGAATAGGCGCATTGCCTTGTGTGATAAATATGTAAAAACATAAAAAAGATTTGACAAAAGTGTAGAAATCATTTAAAGAAGAAGGCGAACATAAAACAGACACAAAAAAGGTTGGGATTCTTCCCAGCATTTTTTGTTTCTTTTTATATCTTTTATTTCTCCCCCCTTAATATGCGCAAACTTCTTCTTTCGGTTTTCGGACTTCTCTTGCTTTCGACGGCGTTTCTCTTTACCTCTGATGCAGAGGAGCTTGCTTGCAAGGCTTCTTTCCAGGGAAGCTCATCTTCTTCTCGTGGTGTCTATCGTCCTTTCTCGAATCGTCGAGGGTATTGGAGTTATTCTAATGCACATCGTCGGAATGCTTATGGACGGAAACAAAATACGCTTTCTCCTTGTGAGTCTGTTCGTAAAAATCCAGGAGGCCTCTACTCTCGATATCGAAAAGCTCGGGTTCGAAATCCTCGTATTGCCCGTGAAATTAATCGATTGGCCAATCCTCAGTTTTATCCACGAGCAGAAAATGTTCGGGCTTCAGGACTCGGGAAAGTAGTGGTTCGCAATAATGATATTTCACAGGCCTATAATCAAAAGCCTCATCTTGATCGTACGATTAAGTTTTCGCAAAAAGGAACGACGTTTCGTTCGGTCTTGAGTCCTGATGAAGTTGTTCTTAATCTTCCGGATGCTTTTAAAAAGGTTGATGATCTCACGTATGAGAGTCGTCGTGGTCCCTTGAAGGTTCGTGTTGTTCGTACTCCGGCACGATATACATGTCGTGGGTATCAATTCGCTCGTTGTATTCGTGACTTGAAATCAGATTTTTTATCAGAACAAGACCTATCCTTTGTTTTTCAGCAGGGCAGAGAGGCTAAGTTGTCACGCACCTTGTTGGGAGATCGTATGCGTCACCCAGTTGCTCGTGAGACGTTTACGGCGCAATGGATGGGACAAGAACAGCTTTACATTCACTTCTATGCGCTAGACCCTCGTGATGAATCTATTGTCATGGTTCAACTGGTAACCGATATTTCAGATGCTCGAGATGCTTCTGAAATTGCGGATTTGGCTTTTGCTCACTTTAAATTTCAGTAATCTTATTTTGTATTCTTTTTTACACTCTTCTTTATGAAAAAATTCGGACTGCTTACGATCGCATTGGTTCTCTTTGGAGCCGCCCTTGTTCCCGTCTCTTTGGCTTCTCGTGATGCTTATCACAATTACCTCTATCAAAAACATGGAACGCAGGACAAACTTGATTACAAATCTTTTGATTATGGTCACAAGGATGGTCGTGGCGTAAATCCTTCACGGAATTTGAGATATAAACAGGGCGCAAAACGAAATGCCTTTGCTCGTCGAGATTACTCGAATGCGAGTTATCCACGACGTCATTCAACAGATCGTATCCAGCCTTGGACCGCACGTTCAAAACGAAATGCGGTTGAATTCAAAAGTATTCCTGAGAATAAACATTCATTTGTTCGTTATGCGAACGAATCCTTTGCTTTGAGTATGCCAAAGGGATGGAGACCTACTGCCATTGGTCATTCATATCGATTTATTAATCAACAAGGAGATCTGCTGGTAACACTGAAGCGATTCAAAAAATGTTCGAATGTGAGTTTCTTTGCTTGTTCTGTTGCTTACTCTTTAGATGAAAATCATAAAAATCCTGCCGAGCGTATCTTGAGTACGTCTCGCGTTGTTCGTCAGTCTCATTTCCAGAATGCGTTGAGTGATTCTACGCTTCAGACAGAAACCTATACAGAAAGTTTTTCCGGACGAGTGGGGGATAATGAAGTGTATATTACTCGTTATTTTGTACACGCTCCTGATGGAAGTGTTTACCTTATTGATGCCCGGACGCCATTGAGTCGGGGACGATCTTATCTTTCGACGATCAAGAAGATTTTTGATTCATTCACGCTTCTGGTCGAATAAAAGTTCCGCCCGCATTTTAGAAAATGAGCGTCTGTGTTTTCATCACAGAGGCTCATTTTCTTAATTGCTTCTTAATTTCGTTGTCACACTTTTTTATCTTTTCCGTTAAAATATTAAAGAGGTGTCTTCTTTCTCGTTTTGTTTTATGAAATTGTTTCTTTCTTGGCTGGCATTAGTGGGTTTATGGTTCGGGTTTGGGACGACGGCTTATGCGCAGTCCTACGAAGAAACATCTTTATCACAGTATTGGAAATCTCGTAATCGATATCGAGCTCAGCCGACAAACATTATTCGGCGAACGGTTCGGCGGGTAAAGCCGTCTCTTTCATCTTCACGACAACGTGTGCGTTCAGCTCGTCAGAAAAGAGCGCGTACATCGATTCGACCTTCGACGGCGAGTGTTATTCGTCAGCGTCGTCGCGCGCCCAGTCAGACCACGTACAAACGTCGACAGAGTCAATCTAGAGGCGTTTCTCGACTCACAGGGGATATGAGTTTGCCGACGACAGCGGTGGTGAGTGTTCGTTCGTTGCGTCAGAGACAGGCTGTTAAAATTATTGACCAAGCAGAAATTCCTCTTTTCCGTTTGGGGGTTTCGCATCGGAAAAATTATAAAACGACGGATTTTTTGCAGGCGGCAAATCTTAAGCGTATGCGGTGGAGTATTCTGGATTCAGAAGGAACTTTGACGGATGATTTGACGCAATTTTCTTTGGTCGTGAATGGAGGCTCCTTTCCGTTTGAAGAGGATGGCACGGTGAATTTGTATCTTCCTGAGTATCGGCTTTCGGTGGGGGAGACCAAGGCTTTTGATATTGGCTTGAGAATCCAAGATTCTTCTCGCTTACCACATTTACCAGGGACTCTTCAGATTCAATTAGAATCGATTATGTTTGGAACGGAAACGGGGAAAAAAGAAATTCCGGTTGTTATTCGTGGCAACAAAGTTTCCCAAAAAATAGTTTTTGATCCGGTTCCGATCGTGAATGCAGCGAGTGTTTTTGCGGGATATTCCCATCAAATTTATGGACGATCCTTGAGTGCGGGAGAAGAAGAATTTGTTTTAGCGGTGAATTTCCAAGCACATTACGATGATTTTGTTATTGATTCTTTGACCGTGACGGAGCAGTTGTCCGGTGGGGATGTTGATCATTTCATTGATCGTATTCAGGCAGTGGATCTGAAAACCGGACAGGTGGTGGATGAATCTCGATTTCTTAATGGGCGAGCTCATTTTGATCTGAGTACCTCGATTTTTGTGCCGCGTAATGGCGAGCGTCGGATTGGGTTCCGTGTGAGAGTGGAGGATTCTGTTCGTGTCGGAACGTTGAATACGAACTTCAAGCTTAATCTTTTGACTTCGGGGGTTGATGTTCGGGGACTGGGCTCGGGGAAAGAGGTTCCAGAGAGTCAGAAAAATTTCTCGGTTCAGGCGGATACCTTCTTTGTTACCGGGGGCCAGATTACCTTGCGACCTGCGCAGAATAATTTTTCACTGGCGGTGACAGATAATCTTGCGCCGATTTATCGTTTTGTGATTGAAAATGGTGGAGCACGAGATGTTTCGTTGGGAAGAATTTCGTTCCATGTTCGGTTGGGCGGTTTGAAATTAACCGGAGACGGGGTGCCGGATGATCTTGCGATTCGTCGTGTTATCAATGGGAACGAAGTCTCCCTTGTAGAATTTGATTCATTAGGGATGACGGGGGATATTGTTCATTTTGATGCCCTTAATGAAGTTTTGGTTCCACGAAAATCTCGAGCGGAATATGTTCTTAAAGCTCGACTTTCAGAAAAGGGGACGGCTTCCAATAACGATTCTGTGGGCGTTCAGATCTTAGGAGATTCTTCTCGTCAGGTGGGGAGACTCTCTCAGGTGCGGACCGGAAGTACGCGCTTTGTTTGGTCTGATCATTCTGGACGTCCTCATTCGACTTCTTCAGAGGATTGGATGTCTGGGTATTTTGTGGATGGACTCCCCACTAATACAGTGGTAAACTACCGTCGTTAGGTGAAGAGGAAGACGTGAATCCAATGCTATGCAAAAAATTATTGTCTTTCTGGTGGTTGTGTTTTTGGCCGGCTGTGGTGCGGTCGAAGAACCGCGGGTTCAGTTGCCGCCCCATGTGTTATTACACGATGGTCAGGATGCGCGTGTGGCAATGGCTTTGCCCTTATCAAAAAATCTCTTTGTGACCTCGGATCAGGCCTGGCAGAACCGAGAGGTTCTTTTTTGGAAAGATCAATCGATCGTGGTTCAGGCGCGTGATTTTGATCGTGATTTATTGTTTTTTCAGATGCCGTCTTGGCGAGGAAGAGTCCCGCATTGGTCGGATCAATCTATCGCGGTAGGAAGTGATTTGTATTGGTTTGATGGATGGAGCCATCGTGAGGTTACGGTTATGGCTTTGGGGGCCGATTCTAAAGATTGGTTTGTTTTGGAGGGCGATACCGAGAACTTTATTCCTGGGACGCCTGTTTTTAGTGCTTCTGGGGAGGTTATGGGTATTGTGCTCCGTCAAAATAAGAAGGATCGCACTTTGGAAGGTGTCCGAAGCGATCGTGTGTTAGATATTCGTCAACAAATGACGACGATGCCTTGATTTACGCGTGCTTTGATTTGAGCTTTGTTTGGCGACGGATGAGTTTGTGATTGAGATCGAGTCCTTCGAGATCACAGTTTTCATCGATAATGACACTCGAAAGAGAACAGTTTTCGAGGATACTGTTTTCGTAAAGAATGGAATCTCTTATTTTGCAGTTTTTGACGACACACCCGGGACCGATAAATACTTTTCCTGAACATTGGTTCAGTGATACTTTGGCGGTTGGATGAATTTGTATGGCGGGTGTTTGGAGTTGTCGGTGGGCGGCGAGATACGTGTCAAAGCTTCCAACATCGAACCAGGCTCCGGGAACTTGGATGGCACGAATGGGTGTTTGGTGTTCCAAAAG
>DGOF01000026.1 GCA_002389285.1 Patescibacteria group bacterium UBA4473
ACTCTTTTATTTAAATTTCAAAAAAAAGGAATAGTGTTTTTTACTCCATCGTGTTAGACACGACGAAGATTTATTGCTGCGTCCGAAATGAAAAAGAACGTTGTTACCTCAATTCAGAGGCCAAGCGATTGTATTCACGGAGAACATCCTGTCAAGAGTTTATTGAGGGAATTTATGAATATGTGAATCAGCTAAATCAAGAAGCCATTCATCTCTTTATAGACCCCTCTCATTGCCCACCGCCTCTTGCGAAAACCAAAGCTATGACCTCCTTTGCTCCCGCAATCTTCAAAACTCTCGCCGCCTCATCAATCGTTGATCCCGTAGCAACAACATCATCAATTAACAGAATTTTCTCTGGCGGAAGGGCTTTTCCGCACCACTGAAAAGCTCCTTTTAAATTTTTAAAACGATCTTCTTTTCCTAGCTTTGCCTGCTGACGTGTCCGCTTAGGCCGACGCAGATCAAGATTAATTTTCCACTCAGGGTTTTCTTTTTGAATCGCCTGAGCGAGCACTTGCGCCTGATTGAACCCCCTCCAGAATAGACGTGTCCAGTGAAGAGGGATGGGGATAATAGTATTTGCAGATTTGTGAATTTTTAAATTATTCATAGATAAAGCCATGATCGGCGCGAGATCTTTAAGGCCCTGAAATTTGAAAGATACTACTACTTTTTCGACCACAGGATGGTGATAAGACGTGGCCGCATAGATTTGATCCACATACTGAAAACAAGCCTTATTCTCAGGTGGAGGGGGAAATTTTTGATACTCTGGCGCCAAAAAACTCCCTTCTTTTGAAGAAATAATACAACGAGGAGGAAAAAGGCCCTCTATAAACCAACGAATACCAGCAAACATGATCCCTTAAGTGTTACGGTGTAGACACTCCCGATGGAAGTGGGCGTGTCCGAGGAAGGGGCGCAACGGGAGGAATAATAATGTCGTCATTCGCCTCTGTGGAAGAAGTCGTTGAGAAGGATGATGGAGCTGACCCACTCCCGACGGGAGCATACCCAGGAGTGCCACCAGACCGCGTATCAATAATCGGTACTGCATTCAGATCCGGGGCGATGGGCAAAGGTATTCCCCCGCTCATTTCCTCTCCACTTACTACACGATTAATAGCTATTTTTATCTGTCCGTACGAAATATAGTCCAAAAAATTCAGTCCAAACATCCGCCCGAGAATCGTCACAAAAGTAAAACTTAAGATCGTAACAATGAGCCCGACGATGGCATAACGAATCGTATTCACTGCCTGACGGATTTTGTCATCGTTTCCGCCGGAAAGAATAAATGAGACGCCCCCAATAAAAATAAATATCGCCGCCAAAGCGGCCGCAATAATAAAAGCATAGACCACGAACATCTGTACGAGATCCATGAGCTGGAAGTTGCTAATTTTTCCCACTAACCCATGATCATAGGTCCCCCCATAGCTTCCGGGACCAATCCCCGACGGTGCTGAAATAGGCGTCGGGTCCATTCCCAATCCGATATTCCCGGCTTGTGGTTCTGAAAAATACTGCACCGGCAAAGGCGCCGAGGAGGCCGTTGAATCAATCATCACGGGAGCGACGGGGTCGTTAATAGCCATGCGCAAAGAAAAAAATTACCAGGAACTGGATTATATCACGCCTCAAGAATTTTCAAGAACACCTTCTTGTGCTCTCTCATTCCCATGCTCTGAACCAAGGTTCGAAGCGCCGAGATCGTTTGACCTTCTTTTCCTATAACACGCCCCATATCAGCCTCCGCTACAGAAACTTCTAACAAAGTCCCTCGCTCGTCTTCGGTTTCAACAACCTTAACGGCAGAAGGATCTTCGCAGACCTTCTGAAGGGTATATTCAACAAATTCGACAATCGAGGTCATAAGAAAGGGGGAAAAAATAAACGGACTTGGTAAGTTTAGTCTTCTTTCTTTTCTTCAGCAACTTCCTCTTTTTTAGGTTCTACTTTTTCTTCTTCTTTTTTAGGTTCTTCTGCTGGTGCTGCTTCAGCGGGAGCTACTTCTTCTACAGGCTCAGGCTTCGGCGCCTCTTTTTTAGGCTTGGAAGCCCTTTGTTTGATAAATGCGCCGGCTTCTTTCAATCCAGACTTGGTCAAAAGACGAGCAGCGGTCTGTGACAACTGCGCTCCATTTTTAATGTACGCTTTAATTTTTTCCGCTTCGAAGGTAAATTCTCCTTCGCCGCCATTAGCGTGTGGATTGTGATATCCTAATTTTTCAATAAATTTCTTTTTCACCGGCGCTGACTTCTCAGCCGCTACCAAACGAAAAAAAGCCTGTTTATTTCTTCCGAAACGTGCAAAACGAATAACGAGCATTCCTAAATATTATTAAAAGCCAGGAGATTGTAGGGAGACGCAAAAAAGTGTCAAGTAAAGAGTCTTCTAAACATTATTCTCCGATGTTTACAAATGGCACCACACTGGAGAGCATTTGTTTGGGCAACACGCCATCCCATTTTTCAATGGCTTTGAGGTTTACGTATTCAGCGCCGCCCTGCTCATTGATGGCTTCCACCTGGATCTTAATCGCCTCGGCCTCTCCCTGCGCCTGCTCAATACGTTGCTGGGCTTCGAACTTCACCTGTTCGAGCTTGTTCTTCGCGGCTAATGCATTTTGCTCAGCCGTTACCTTTGCCTCGATGGCATCGTTAAAAGATGCTGAAAAATCAAAATTCACAATCGAAAGTTCCGTGACTAAAATACCCTCTTCCAAAAGATTTTCCCGAAGAAGCATTTCCATGTCTTCTCGCACCTCTTCTCGCTTCGTGACAAGCTCTTCCGCTGTATATCGCGCCGCAACTGCCTTGACCGACTCATGTGTAGACGGATCAATAATACGATTTTCATAACTCCGTCCGACCTCTTGGTACAACTTATTGACCGTCATAGGATCTAGATTGTAGTTCACCGCCACGACCGCCTGCACTATCTGAAGATCTCGTGATGCCGCGGACTCTGAAACTTCTTTCTTGTGGGTTTTTACATCCATTTTTTGCACTTCCTGAACAAAAGGTTTTTTGAAACTCAATCCTTCCCCGAGGATCTTATCTTCCACCTTTCCGAGAGTTATCAAGATTCCACGCTCTCCGGGACCGATAATTGCAAAGCTTGAAGAAAGAATGAAAAACAAAAAGAAAACAAACACTACTGCGCTAATGCTCTTGTTTTCAATACCGGGAAGAAGTTGTGTCATGTCAAAAAAATGGGTAATTTTATATATACTATATTAATGAGATACTATCTCTTTTTACCTTCCTTCGCAAAACATCTTCTGCACGCTTGTGCGTGAAGTCAGGATCTTCAGAAGTAGTTATAGCTAGTTCGCCCTGTTTTATATCTGATATTTCTAAAAAGTCAGAAGGCACTACGACTTTCATCTGGGTTCCAGCCAAGTCCTGAAGGATTTTGCGCGTGGATTCTTCGCCCATGATCGCGTCGAGGAAGAAGATCACATCACAGTGCGCGTGTTTGGCACGGCGGATAATTTTGCGAGTGAGTCGTCGAAATTCGACGGAGTCAGACAATCCTTCATTGGCCATTTCACACAAGACTTGGGTTTCAAAGGCGTGAATCTCTGGTTTTTTGACGGCACGCTTGGCCTTTTGGGGCTGATAGTCAAAAGCCTCTATCTTTAAATCTTCTATAAATTTTGCCGCATCTTTGTTTTTTCTTTCATACAAGAGTCCTATTCGTCCGAACCGCGTAATGTTTTTTAAAATATTTTCTAAACCCGACTGCCAATAGTTATTTTCTGAAGCTTTGCCTATTTGAATACTCATTGCCGCTTGTTGATCCACTTTTAAAACTTCTCGTGCGAAGACGAAGGCGGAGAAGTCGGAACTGGAAAAGGTAAGGCTCATGCCGCACTCAAGATAATCTCTCCGTCTTTATACGCAACCTCGGTTCTTTTCTCTTCTACTTCCGGTATCTCATACTCTCGATCGTATAAAATTCCCTGTGTGATAACTTTGGCCGGCGCATCACAGAGCACTTCATCTTTCCATCGCAGAATATATTGCGGTTCTTTGGTCACGCGTCCGACACAGCTGGCGCCGGCGTTTTGCGCGACTTTCCCGAGTTCCCACTTCACCTGGAAGTGATCAATGATACGCTGCGTGAGGTCGGGATGACACGCGATGCAGAATCGTTCTTGGGTTTCGGAGCACGCGATAACATGCGGTGGATAGTCACCCACGGTGTGCAGATTATCCAGCTGCAATTCTGCGCCAAACCCAGCGCCTTCCACAAGCTCGACGGTGGCACAGACCACGCCGCCTGCGCCATGGTCTTTCATGGCGATGCGTTCGAAGTCACCGGTTTTTTTGAGCTCTTCTAAGAGATCAAAAATAGACGCGATCAAGTGTCGCTCGAGAAAAGGATTGGGCTCTTGCACGGCTGCTTTTTTAGCGTCCATGTCATCTTCGTCACTAAAGCTGTCCGAGGCAAAACTCGCGCCACCAAAGCCTGAATTATCGGTTGGTTTTCCGATGATAATCAAGTTCCAGTTTTCGTCTGCGGCGCAGTCGGGTACATACGAATGAATCAGTTCGGATTCACGCAAAACCCCTACGGCCGATACATTTACGAGACAGTTTTCGTCAAAGCCTTCGTGGAAATACACATCGCCGCCAATATTTGGTACGCCCAAAGGGTTTCCATATCCACTAATTCCTTTTACGACCTCTCGGGCAATATTTCTCTGGAGTGGTTTCGCTGGATCACCAAATCGCAGACCGTCTAAACAACCGACCGGCTTGGCCCCCATACAGATGATATCTCTCATAATACCGCCCACTCCGGTAGCTGCCCCTTCGTAGGGGACGATTTGAGACGGGTGATTATGTGATTCATGACCGACCGCAATGGCATAACCTTCGCCGTCTTTTTCAAAAACCCGCACAATCCCGGCATCTTCTGCCGGTCCTAAAATCACATTTTCCCCAGAAGTCATAAAGCCTTTGAGAAAATTTCTTGAACTCTTATAGCTGCAGTGCTCTGAGAGCTGAATACCAAAGACCGTCGCTTCGGTCAGCGTCAAAGGCCGTCCGAGCTGTGATTGCAGCTCTTTTGCCTCCTCAAGTTTCAGCGCAATATTGTGCTGATCGAGAAGCGCTTGCGCATCGGAACCGGTGAAATCAAGTTGCATTTGTATCAGCTGTATTGTAGTGAGTAAAACAAGAAAAAAAAGTTTTTATTATGAATTCGAACGAATTAATAATTCTCCCCGACGAAGGACACGGCCATGCCGTGTATGATCATGCTGCCAAACTTCACCACCAAACAGAAGCCCCTATTCTCGTCAGTGGCGCGACAAGAGACCCCGAAGCTATGAACTCCTATGGACTCAAATCGTGTCTCGAAAGAGGCCTTCCCATTGTCCCAGTTTCCTCACAAATTGATCGTATTATAGATTTGCACGGCGTAGATCCCGACGCCATACATCACGAGCCTGATTCTCAAAACACGCTCCAAAATGCTCAAAATTCTGCCCAGTGGGTTTTGGAAGAGGCACCTCACGTACAACAAATTCATCTCGTGAAAATATTTTTTGCTATGCAGCGGACCCGTCTTACTTTTAAAAAATCCTTTCAAGATGTTGGACTTGCCTCTGTTAAAATAACACCGCATACGATCTTTGAAATGCGAGAATTAAAATTATTCCTGATTCGCTTAGGCCTTGGTGTGGAAGACTTATTAAAAATCCGAAAGTATCGGAAGCTGGGTCATTTGTAAGTGCTAGTCGAGCAAACTCGTCTGCGCTTCTTCGAGAGAAACCGCTGAGACCGGTGGCGCCAGGGGCTCCATCATACCCTCCAGATCCTTTTTTTGAGCGGACAAATTCTGTGTCAGTCTCTTCAGGTCTGTTGGTTTAAGGTTTTCAACACGCAACTGTGATCGTTTTCCCTGAACTTTATCCAGCATGTCCGGCGAAAGCAGTCGCTCTTTTTCCTGACTCATTTTCACCCCTTGTTGGGCACAACAAATATTCACTGCATTTTGCCAGTTTACCTGTTGGTCATATTTTGAAAGTACTTCGATGATGTTTTCTCTCTCTTGGGGATCAATTTTATCAAGGTTTTTATACTCCGTGACTTTCTGCAGCATAGCCAGGACCGGCTCAAACGCTTCGGTCGAGATCACGTGAAATCCAAACCCTTCTTCGTGAAAGGATGTTTGCTTGAGATTGACGAGGGCCACGGACGGCACCACAAAGAAAACGGTCTTGTAGATTTGCTCTTGGGAACTGCTCTGTTTGATTTTTTTCGCCGTGGACTGAGCTTGGCCTCGCAGATAATCATGCAGGGTATGTTTTGAATCGGGCTTTTTCATCTTGGCATCAAAAATGATGAACTGATTTAAAAATCCGACCATAAAGTCAGGTTTGAGCTTGCCATCAAAGCCTTCTGGAAGATTGGTGTTGTCATAAAAATCTATCATCCCCAAGCTTTTGCAGGCCGTTTTCATGCCAGAAATAGCTTCTATCTCGTGTTCATTCCAGACTCGATCTCGCGCCTCTAGTGCGGCCTGTCGACGAAGCGTGTCGGCTTCGTGAAGTTTTACTTTTTGCTCTTCAAATCCTCGCTGCAATTCTGCCGCTCGTTCCATAGATCGTTCTTGTTCTTTTTGACGCTGCGCTTCTTGCGCTTCGAATAATGCAATCTTCTTCCCCGCTCCCTGTAGTCGTTCTTGGTACTGTTCACTGGCCGCTTCGAACTTTGCGATCTGCTTTTCTTTTTCTTTTAAAACTTCTTCTTTCATCTCCAGTTTTCGCTGAGACTCCTGAAATTCTTTTTCTAATTTTTGGATCTGCTCTTGTGAAACACCCTGAAGCGCACTTTCTCCTCGACGGAAAAAATGCATTCCCACGCCTCCAAGGGCCAATCCTGCCAGTAATAAAACTATTTCCATGTGTGGGAAGTGTAATTGTTTTATAAGATTTTGAAAGGACTCTGTAGGGGCGAATATTATTCGCCCCTACAAAAAAAGGTGGCTGACCCCATTTATTTTACGGCATTTTCGTTTACGTATTGGAAAGTACCGACTTATTTACCAGGTAATCCAAAAAGAAGTCTTTGTGTATCTCTACAAAGCAGGAAGTCGAGGAAGTGTGTACAAGTGATTCCTTTTGACAAGCCTCTCTTTTTTCGTAGAATCCTTTGGCTTTTGCGGGCATGTAGCTCAGCTGGTTAGAGCGCGTCTCTGATAAGGACGAGGTCCGAGGTTCAAGTCCTCGCATGCCCACCATTAGTAAGCCGATATTATCAACATCATGGGTAGGTAGCGAAGCGGTCAAACGCAGCAGACTGTAAATCTGCCGGCTCAGCCTTCACAGGTTCGAATCCTGTCCTGCCCACCATCCTTCCTCCGACGCTAAAGCTATGGAGGACGAGTCGGAAATGGAAGGATGCCCCCCCGAATCTTTATGCGAAGGGTGGGCCTCTTCTCCGCAAAGCTACGGATGGCAGGCCATCTCTTGCTATTTTATCGATTTTTGCCAGAATACTTTTCGAACCCTATGTACTATTCTCGTTCTGGTCGCAATCGATCTTTTTATACACCCCGTCGTAAACGACGAAACAATTGGGGACCCAAAGCTGTTTTCTGGGGGACAGTTCTTTTGATTTCCTGGATTGTTTTAAAATGGTTCTTCGGTCTTTTTTCTGATATTCGATCCGAGGATGCTTTCGCCGAACTCACGATCCTCAATGGCCAAGTAGAATTTTCTCTTGATGGGACGGATGCCTGGGCGCCTGCCTATTCCGATCAACAATTTTTGGCCGGCGATACACTTCGAACCAATAGTCACTCGCGTGTTTCCCTCGAAATTCTAGGAAATAATTTTGTATTTTTAGATGCCAACACCACCCTTCACTTTGAAGAAATGGAAGAAACTTCTTCCGGGAGAAAAATCGTCCTGCTTTCCTTAGAAAAAGGACATCTCTGGAGTCGAGTCTCAGATGATGTCTTCGGCCAGAAAAAATCTCGTTTTGAAATAAGTACCCCGCGATCTCGTGTTCATGTCCGAGGAACGGTCTTTGATTTTTCTACTTCTGATACCGAAGATCTTTTGCGTCTTACGAAAGGCTCGGTTGAGGTTGAACTTCTCGAAGAAGAAGAAACTCCATTCGCCTCGGTAAGCGTCGGACAAAAAATCGTCATCAATGCCGAAACAATTCCTCAGATCAAACAAGGACGCAACGTATTAGATATTATCGATAATAACTTTTTGGAATCGGAGTGGCATCTGGGAAATCTCGAGCGATTTGCTCCTCAAGAAGTGGCCGACATTCGTCGACGCATCGAACTCAAAGCTGCTCGATCCCCTCGTTCTGAAAAAACTGAAAACGCGCCCACACATTCCAGTCATCCTCAACCAGAGATTCTTACGCCCAAACCTGGTGATCGAATCCCTGCTTCTTCCGACAGTGTTAAAGTTGAAGGTGTCGCTCCGGAAGGCACCCTTCAGATGGTTGTGAATGGTTACACGCTTACACGATTCCAACCTGGGGATCGAAAGTGGGTATACTTCTCTTCCCAAAAATTTGGAACGCTTGTCCCGGGAGATAATCTCTACTCAGTAGTGGCTGTTTCTTACGATGGTCTGCGATCCGAACCTTCTACCGTGAATGTGTTCTATGAAGGATCGAATGAAAACATATCGTCCAAACCCGTAGAGGTCACCTCGGTTGGCACGATTGATAGTGAGGAATTTTCAGCCCCCGTGGTCACCAAACCACTGATCTTGAGTGATGGCACGGCTTATCAAACCTCCAGTGAAGTCGTCACTATTCGTGGTCTGGTCGATCCAAAAACCAATCGTATAGACGTTAACGGCTTCAAACTCAAGCGATTTCAACCTGGGCAAACAGAGTTTTCTTACATCGCCAATGCCAAGTATGGCAACATGGAAGAAGGCGAAAATCTGTATGAAATAAAAGCTTTTGGTCCGGACGATAAAGCCGCCATCACAACAGTAAAAGTGGTCTACACCCCTCTTAATGTCGGAGAATAATGTCTGTGGAATTTTTTATTCTGAATAATTCCTGTGCCAAAGCATGGAACGACTTCGTCTTAAGCCACCCCCAAGGGTCTCTTCACCAGACCTCAGCCTGGGTTGATTTTCAAAAACAAATTCCTGGACGGGATGAAGTACTAGGATTTGGAATGAAAGATGATCAGGGCCAGATCGTGGCCACCTGCTTATGTGTCAAAATGCATACCGGGGTTGGAAATAAATACTGGTATTACTCCCCGCGTGGACCGGTGAACCCTGGTCCTGATTTTATAAAATATATTGCTCATCAACTCACCAACTCATCAACTCGCCCTCTCTTCTGGCGCCTCGATCCGTATATCACCGAGCCTCTGGAACTTCCGGATCTCAAGACCTCTCCCGCCACCCAGCAGTATCAGCCGACCGATAGCTTGGTGCTAGACATCACCCAAAGCGAGGAAGATTTACTCGCACAGATGAAACGGAAAGGAAGATATAATATTAATCTCGCGCGCAAGAAAGAAGTGAAGATTAAAAAATCAGAAGATATACATATCTTCTGGAAAATTTATCAGGAAACTACCGGACGTGATGGCTTTGCAGGCCATGAAAAAAGCTATTATGAAAAATTTTTAAATCTGCCCTACAGCGAGTTGTTTATTGCTGAGTTTGAAGGCACGCCTATCGCCGCCGCCATTGCGACGTTTTGTGGGAACAAGGCGATTTATTATTATGGCGCGTCAACGTCTGATCCAAAGTATCGTCCCCTCATGGCGCCATATTTACTCCAGTGGGAAATGATTCGCGAAGCCAAAACGCGCGACTGCGAAAGCTACGACTTCACCGGCATCGCGCCGGAAGATCAGCCCAACCACGAATACGCTGGCATCTCGGCTTTCAAATGGAAATTCGGCGGGGATCGTGATACGTATCGCCCGGCACAAGAAATTATCTTTCGGTCCTTTTGGTATCGTGTGTATCGGTGGGCGAAAAAATTGCGACGCTAAACAATCGGCTCCTCAAACTCGACTTCTTCATCGAGCGAGCTGTTGGTGGATTTTTTGTTGGGATCGGCTTTGGGGTCGAATTTGCCTTCTTCCCAGGCCTGGAGGATCTGTTCGACTTCTTTGACGGGTTTGGCGTAGGTCTTTCTTGAGAAATCAATCGCTTCCTGGGCAAAGCTTTTTTCGGGAAAGTCGAGATTTAGCGTTCGGCCGGAAAAGGCTTCGCGCAGCTCACCATCGATCGACATTTTGCAGTAGAAATCTCGCACTCCAAGATTGATAATATCGCGTTCGGAAAAGCGCGGATTGTATTCTTCTGCGAGGATCTTGGCGTCTTCGCCTCCGACGCGGAAACTCAGCATGGATCCCACGTTTCCAAAAACAGTGGTCCTGATTCGATCTGAAAGCTGGCCGAGAAACTGATGCGCAATGGTTAAATTAAGTCTGTATTTTCGCGCCTCAGAGAGGATCTCATCAAACGTATCGGTCGCAAAATTCTGAAACTCATCCACATACAAGTAAAAATCTACGCGATCTTCTTCCGGCGTATCAGCGCGACTCATCGCGGCTTGGTAGAGCTTGGTGATGACAATCGCTCCCATCAGCGCGGCATTTTCTTCGCCCAAAATTCCTTTGGAGACTTTCATGAGCAGAATTTTGTTCCCGTCCATCAATTCGCGAAAGTCCACTTTGTTCTCGGGCTGTCCGACGATGTTTCGGATCATATTCGTGGAGACAAACTGTCCGACTTTATTGAGCAGCGGCGTGATAGCTTCATTGTCGAACTTCTCTGACCAGCCGGCGAATTCATTCACCCAGAAGTTTTTCACGACGTTATCCTGAATATTTCTGACAATCGTCTGGCGGTAATTTTTATCCGTCAGCATTTTCAAGATCGACAAAATCGTCGTGCCCGGCGTGTCCAAAAGGGCGAGTGTCGTGTAGCGCAACACATGCTCGAGACGGGGCGTCCAGTTGGCCCCAAACAGCTTTTTGAAAATCTCAATGAACCCAATCGTCACACGAATCTTCAGTTCGGGTGGAACCTGGGCCAGAGGGTTAAAACAAATCGGAAAGTGCATGTCTGACGGATCAAAAATGACCACGTCTTTCATGCGTTCTTCCGGAATAAACTTCAAAACATTATCGACCAAATCTCCATGCGGATCGAGCACGCCGACGCCTTTTCCGTTTTTAATATCATTCTGAATCAAAAGCTCTAACATTTTAGATTTTCCAGAACCTGATTTTCCCACCGTGTAGAGATGTCGTCGTCGATCAGAACGCTTTATTCCAAAAGGAATTTTTTTTCCGTGAAAATTGGTTTCCCCAAAAAATGAAATCAAGGGATCCTCGCGATCCGTTGGAAGATCTGCTGGGGGTTCTCCCTTTTTAGATAAAACATGCAGTAAATTCGGCACTTCTTCTTCATTGGGCAGATGATACAGCGTTGCGAGCTCTTTGGTTGAAAGCAAAAAACTTTCCCCCAAATTTCTGTTCTGAAAATCTTTGAGTTGATGCGTCGATTTGTAAATCTTCTCTGGAACAATTTGATTGAGGTCCAGCGTGTTGAAATTCTTCATGACACCGGTTATCGCATTAATCCGAGTATCCGTCGTACTACTCGTCGAAAAGGTCGCCACGCGAATCTTCGCACTAAAAATACGATCACTGATTTTTTCACCAATTTTTTCTGTAAATCCTTTGGCCATTCCTTTTTTGAACCAGTACTTAACTCGAAATAAATGCCGAATTTTATCGAATCGCTTTCGCCATGCCATTTTGAAGTGATGCATTCCAGAATCTTCCCGTGGCTTTACCACGATCTGAATCCAAACCCCTTCTCCCGGCATGGATTTCGAAAGCACGTTCAGCAATCCCGAAAGACTATCCCCTTCAAAATCTCGATAATCTTTCAAGGGGTAAATACCGTTGCGTGCCAAACTCATTTCACAGCTGTGAAAATTAGAATTTTTTGGCAGGGATTTTATAAAATCAGGAATCTCAACAATCTCAGCTTCTGAGGCCATCGCGTAAATTTGTCCGGATACGATCTCTGCCGTTGCCGGATCGGCGGTAAAACAAAATCCAATATTCTGCCCAAAGACAACAATTTCAAACGCTACTTTTTTGGTCCCCAACGTTTCATGCAATTGCATCAAAACCTCCTCAAACGCCTTAGCGTTCTTATCATTATTTTGAGGAATCTGAATCAAATAGGTTTTCATTTATGCCACAGCATTAAGATAACAGCTCTCACAGTATACTTTTTCCGGACGAGCTGGCGAATAAGTTGTCTGAATAGCCTTTCTACATTTACCACACTCCCGATCATAAAGCACGCGGGGATTGCGCAAAGCAATACGAGCTAGGTGCCGTTCTTTGGTGCAGGTTCTGGGAATAGGCAGCGACATATCACGATAAAATTTCAACTCTTCTTTCGTGATGCGATAAGGCTTTTGTGTGTGTTCACAGATCAAAATCTGATTGGGAAGATCATCCGAAACATCCTGAATGCTATCGGGAATCTCATACTGTGGCCCTTCATATTTCGTGCCTTCTTCCTCTTCTTGCCATCGCCACCCACGAGCCAAGGCTTCTTATCGACTCAGAGGTTGATACTCATAGGACACGCTTTCGTTGTAGCCGAAGGGGCAGAGTTTATTGGGAAAGAATTCTCCCCATTCGCCCTCTTCTTTTACTTTTTCAATGAGTTTTGGAATGATTTTTTCATATTCTTCTTTTGAATATTTTTTATTGAGAATACAGTACTCGTCATGGCGCAAACCCACGCATCCAAAGAGATGATGCGACGCAATGCATTCGATACTATAGTCCACATCATGGCTTCCACTCCAGACCAGTTTTGAAGATCTGACATTACTCACGCCATGCCCCAGACCTTCTCCTTCATAGAGAAGTTCATTCGTTCCCGTACATCCATACTGTGATACATCATAGGCATCATTAACCGCCTGAAGACCATGACAATATTTGCAGTCTCGACACTCCGTTATATCAAAAGATTCCTGTACGTTTTGTGACTGAGTAATGTAATTTCCTGATACATTTTCATTCTGTACGCCCTCCATAAAACGATGCGGAAACTGCAGCAAAAATTTCTTAAAATTTCTTATCCTCATCGGTAATGAGAAATTCTTTTCCAGAAACGGCACATATTTTTTTCATAATTTTGTCCTAATTTACAGATTCTAAATAACACTTTTTCAGAACGTTCTGGATCAAAAGAACTTAATATTTCCGCCGAACACGCATCACAGGTTCGTTCAAACAATCGGTAGGGATTACGACGTCCTCGAAGCTGAGCATTGCGTACTTCTGGACAGAGACGTGGAATCGGCAGATGCATTTTGCGATAAAAGGCGAGTTCGGGTTTGACGATACGGTAGTTTTTCCCGGATTCTTCACAGGTTAAAATAGCGTCAAGAATCTCATCCTTCACGTCCTCAATACTATCAGGAATTTTATACACTGGACCTTCATACTTGGATTTATGCGCTTCATCATACCACGTAAATCCTCGCGCAAGCGCTTCTTCTTTCGTCAGAGGATAATAATCTTGAGCAGGCGTTTGATTGTAATCAAACGTTGAAAGTGAAACGGGGAACGTGCCCCATTCATCTGAAGCTTTCATGGCCGTGATAATCTGATCACGCAGCTTAAAATACTCTTCTTTCGTGTATTGCTTGTTGAGGATGCAGTACTGTTTGTGATGCAGTCCGACGCACCCAAAACAGTCCGCACAAGACACACAACTATCACAGTAGCGGAGGTTGTTGGACGACCACGTGTAGTAACAAAAGGCGATATCGGTACTCCCCCGCGTCACACTCGATCGATACACGAGCTCACACGCTGGCCATCCGGCTGAATGACAGTGATGAATATCTTTTGAATGATCACAAGAAACATTAAAAGAACAGTCCTCACTTCCCCATGCTTCAAACGTATAAAAACAATTTTTGCAATTGATCAGTGTATCGCCTTCTACATTGTCTGTTTTTAAGTTGTGCACAAAGCGATGCGATGTGCTCGCCCACATTTTTTCAAAATACTCGAGTCCTTGTGTCCAGGTTGAATACGAACCATTGCGAATTTTTTGACGCGTCGCTTCGTATTCTTCTTTCGAGACGGGCTTATTAAATACATGATAACTTTTGTGCGTGAGATTACTGCAGCCAATACAGTGATCACAACTCTGAATCTGATAGGAAAAATCACACGAATGACAATCGGCACACTCTTGCAACATGACACTATCAAAACATCGTACGCAGTTGAGACACTCATAACAGAGTTCACAACCGGTGATCATTCGACTGTCCGAGCAGTCTCGATCGTCGACAATCCACGAACTATAGTAACAGTCTTCCACTTGATAGGTCAGTGAACACAGATAGCAGTTTTTGGACTCTCGGGTGTGAGAATTAAAATCACAGTTTTCTGAGCTCTGAACCGAAGTGCCTTCTCGGGGGACGACATTTTGAAGCTCTTTTATCTGATCAAAGACCGAACGTGATGCATCATAACCACGACCATAATCACAACCGTCCCAAGAATCCCCCCACCATTCTTTATTGTCATACACTGGAAAGGGCACGTCTTTATGATAGGCGCTAATAATCGGTTTTTCTGTTTTATCGCAATTTCTTCGATACAGCTTCCATTCATTTCGAAAGGCCATACATTCTCGAATTATTTCTTCGGGCATTAGTTCTGGCATGGGGACCCCCATCTTTTCATAGAAATCTAATTCTTGTTTTCGTGGCTTGAATGATTTGTTCATTTTAAAAGGTTTTTAAACCAATGTCATTATATATTGATTCTTCAAAACACCAAATCATGAGACACTGGAACTTGATCAATCCCTTTGTTTAAGCTATAATATGACTGTAATATTTTGTCGAAAAAAATTTACAAATTAAAACATGATTGCTGATAAACTAAAATTTTTGGGGCTGGATGACGAAGAGATTCAGATCTATCTGACGCTTAGTGAGTACGGAACACTGAGTGTGTCGCGTATTTCTGGTATCACCAAGATAGGACGTATCAACTGCTACCACCACACGGAAAAGCTACAAGAAAAGGGACTGATTCGGCTTTCGCAGAAATCAAAGGTCATGCACTTCTCGGCCGAAAACCCCAAAGTGTTTATCAACCGAGAAATAGAACGATTAAATCTCGCGAGAGAAGTTGTCCCCGAAATCATGGCTATTGCCGCCCAAAGTCCCGGAAAGCCGAAGATTCAGTTCTTTGAAGGGAAGCGTGGATTACAAAATATTTTTGATCAGATGCTCGAACTACGCGGCGGAGAGATTGTGAGTTTTTCGAACTTTGATGAGCTCGGGACGTTTATGCCGGTATTTTTAAAAGAGCATTTCAAAGCCCGTTTAGACCAAAATATCAAAACACGTTTTATATCGCCCCGAACAAAATTCTCCGAAGGCTTTGCCAAAGAATTTTTTCCAAAAAATTTTGATCAGCGATTACTCGAGATCTTTCTTATTTCGCCTGAAGAATTTTATTTTGATTCTGATATTTCTATTTTTGGGGGGGCTATTGCGACCATGAATCTCAATGAAAAAAATCCCATCGGCGTCCTCATTGAAAACACGGAACTTTTCCGCACCCAAAAAGCCATCTTTGATCTAGCTTGGTTGGGAGCCACGAGCTTTATTACGCAATAGCTCCTCTAGAATTCCACCTTGGGGACCTGCTTAGCAGCCTCCCTCTCTGAAGCTTCGAGTTCGAAGAATTTTGCTTTCACGAAACTATGAAACCCCGCGACAATATTTGATGGCACGCTTTCGACCTTGGTATTCATCACTGTCGCGTTTCCATTATAGATACGTCGTGAAGCCGCGATCTGATCTTCTGTTTCGGTGAGTTGTTGCTGAAGCTCTACGAAGCTCGCATTGGCTTTCAGATCTGGATAGTTTTCTGCCAGGGCAAAGATAGATTTCAACGTCCCTGAGAGCGCGTTTTCTGCTTTCGCACGTCCCTCAACATCACTTTGGTCGGAAGCCGACATGGCCTCGGTTCGTGCGAGCGTCACCGCCTCCAGTACGTTTTTTTCATGTGCAGCGTATCCCTGAACCGTTTTGATCAGATTCGGAATAAGATCATACCGACGTTTGAGCTGCACATCGATGCCTGACCAAGCTTCTTTTACTTTCTGGCGCGCTTTTACCAAGCCGTTGAAAAGTAATCCATAGAACAAAATAAGAACACCGATAATGATAAGAAGAGGCGTTAGCATGAGAAAGAAAGTTAAATACAGAGTTACTATACACGGCTCAGTCCAAAAACGGAACTATGTCACCAGAAATATCTAATATGCGATGAAGACGCTTTTGAATAGAGGATTCATCCTCGGGATTGAGTTCAACCTTTCGGATAAAATTCGTTTGCATCCGTTTGAGCATCCGGCCCTTAAGCGAAACAAACACCGCATCTTTTCGAAATAAGATCGCAAAAGGCCCGACTTCCTTGCGAAGCTGCAACAACTTATCCTGTACGGCCGGTGAAAGCATCTGCATAATATTTAACTGCTGCTCTGATTTATCCCCTATGTAAGACACATAAAAAGCTTTGTTAAACGCTGAAGATTCCGTTTCGATGTCTTTTTTATGGAAAAAATTCCCCAATCGTGTCCCAAAACTTTCCGGTAAGAGGGCAAAGCCCACTTTTATATTTTTGTTTAAACGAAGGGCAAAAACAGTCTGATAATAGGTCACTCGTTTGGTCCGGCCTTTAGACCCTCTTTTTTTGACCACATATTCAAATACACAAGACCAAAAAGGAATATCCTCTCCTCGCTCTTCAAAGCTCCCCCAGAATTCATCCTGAACCGTCTGGTCTTCATGGCCTTTTTTAAAAATTTCTGGGTAAGATTGTTTCAATCCCATCCAACGGGATTGATTTTCTTCCGGAGAATAAATCCACCCATTTTTTTCGGCGACCATTATTTTTATAAGATCTCTCTGGAGTTTTTGAATCCATCGATAATACCAAGCCGCCGGGAAGCAACCGAGGAACAACCAGAACCCAAGATCTTCCAAGTGATAAACTATAGAATCACTGCTCGTAACGGAAGAACCGAAAATTATGACACCAATAAATCCCATTAAAATAATCAGAGAAAATATCATTAAGGGCTGCTTTGGATGGGCTTTATAATACTCTAATTTTTCTTGATAGGACGCCTGAAAAGCATCGAATTGCCCCGGAACGATCTCTTGTCCGAGAGGGTCCCAGTGTGTGATCGCCCGACGCTCAAAAGTATTGGGAGTCTCCACAGGAGCTGCTGAATCGGATGCCGGATGGGGCCTTATAAAATCCATAGTGACCCTATTATTCCGGAATTTTTTTACAAAGACAACGGGCTGTCGTATCATGAGTGAAATAACTTCTCTCTTATGAAACTCCTTTCTGGTCTGTTTGCGCTTCTAACACTGTCGCTTCTTGTCGTCTTCATTCTTGATGTTTGGGAAGTGGTCGACCTCGAAGGAGACATGCCCCAAAAACTGGTTCTGACCTACTTCGCCATATTGGGCGGTGTGGCTTTGCTATGGGGTGCTTGGAGAGCGGTAAAACGATAATTTTTTTTCTTTCCGATTATGTCGGAGGCGCCTCTTATTCATTTTTCAACGTTTAAACGCGAAGTCTGGTCCTGGGCCGGACTCTTTATGATTCTCTGGGGTCTTGGCAAATGGATGGACCCGTATGCCTTCGATTTTTTTGAACTGATCCGAACCGCTGAGCTTGATCGATGGATCGTGTTTTTGACCGAACGATTTATTTTTGTGATCTTTGGAGGGTTTTCCGTCGTCGGATTTTATCGGCTCTGGCGAAGCCCCATCCATCAATCCAAACTCGTCCCGGCCGGGTTTGCCGTGGTCAGTGCAGCGATCATTAGTTTTATCTTTAAATCTTTTTTCGCGATCCCACGTCCCTTCATTACCAACGAAAGCCTCATTCCCTTGATCCCTGAGCTTTCGGCGAGCTTTCCCTCTGCCCACACGGCCGTCACGTTTGCCCTCCTCGTACCCTTTTATCGGGTTTTCAAACCCTTGGGATGGACCTGGGGCCTCTTTGCCCTCCTGATCGGTATCTCGAGAGTCTATGAAAATGTTCACTACCCGTCGGATATTGCGGGCGGTATTTTTTTAGGGGGCTTAACGGGAGCCTTCTTTACCCACGAAGAAGTCAAAAATGCCATCGGTCACTGGTGGGAAAATGAACGAGAGTTTCGTCGGCAGACCTTTCATTTTTTGCTCGGATTCCTGCTCGTCTTCGCTCACTGGAAAGATCTTTTACGCCTGCGACATATTGCCATTTTCTTAATTATTGGCCTCGCGCTAGCGCTACTGTCTTCGAAGAAAAAACTGCCCTTTGTCGGGCAATTTCTCGCGCTCTTTGACCGACCTCGAGATCTTTTATTTCCTGGTCGCGGGGCGTTTTATTTTCTACTCGGAGTATTTCTCTCGATCTTACTTTTCCCGGTCAAAATTGCCTATGCGTCGATTCTCATCCTCTCGGTGGGCGACAGTCTGAACCATATGTTTGGGGACAATCCCCGGTGGCGGAACTTCACGATCCCGTGGAATCGGTGTAAAAATATATGGGGCGTCTTGCTGGGAATTGCTGGTGGGACTTTTGCGGCACAGTTCTTTGTGCCTTTCTGGCCCGCTCTTTTGGCGGCTTCTACGGCTATTTTACTCGAAACACTCACCTTTAAAATCGGTAAATTCTACCTCAATGATAATCTATACGTTCCCCTCGTCGCGGGGGGCATTTTGAGCCTTCTCATAGCATAATTTCTTTTTTTAAGCCGCCGGAGCTTCTTCTTCCTCCGGCTTCTCTCTCGTCAGGTCCACCTTTGTTTTAAGATCCGCCCAAAGAAGTCGGACCTGATCCGTCCAGTAGTTTATATCTGTATAGGTTCTCAAGTTTTCGGCCTGATGCATTCTTTCCTGCATCTGTTTTATGTCTCTCAATAAAAACCCGTCCGCGGGCTTATTCCCAGGAAGCGCTACTTCAACCTGCGATAATGCCAAGATTAATCGATCCCTTTCTTCTTCAAATCGCGTTTTATAAGCATCATGTGCTGCTCCCTCTCTGGCTATAAATCCCTCAAAAACATCTTCGCTCACAATCTCATTCGGAAGTTCTACAAAAGGTATGATTTCTCGGGTGGCTGCTTCTTTCTTAACCGGATTCAAAACTTCTGGGAATTCGTCTAAGAGGTGCTCTTTCACGAGCTTTCTCAGGTCCATTGCATTATACTTGTAATTCGGACTCTGTAACAAAGCCCACTTAATAAAAAAATTATAAAGCCCTCCTTCAGGCCTTGAATCTAACCGAATCTGATTCGCCCAATTTACGAAGTCTCTCCCCTCACCGCCCTTTTCCATTCAAACTCTAAGTACATCCATACTTCGCTCAAACTCCACCGCCTCTGCCTGTCGAACGCCAACCATTCCGGCCATATCCTGTAATATATTATTCCAGTCAGTACGTTCTGTGTTCAACATGTCGACT
Organism: Patescibacteria group bacterium UBA4473; assembly: GCA_002389285.1. Taxonomy (GTDB): domain Bacteria; phylum Patescibacteriota; class Gracilibacteria; order UBA4473; family UBA4473; genus UBA4473. The sequence goes on from DGOF01000026.1 coordinate 19,585, forward strand.
TGATTTTTCCACTCCATACGATCTTCTATCTGATCAAAAACTTCTGAGGCCGTACCGGTGTCTTCGATTCTCACTTGAGCATCGTCGACTATCTCGGCTTTATCAGGAACGCCTGCTGCCTCTAATGATCTTCCTTCATTTATGTCTTTATCATTCATGAAAATTCTGATGTTAATTAATACTGTTTTATTCTTTTATACATCCTTGTCAATCACGCCCATTCTCGGTCTCTCTATCTTTTTCCAATACTATTTTCGCTACCTCCATCTGTATTCTCAGCTCGGAAACAAGGCCGACCAATTGATCAAACCATCGCCCCATCCAGAGTTCTGGAGGGGATCCTGGCCAGGCCTCAATAATTTTTTTTTCTCCCTGAATCTTTTCCAAAAGAGTATTAATATTGCTCATCACCGACGTTGCGGCCTCTTGAATCCGCTGTTTTTCTTCGAGAAGCGCCTCCATCGCCGCTACAATTTCTGACTCGATCTTATCCGATAGGCCAAGTATAACTTGTGGCGATTGCGTGTTCCATTCTTCCTGCTCCCCAGAAACCTTCTGTAACAAAGTCTCTGTTCGCCCTTCTGATACTGTGGGAAATCCATCACATAAATCAACGCCAAGGTCCTTTGCTCGTTCTAAATTTTTCGGAGAAACACTCCCCGTCTTTCGACATAAAACATCCAAAGCTCCTTTTTGGGGCGTAAGTGCGTGATCTATCTCTCGAAAATTATTTTGAAAAGTGCTTTGGGGGGCAAAAACATGCTCTAACCGAATAAGCTGGTCTTTCCAAAGAACTTCTTGCTTCTTGATTTCAAATATTTGAGCGACTAAATCCTCCCAGCCTTCCGGTAAAATAACCGACCCTTCTGACGGAGCTTCTTCCATAGTAACATCACAGGCGTCAACAGTCTCTGGCATACAACAAGGATTAATCGCGACCTTTTTAATCTTTTTTCAAGATATGTCAACAAATCTTTCCTCAATGACTCTCACTCAGAGCTCGCAAGGCTTCTTTTACCGATCGCACTTCTTGTATCTCTAGATTTTTTAAACCCGAAATTTTTTCCCGCATCTTCGGAACAATCGCTTTTTTAAAGCCTAGTTTTGCGGCTTCTTTCAAACGCATCTCCAGATACGGCACAGATCGCACTTCGCCGGACAATCCTACTTCTCCCAAAAGAATCATGTGCGCGGGGATTTCTTTTTCCATACGAGAACTAAGCAATGAGGCACAAATAGCCAAATCAGAAGCGGGATCATCAATACGAATCCCCCCGACAACATTCAGATACGCATCAAACTCATGACAGGGAAACGGCGTGAATTTAGAAATTACGGCCAAGAGTAAGTGTAACTTGGAGATATTAAGTCCGTGCGCCGTACGCTTCGGCAGTCCAAAGTTCGTTTTAACCGTGAGAGCTTGAATCTCTAATAAGAAGTTTCTGGAACCTTCTCTGACGACGGTGATCGCTGATCCGGAAGCATTTTCTGGTCGTTCTGCCAGGAAGTAGTCGGAAGGATTTGCGAGTTCTGTCAGCCCCTCTGACTGCATCTGAAAAACCCCAACTTCCATCGTCGATCCAAATCTATTTTTGGGCGAGCGTAAAATTCTTAAATCTGTGGTTCGTTCCCCCTCCAAAGCGAGAACGGTATCAACCAGATGTTCCAGCATACGCGGGCCGGCGATGTCATCATTTTTGGTCATGTGCCCGATGACGAGCAAGGCCGTCCCGGAAGATTTGGCCAATTTCACGAGAATCTCGGCGTTCTGTCGCAACTGACTCATCTGGCCAAACCCAGATCCTTCCAGGCCCACCATCTGGATCGAATCTATCACGGCCAAGAGTGGTCGATGGGATTCAATCGTCTGAATAATATCTTCGAGTCTATGCGTGGAAAAAATACACTGATCGCTCTTCACGGAAAACTTCTCACTGATCCGCTTCGCTCTATTCTCAACCTGACCGACACTCTCCTCTCCCGAAAAATAAAGCGCCTTAGGGATCGCCGCAAACATCTGAAGTGCGAGGGTCGATTTCCCCACCCCTGGATTCCCTCCGAAAAGCGTTACGGACCCCGGGAAAAAACCACCGCCAAGCACTCGGTCTACTTCTGAAATCCCGGATGAAATTCGAACCTCTGCCGCCCACTCCCGCGTTTTATTGTCCGAGGATATATGCGCCAGATCGACGCCCTGAGACATTTTTTTCCCATCAGGCAGCTTCGCTTCGTGGAATTCCTTCAAAGTATTCCACGCATTACACGCATTACATTTCCCCATCCATTTGGGAAAAGACTCTCCGCAATCGGTGCACACGTACTGGGGGGTTGTTTTGGCCATAGTTTATTTTTTGAGGCAGCTTTCGACCCAATTTTTATTTTCTAAATACCACTGAATAGTTTTCGGCAGGGCTTGCTCAAACGTGTGCTTCGGCTTCCACCCAAGTTCTTGCTCAAGCTTACTCGCATCAATCGCGTAGCGCCTATCATGGGCTTTTCGATCGACCACAAACTCAATGGCAGAGCTTGATTCTGGCACATTTTGTAAAATTAAATTTACAATTTCCGTGTTCGTTTTTTCGTTATGGCCCCCGATATTCCAGACCTCTCCGGGTTTAGATTTTTCGAAGGCTAATAAAATCGCCTCGCAGTGATCCAGGACATACAGCCAGTCTCGAATGTTTTGGCCGTCTCCGTAGAGGGGCAGACTTTCGTCCGACATCGCACGGAAGAGAAAGAAGGGAACGAGCTTTTCGGGGAACTGGTAGGGACCGTAGTTGTTCGAACAACGGGTAATCACCGTTTCTAATCCATAGGTATGATGCCAACTCTGCACGAGTAAATCTGCAGATGTCTTCGCCGCCGCGTACGGGCAGTTTGGCGCGAGGGGCGTGGTTTCTGTGAAATAGTCTTTTGAGCCATCCCCTAAATCCCCATACACTTCATCGGTCGAAACCTGGTGATACCGTGTCACACCAAATCTCCGAGCGGCTTCCAGCAGCGTGTGGGTCCCGATGATATTGGTCTGGACGAAAGGACTCGAATCCTCGATTGATCGATCCACATGGGTTTCAGCGGCGAAGTTGATCACGCCATCGAACTTTTCTGTTTCAAATAAATCCTGAATAAATTTCTGATCAGCAATATCGCCCTGAATAAATGTATAATTTTTATGATTTTCAATATCACGAAGATTCTCACGATTCCCGGCATAGGTGAGCTTATCAAGATTAATAATCTCATAGTCTCGACATCCCAAAATATGCCGAACAAAGTTCGATCCGATAAATCCTGCGCCTCCGGTCACTAAAATCTTCTTCATTGCTGAGGAAAAATAGCATTTGTGGGATCTCATTGCAATGCACCTCTCGTGATACGCTTCTACTCCCCTTGGGGATCTACAAGATCTATAAGAATATCCGCTACTGCTTCTGCGGTGTCTCCAAAATTACTTGTTAAAGATCCCCTGATTAGAACTTGTCTCATCGATGCATCGTGAATCATTCTTGAAAAACGATCTATTAAACTTCCTCTTTGTTCCCGATAGTTTCTTCGAATCTGTGCCTGATCTTCTTCCGAAAGATCTGCAAATTCATTTCGAAATTTTTCTACCATTTCTCGTGCAATTTCTACGTCTGTTTCACTTTGGATAACCAAAAAACGAGCATCATCAACGACGGGAAGTGATCCTGATTCAGGAGTTGGCATGGGCTTGGCGATTAAAAAAAACGCCAAACCTAACCCTATTCGCGTCCCTGTCAAGTGTCGACGAAAAATAGAAATACATTGTCATAACGCCAGAGCAGGTGTTCCGGGGGACACCTGGTTCGAAACGTTTCGAACCATAGGCCCTCCTTTCGTCGGGACATATGCTCCGGCGTAAGGTGATAGTGATTTGAATATTTAAACTCAAAATGAAAAAATCTCAAAAACCAAAAACTTGTTGAATCTCTCGGCGGAACCTTTTTCAAAGAATGGGAAGGAACCCCGCCAGGAAAGAAAACACAGATGTTTGTGGAATATAAAATAGCTCTCCATCCCTAAGAACGGGCTTGATGAATATGCCGATACCAACCGATGACACTGCTCACAAGAAAAAATAAATTGGAAATAATTGCTATGACCGATCCAATTAAAATACCATAAGTAAGCCATCCCAAAGCTCCCAGCATAATACAGACTCTCATCCAATGGTCTGATTTTAGGAAGGTCGAAATAATAATGAATGTTGCGGCCGAATAAGAGACTCCCGATAAAACATAGCCCTCAAATACAAAATAAAGCGCCATTGTGTTTAGCACCAAAAAGAAAGCCAGCCACAATTTTTTCGTAGAAAAGATTGAAACCGTAAATCGAACGGCTCCGATGATTGCCAATATCACCCCGGTAAACGCTCCCAACAAGAAGAAATGAACCGCATTGAATAGGTTTGCCAGAACAAAGAGTACCAAAATAACCGTACGACTTTTGTACTGCTGACTTACAATGGAAACAACCATTGAGGCAAAAGCAAAAGCTTGGGCGATCAAATACGTCGGTGATGAAAAATCGATGACTTCGAACATAAGTGTTTTTTGTTTGTTTCATGATAACACATTCTCTCCGCGATAGCCGTGCGTTGTCATCCCGGGCGATTAGAACCGGGACCCAGTGATGAAAATATATTGAAAACAGGAATCCACATGCGGCTCTTTTTTAAATCCACCTTAATCCTCCTTTAAAAAAGGAGGACATCTAGCTCACTTACTTTGAAGTCAGTACTGAAGTCTCAGTATGAAAACCAGACGCCCCTCTTTTTTAAAGAGGGGTTGGGGGTGATTTTTGCCGGAGCAGGTGTTCCGAAGGACATATGCTCCGGCGGAAGATATATTTATCGGTAGAAGTTGCACTCTCCCCTGAAATCAATAAACTGCTCCTTGTTCATTTTAATCGCCGCCTTAGCTCAGTGGTAGAGCACGTCCATGGTAAGGACGGGGTCTCGGGTTCAAATCCCGAAGGCGGCTCCAGCCTACGCTAAAGCTACGGCTGGCAGGCCAGCTTCAACAAAGGATGGGCCCATAAGGCCTCCTCAAACAGGTTCATTCCTATCGCTTCGAATGGTACGCCAGGTTTCGAAGAGCGGCCTATTTTCTCTTTTTAAAAACATGACACAGAACTTCCTCCCCGAAGAAGATTTTGAAAAACTAAAAAAACGAGAAGAATCTCTTTGGATCGCCAAAACCCGTTTTGATAATGATTATATGGAACAAATATTGGCGCCTGATTTTTTTGAATTTGGACGCTCTGGAAAAACTTACCAACGATCAGATACCCTGTCTCACGAATACCGAGAAATAAATGCCACCCTCCCACTCAAAAACTTCAAGATTCATCCCGTCAGTGACGATACTGTTTTGATTACATATATTAGTGAAGTACAAGACGAAACATTAGAGATTGGAAATAGAAGTTCCCTTTGGATAAAAACACCCACCGGGTGGCAACTACGATTTCACCAAGGGACAATCGTAAAAAATTAAACTTCTTCCGGTACAAAATCCTTCCGAAAAATAACAAAAGCATCAATCATCCCGTCCTCTACTAACGGATAATGAAATGGATTTTTTCCAATGTCTTCCCAGAGAACGCGATCATCGTTCGTATCAGGGATGTAACCATTTCGCTCTGCCCAGTGCATCGTTTCTAACACCGAAGTGTGAATGATGTTTGATTGTTTTTCTTTCTTTTCGTTCGCCCTCTTTTGAAAGAAATTGTCATAGAGTTTTAATATTTTTGACCCAAATCTATCACCTTTATAATCCGGATGAATTAATCGATTCTTCAAGCTATGACGTCCTGGAACGTGCCGACCATCTCCGTCATACTCAAACTCCACATTGAAAGATATGATTTCCTGCTTGGTTGTCGCATCATAATCACTGACGAGATCCTCTTTCAAAAGAGGCTCTTTGCAAATAACAAGGTTTATCCCTTGTTTTAGATTTCCAGGTTTTCCAAATTTTTGAGGAAACAAAGTCGCGACAAGTCGTGGGTTGGTGCTTATTTCTTGATGTTTCACCAATCCAATATGTATTTCATTATGAGCATTTTCTGGTAAATCGACTGCCTCAAAATCACTTCCTTTCCAATACGCATAACCAAACAAAGCCGCTCTCTCTAGCCAACTTTCCACACAATCTAACGTCGCGGCTCTTATTTCTGCTACGGAAGATTCCGGTGTCTCTGATGATTGCGCGCCATCATCTTCCTCATAGATTCTTTCCTCTGCGAGAGGGAACGACTCTTCTTCCAAAATATCAATACTCATCAGGTTATTATACCATAATTAAGAGACTTTTCATATATATTCACGCCCTTTTTGCTCTCGGCAGAGATCTTTTTTGTGTATCATGTGCCTGACATGATGGGAGAATTCATAGTATCGGCATTATTTTGGCAAAATGCCATGGAAACTCCTGTGGAAGTTCCAGCCGCGAATAAATACGCCCAATCAGAAACCGTAAAAGCCCCTGAAGATCCTCGCAAAAAGTCTACGTACGCCTATCATATGGCACAAAGAAAAAAGACCGATGCTTTTCTTCATCGTCATCGAAAAAAACTCCAGGCTCGAAGTTTTCGGCCCCCAGTAGCCCAGAAAACTATCTCAGACAGTAAAAAACCAAATCTCACGATGGTCTTTGCTTCGCATCCAGATGATGAGATTCTTTGCTGTAGTCATAAGATCCGAGAAAAACTTGAAGCGGGGAATCGCGTCAAAATCGTCTATATCACCGATGGAGACGCCATAAATAAAAGTAATGCTGAAAAAGCTCGTGAATATGCTCGTACCCGACAAGATGAGTCCATCACGGCCGCCTCATCGCTGGGATTAAGTCGATACGATCTTTTCTTTTTGGGCTTTCCAGACGGACATCTCAAAGCGCTGGGATCAGAACCTCTTACCAGTGATTATTCTGACCGATCCAAAACCCCTCCTGGATCCTTTCGTCCTGGAAGCCTGTATACGAGAGAAGCTCTTTTGGATAATTTAGAAAAAGTTATCACACGATTTGATCCGGATGAAATTTTTGTCCCGTCCAGTCATCTGGACCGTCATGCGGACCATCAGGAAACACATCATCTCGTTCGAGAAGCACTGGAACGGACCAAACACACGACCAAGCTTCAAACCTACGTCGTCCATAATCTTGAATTCTGGCTCGAAAATAAAAGTTCCGTCAATCCTTGGAAGCTCCGACTGATTCGACACTTCAAATCACAGTTCCATGATGATTGGCATCAGACGTTCCTCGAAAGATTTGCCGCGCTTCCTGAGAAGTTTTATCCGGTAGACGAAGAGGTTGTGAAGAGTGTGGATTAAAAAACGCAGAACCTTGATTTTCTTGATGAAAGAATTTTTATGATTTCAAAAATCCTTCTATCAAGTAAATAAAGCGCATCAAGGTTCCGACCATTAACTGATCAACGCCTCCAACTTTGCCTCATCCACCTCAGGACCGATCCCTGCGAAGCGGAGGTTTTCTGGTTTGAGTAATTCACGCGCCAAGCTCTCTACTTGCTCCTGTGTCACTCCTGAGATACTTGCTTTCCAGTCGTCATAACTTTCTTGTGAGTGATGCAAGAGTTGGTTTTTGGCATAGTGATGAGCAACGTTTTCGGTGTCTTCGGTCGACAGATCTGTTTTGCCGAGCAAATAATTTTTGGCTTTCTCAAGCTCTGATGCCTGAATGCCGTTTACGACCACGTCGTCGTATTCAGCACGAATCGCTTCGACGGCGTAGAGCACGTCATCAAGCTTCACTCCGGCGCGTGTTGTCATCAGCCCTGTGTCCGTATATTCATCGACTTGAGTTCTGATCGAGTAACACAGACCTTTTTGTTCTCGCACATGCTGGAACATCCGTGAGCTCATGTTGCCTCCCAAGACCGTGGCCAGGACTTTGAGGGCCGGAAATCGATCATCGCTCTCTGCCAGCGCACGCACACCAAGTGAAACATGAAATTGCTCGGTCTTTTTCTTACGAAGTGATAATTTCTTCGTTGGAAGATCCGCATCAAAAGGCAGTAGCTCTCGTGATTTTTTGATACTTGGAAACTGAAAGGCTTCCGCAACTTGGTCGATCGTGTCAGCATTTACGTTTCCTGACAGCGTGATCACCGTGTTTTCTGGTGTATAAAGCTCTTTTTGGTATTGAAAGAATTGCTCTTGGGTGACACTTGTAATCAACTCTCTGGTTCCGATCTGATCTCGCCCCAATGGCTGATCCCCAAACATAAGTCGTTCGAAATCCCAAGAGATTTGGTACATCGGCGCATCGAGATACATCGCCATTTCTTCCAAAATCACGCCCCGCTCTTTATCGATTTCTTCGGGATTAAATTTGGATTTCAACAGCATGTCCGACAACACATCAAGTGACTTTTCTAAATTTTCAGCACCGGACTTCACGTAATAACCCGCATATTCTTTGCCGGTAAAAGCGTTGAATTCTCCACCGAAACTGTCCACCGCTTCGGCGACAGATTTGGGCGTGGGGTATTTTTCCGCGCCTTTGAAGAACATGTGTTCTAAAAAATGTGAGATCCCTGCGAGAGAAAGATCCTCGTAGCGAGAACCGGCGCCCACTAAGATCAACGTCGTGACGACATTGGTCCCGGGCATTTCAATGGCCTGAATCGTAAGTCCGTTCGGAAGTGTTTTCTGGTGTAGCTGCATCGAGGCGCATTATACAGAAGAACTGAAAACGGGAAACCGAGTTTTATTTTCCTCGGATCCAACTCCATAGTCTTTCCAAAACTGGATTTTTTGTTTTTGGAGAAGTCTCGCCTACTTCGGCTTCGACTTCTAGCACGCCCCCTGGTTCAACAACCGATCCCACCGAAGAGAGACTGCTATCGGTTCCCGAAGACAGAGACGCGGTCGTTTCTTTCCCCATGAAGTCTTCTGGTGTTTTGAGCGGTTCTCCTTTTTTGCTCTCCACAACAACGCCAATAAACTGATTCTTTTCATCTAATTGCAATGTCGCAAGTTCTTCGTCAGAACAATAAACCATTACTCGATTTAGGCGACAACCTTCTGGATCGCACTCCTCATTTTGTACCATCGGAAATCCCGATCTATATTCAAGGTTATAACACTGTTCGATTAATTGCTTGAATGGAATCGAAAGGGCTTGACCTTCTTGCATCGCATCAAAGTCTGAAACCGGCTTCCCTCGAAAAAGATCCTTTCTTATCTTCGCCAATACTTTATCACGTGTTTCTTCTTCTGTTTCGTGCCCGGTGAGGATTGTTGTTACGGCGGATGATTCTTGCTCAACGGTTCTCTGAACGACCGGACCTTCTGGAACTTTCACTCTTTCCTGAATCTTTCTCGGCCTTGCCGCATCGTCCTCAACGGACAACCAGTGACCATCAACGAACGTGCCATCTCCAAGCGAATTACTTGCAGGAACGCTCTTTGCTACGGTTAACCAATGCCCCCCGAGGAACATACCATCTCCTGAAGGATCTGTACCAGCCGCCGGTTCTGAATGTCTTATTTTTGTCATGAAAAAATGATTACTAGATATTATTATAACACTTTGCAGTATTGACGTCAATCATTTTCCGTGTTATAATAGCATGAAGTCATCATTTATTCTTTTATTTATTTCGCATGTCCTCTCCTCTCGAATCCGGTCCCTCTAAAGTCGATCAAGTTAATGAACAATTTGCTGCTAAAACACGCCAAGAAGAGATAGTTCTCGCGGAAGAAGTAGAAGAAGTCCTTTCTCCCGAACAACAAATCGCACAATACAAATCTATGAACTCCGCAGGATTGAATTTTGAAAAAGACCTACCTCACAATCAAATTCTTCTGGCTCAGCTCGAACGAAACCCTTCCTACAAAGTGCTTCCTGATTTCAGAAAACAAGAACGCTTCCGACAGGCGTTGATTCAACGGGCACAAGCAAAATTAGAGCAATAATCACCCAAGCGCTATTTCTTGAACGTCTACAAAGTTATCAAAGTGTCCCCCGTGGGTCGTCGTAAAAAATACCTGGCAGTCCGCACAAAACTTCCCAAGACGGTCTTGGCGAGACTGGTCCAACTCAGAGAATACATCGTCGAGCAACATGATGGGTGATGTGTTGAGCGTTTTTTGAAGGAGCTTTTTTTTGGCGGCCAAAAGCGCCAGCATGACCGATCGCTCTTCCCCGCGCGAGGCGGAAGCTAGGAGCGGTTTGCCCCGTAAAATAAATCCAAAATCATCACGATGGGGACCAATAACGGTCCGTCCGGAACCTCTTTCCCGCACAAAATTTTGCTCAAAAAAATCTAAAACACCTTCTGGAGTTGGTTCGTAATCTTCTGCCTGAAGCAGCTCGAGTAAAACCTGATCCGTCCCCTGGGATATCAAATCCAAGTCTTCCTGCAAAAGCGGCGTAATGGCCTCAACAAACTGCTTCCGCTCGTTAAAAACCTGCGGAATAGTTCGGGCAAGAATCTCATTCCAGGGATTTAATTGCGCCTGAAAAATACTCACCTGATCGCTTTCAAAAGATTCTTGGCATTGCTTTAAAATTACATTTCGATGCTTGGTGGCCTTCTGGCAAGTACTCAGAGCTTCTCTATAGGTGGGTGATATTTGGTAGAGAAACCGATCAAAAAATCTCTGTCGTTCACGCTTCGCGCCTGAAAAAAGTCTCAAGTGCTCGGGCGCAAAAAGCAGCGTTGGAATCGTCCCAAAATATTGCTTGAGCGAGATCGCTTTATTATTTTTTAAAAATTTTCTAGATCTTGGCTGAATCTGTACTTCAAAATTTGTTTCTTGATCATCGGTGGCATTAATGAGTGCTGATGGCTGCTCTTGCCCCGAACGGAGTAGATCACTCGGCGACTGTTCCCGCCAAGACTTGCCCACACTCAGGATTGAAATCGCTTCTAAAACATTCGTCTTCCCGACACCATTGGGTCCGTAAAAAACAATATTGCGCTGATCAAACTGAAAGGTTTTATCTTTATAATTTCTGAAATCCCGGAGCCGTAGAGAGTTGATCATAGTAAAATCAAAATCATCTTAATTGACTTTTCAAGAAAAAACACTACTTTGGCGCTCAATCATGCAACCAAAAAAGCTCGGTACTGACAGTGTTGTTATTCTTCGTCCAGAATGCGAAATAGCACAGAAACATTTTCAAACAGAATCTGTTCGACTGGCTATTATTGATGGATTTATTTCGAAATTTCGAAGAATGACAGGCGAGATTATTCGATGGGAGACCGACTCCGATGAACAAGTGCAAATCAGCGGCCTCTCTCCCGAAGCGACACAAGGAATTGCTCCATTTGGAAACGTCTCGAGTCTTGGCGGGGTGTTCACGCTGGAAATCTCTACGAGGCCTTCTTCTTCACAAAGCGGCGCCCCTTCCCCTTTGCCGGCGCGTCTTTGATCAGTTTTTCACATTCTTTGAGTGTGAGCTTTTCTGGCTTTTTATCTTTGGGAATTTTTGCGTTTTTCTTGCCGTCCGTGATGTAGGGACCGTATCGACCGTTTAAGACCTGGATGTCCGTACCTTCGAAGACCTGAATGAATTTCTCAGCTTCGGCTTTTTTCTTTGCGGCGATTAATTCCAGTGCTGTTTCGAGCGTAATCGTCGAAGGATCTTCTGGCTTAATAGAAACATAAAGTTTTCCGAATTTAATATAGGGTCCAAACCGTCCGACATTGGCCTGAATATCTTCCCCTTCCGGGGTCTGTCCGACCAAACGCGGAAGCTTGAACATCTCCATCGCATCTTCGAGCGTGACGTCTTCCATCTTCTTCCCCGTGGGAAGCGATGCGAATGCTGGTTTTTCTTCGTCGTCTTTGGTTCCACACTGGAACATAGGTCCGAATCGTCCCAGTCGAACAAAGATCGGCTTTCCGTTTTTGGGATGAACGCCTAACTCTCGCACGCCCATGGCTTCGGATCGATCAATACCGTCCGCGGCTTCGATGGTCTTGGCAAAAGGCGTGTAAAAACTCGACATCATCTCACGCCAGGCTTTTTTCCCTTGGGCCACTTCATCGAACTCGCCTTCGACTCTGGCGGTAAACTGATAGTCCACGACATCGGCAAAGTTTTTGACCAAAAAATCCGTCACAATGTTTCCGGTTTCCGTCGGGATAAGTTTCCCTTTATCGGCACCGGTCATTTCTGTTTTATCTTCTTTGGTCACGGATTTCCCGTCACAGGTCAAAACTTTGTAGGCCCGCTCTCGTCCCTCAAGTTCTCCCTTTTCGACATATCCACGATCCTGAACCGTTGAGATTGTTGGCGCGTAGGTTGATGGACGACCAATGCCCATTTCTTCCATTTTTTTAACCAAGCTGGCCTCGGTGTATCGGGCCGGAGGCCGAGAGAAACTCTCTCGTGCAGTCGCCAATATCAAGGGCAAAGCCTGTCCTTCTGACAACGGCGGCAAGATCTTATCTTCTGCTTTTTCAAATCCACCGTAGACTTTCAAGAACCCATCAAAGGTCAAAACTTCCCCTTCGGCGACCAGATGATCTTCACGGGTTGAAATTTTGATCTGAGCGACGGTCTTTTCGAGTTTGGCTTCGGCCATTTGTGAGGCGAGTGTTCTTTTCCAGATGAGATCATAGAGTTTCTTTTGTCGGTCATCACCGCCCGCTGAATCCTCTGACAGATCAGTGGGGCGAATCGCTTCATGCGCTTCTTGGGCACTGGCGGACTTGGTCTTGAACTTACGAGGTTCATGATAATTAGCACCAAATTCACTCGTGATATAGTCTTTGGCCTGGGCGAGCGCCACGTCTGATATGTTTACCGAATCGGTACGCATATACGTGATTTTACCCGCTTCGTACAACTGCTGAGCGACCACCATGGTTTGTTTCACCGAAAACCCAAGCTTGCGCGAGGCTTCTTGCTGAATCGTCGAAGTGGTAAACGGCGCCGACGGCGAACGCTTTCCGGGTTTATTCTTAAGAGAGTCAACTGAAAAATCAGCCCCAATCAGAGACTTCAAAAATTCTTCGGCCTCTTTTTCGGTTTCTAGTTTTTGGGGAAGCTCGGCTCGTAAGACTATTTTTTTCCCCAGATCAAACTCTGCGGTGACTTTAAAGAATGACGCTGTTTCAAAGGCTGAAATCTCTCGCTCTCGCTCCACAATGATTCGTACGGCTACCGACTGAACACGTCCGGCTGATAATCCTGCTCGGACCTTTTTCCAGAGCACAGGAGACAGTGTGTATCCCACCAGACGGTCTAAGATTCTCCGGGCTTGCTGTGCATCCACTAAATTAATATCAACCGTACGCGGCGTTTTAATCGCTTCGGTGATCGCGGTCTTTGTGATTTCATGAAACGTAATCCGTTTTGTATTTTCTGCTTTGAGTTTCAACGCCTCCTGCAAGTGCCAGGCAATAGCCTCTCCTTCGCGATCCTCATCGCTCGCCAGCCATACCGTGTCGACGCCTTTCACGGCTTTCCGGAGTTCCGAGACGACTTTCTTTTTACTGTCGGGAACTTCATAGGTGGGTTCGAATCCATTTTCTATGTCGACCGACATGTTTTTGCTCGGAAGATCACGAATATGTCCGAAACTGGATTTCACAATAAAATCGGTCCCAAGAAATTTTTCAATCGTCTTGGCTTTGGCTGGGGACTCTACGATAACGAGGTTTTTTGCAGGCAGGGTAAAAATAAGGCTATGAGTTCGGCGAAAACTCTAGCGGAAACATTACCGTTTTGACAATCTTTTTTTATTTAAGAGTCCTTCCCTTACAAACTTTCAATAACCATTAAGCAGTCGTATTTTTCTCCCAGCGTATACCAACGCTTCATGCGATCAAGCACCGCCTTGGGCAAGGATTTAAGGGCTTCACGCGTCTGAATGTGTTCCGGATGAATCACCTCTGCTACCCGATGTGAAACTTCGTAACGAATAAGTTTTTTCAGGTGCTCCCTCATTTCTTCCGGGACCCTACGGAGCATACTGTAGGCCTTTTCTGACATTTTATCGTCCTTCCCAAAGATCAAGGCAAGTAATGGATTCACACATCGATAATCATTTATCTTCGCCAAAGCTATAAGAGAATGCATTCGCACTTCTAAATCTTTGTCATCCATAAAAGAGGCCAGTACTTCACGATATGTATCATCCTGAATCTCACCAATGGCATAGAGCGCCGAAATGATAGGTTCTTTTTTCTTTTTCTGAATCAGGGTGTCGAGCACTTCACGAAGACTTGTTCGATCTTCAAACTTCCAGAGAGCCATCACCGCATGCCCTTGTAATCGAGGTGTTCGTGCCTTGAGGTATGGACGCAGGTAATGCCCAATTTCTGGATCATCAAACATCGTTGCCGAACGGAGGCAAACAGCCTTTAGGTCTGTGTCAGCTTTCTTCATGGTCTCCAGGAAAAAAGGAACCACTTCGTGCAGAGGAAGATGTAAAAACATATTCATAACGATAAGCTTTCGAAAGTATCGACTCGAAGCTCCTCGAAAAAGTTCTTTTAATACCCGAATCAAATGATACTGCCCGAAAACATGTTTCTGCCAATAGGCTTCCAACGACTTCATATTCAAGAGTGAAACGAGGATTCGCTCTTTTCGCTTCATGGAGACTTTCGAACTACGAAGCATTTCTAGGTACGTATGAAGAATCTCTGGGCTATCAATTGTCGTCAGTGTTTTTATGACTTTTTTCTCGATAATTTCAGAAATATTTTCTTTCTCAAGCTCTTTTGCAAGAATCAAAACCGGGTTGTGATGACCCCTCTGAGCAAGAACTTCAATCGCATGCATTTTTTCTGTTACGGCATCCGCTGCTAATTCAATGTTTTTCTGGGACAGATGCGTAAAGCTTGAACGCAATAAAGGCGACAAAAGTAACAATAAGACCGTACACCCAAGGATAAAGTAAAAAGTGAGTCCAGAAGGAACCCAAAGCAAAATTCCAACCCCTACCAAAATTCCTAACGGTCGAATGATCCCCTCGAGAAAGAGCCGAATCGACTCACGTACAGAAGAGACATAAGAATAAAAACTAATATGATACGGTGCGTCTCCCAATGAATGGAGCCCATGCTGCATGGCTCGCAATGTATTGATGTTTCCATACCCCACGAGCAAACCAATCAATGAGAAAAAGATCATAACATTATAACTCAGCATCGTTCCGATGACACCAAGCCTGCCTATGACCTTTGGCGTCAAAATCAACTGCACCAAAAGCGCGCCCAAACCAAACAATAAATGAAACATTCCCAAATCATGCGCCAGCGTTTTGTGCACAATTAAGTTTGTTGAAACTGCCTGAACCGTGGACTTAGCTTCTTCTGCAATATCAACAAATTTTTCTTTCACCTCTTGGAGAAAGGATGCGTGAAGAGGATATGATGAGTGCATTTTTTCGGCATGAATTTCCTGCGGCAAAATATGACTCTGCACGTCTTTCGTAAATTCAAACTCTATCACGGATACAATCGCCGACTGTAAGACAATCACCACCATGATATATTTGAGAAATTTCACCTTTTTTAAACACTGAAATCCTTCCACGAGAGGATTTTTGTGTATCTTTTTTGCTTTTTCCCCTTTCATCGAAAATTGTGGAATCGCACGAAGCCAAACCGGGAGAGAGGTTACGATCAGTGCCATAGCCACCAGTGCCCACCCCCACAACCACAAAACCTGCTGCGTATCAAGAATATTCAAAAATTGAACGGTCAACCCAGCTCCCAGAACCACTCCTACTGTAATAGCGGATTCTACAAACGGAAGCATTTTCACAGCCTCTGAAGGGGAGAAGAAATGCTCGTCCTGCCGATAGAGTGCCACTGAAGTCTGAAAGGCAAAAACATCTTTCGCCAACAACAAAAAGATAAAGAATTTCATATCCGTTATCTCATATCCAAACCCAATAATAAGCGCCACGAGCGTCAAGACAATATTCGTAAACAGATAAGCTCTCAGAGGGAATCGCGACAGAAAAAAACTTGAGAACACCGTCCCGATAATCATCAGGATCGCTTCTACCAAAAAGAGCCAGAGCAAATGCTCAACCCCAAACTGCTCCACGAAAAGCGCCGTCAAAACCGTCCAGGAAATAATAAATCCTATCTGATACAAACATCGCAAGCTCCATGAGATCTTAAGCGGTACGGCTTCTCGCTCAGAAACCCCAAGCGCGTGGAATATATTTTTCAAAATATTTTTCTTCATCTTTTTTTGTTTTGTCAACTCATGAGGGCCATTAAGTTGTAGTATACTATAACAGAGTCAATGTTTCAAGTTTTTTCACTACGAAAACTTCCCCTCTCTCTCAACTTCCTTTATTCTTTCTATAGTTTTGACTTCTCCCCAGTTCTTCGCTCTCTCACCCCACGTATCACATGTCTTTCGCTGTTCACACATTCGAAATCAATCCCTCAGGAGATCCAACCGGGTTCGCCTTTCACGAAGAAGCCGGTGAGGGGCGTGAATTATACTTCTTGTCCAAGTTTGGAACCGGCACGCCGGAAGCTCGAAATATTGCAGAAAATATCTTCGGAATGGTTCTTGAAAGTCTTCGGAATTCGAAAGCGGTTGATCCGTATGATCAGTTCGAAGATGCGCTCAAGGCCGCCAACGCCGAAGCCCGGAAACATGCTAAATCTTTTACCAAAGTTCCAAACTTTGTGATCGCATTCTTTGATTTTCATCATCTTTACCTTTCACAAACCGGCGAATCAGAAGCCTATTTGGTGCGAGGCGCGAGTGTTTCACAGATTTCAGAAACGGTCGACGATGGACAAGAACTCTTTCAAAACATTCTCAGTGGTCAGGTGGCCGTGGATGACACGGTCCTACTGACAAGCTCTCGACTTCTCCGATCGGTTACCGCGAGTGAAATGGCTGATATATTTTCTCAGAGTGATTTTTCCGAAGCGGTTGCAACCTTGCGTGCAAAACTTACGACGACGACCGACGAAGATCTTGTTGTGACGACTATTGGCGTCGCCAAAAAAGAAGAAACACCGAGTGCAGGATTTCTTTCAAAAGTTGTCTCAAAGGGCAAAGAAGTCGTTCAGAAAACCAAGAAAAAAAGCAGCAAAATGTCGGTTCTTCCGAAACAAGAAGAAGCCCCCGAGGCGCCTGAAAAACCGGCTCCGAAAAAGAAAAAATCAGAAGCTGACGTGCCGGAGACCCTTCCTTTGGGAACCGCTTCTGAAGAACTTCTTCCAGAAGCCCTCGCTCCAGAAGAGACGGCGACGGAAGAAACTCCTTCAGAACCTCGATCCTCCGGACGCAATGCATCTTTATGGTCTACCTTTCAAAATGTACTGCGTTCACTCACCGCGCTCCGAAAACAAAAACAGGCCCTGGGGATTGCAGGCACGCTTATCGGTGTGTTATTGATAGCTGTCGGGGTTCAATACCTTGGTAATTTTGAGTCTTCCAAGACCACTGAGCTCCGCGACCAACTCGATATTGCTCAAGAATCCTTTCACCAAGCAGAAACTTTCCTTATCCGCGATGAGCGGACGGAAGCCTCTGAAGCGTTAGCCCGGGCCCAAGAAGTTGTGCAGGGTCTTTTGAACTCTCGTTCGACGAAGTTCCGATCCAATGCTCTCGTCTTATTAGCCGACATCCAGAACAAACAACTGGAAATCGAAGACGCCTACCCGGTACAACCCGTACTTCTGGCAGACTTAAGTCTTAAAAACAGCGAAATTGATGCGAAAGGCCTCGTCAAACTTGGAGAACGCCTCTTTGGATTTGATTC
The DNA here is from genome assembly GCA_002389285.1 of Patescibacteria group bacterium UBA4473. Lineage (GTDB taxonomy): Bacteria > Patescibacteriota > Gracilibacteria > UBA4473 > UBA4473 > UBA4473. Next base: position 37,348 of record DGOF01000026.1, read on the forward strand.
CCAAAAAGTTTATAAGACCGTCCGAAATGTGGTCGAACAAGGCACGCTGATTTCTTCGCAGGCGAGTATTATTGCGGGAGGCGCTAAAGAAGATCAAAACACGATGATCTTCCTTACTGACACGCCACGTATTTTTGAATATCGTGAAGGAAAAGTTGAGTCCATGGATACGCAGGACGAAACCTGGAAAAGTGGTATCGACCTCCAAACCTTCCGTCAGTTTGTCTACCTTCTGGATCCGGCTGAAAATCAAATCTGGAAGTACAAAAGAAACTACACAAACTTTTCAGGAGCTATCGCCTATAACCAAGGGGCTGATCTTTCTCAAGCGGTCAGCATGGGGATTGATGGGGCTATTTTCATTCTTTCTGAAGATGGAAGTATTCAACGTATTTATCAGGGAGAGGTTACGGATTATGATTTCCGAAACCTTCCAAGTGTCCCGTTTGTTGGTAAAAACTTGAAATTGTTCGTTCAACCAAATTTTGAATTTTTATACATTCTTGATCCCGATAATGCGCGTGTCTTGATCTTTCGAAAAGGAGAGCGATTCGTAACCTACGCCAAACAACTGATCTACGATCTTCCGGATGTCCAAAGTTTTTCAGTGGATGATTCTGAACAAAAGATCAATATCCTGACGAAGACGGCGATCTATGAATTTGGTCTCTAAAAATTCTTGTTGTGAATGCCCCGTCTCTATGAATAATAAAAAAATAGTTATTAAAGTCTGTCATGGACATGCTTGTTCCGGGCGATTTTCGAAATACATCCTCGAACGAGCACAGGCTGAGGCCGACGGACGCGAAGGTTTGATCTGCGAAGAATGCCCCTGTCAGGGAAATTGTGAAAAAGGCCCGACCGTGATCATTACCAAAAATGACAACGATCAAAAATATAGTCACATGGATCCGAACGAAATAGCGAAAATTATGAAGAAATTCTAATTAAATCGTTCCATAAATATTTTTGATTTTTCTACCCCCCGATCTTTTAAAAGTGCTTCGACACCTTTTGCCATATCCCCATTTCCACAGATATAAAATTCATCCTGTGGGGTTATTTCTAGACTTTCTAAATATTTTGTAATACGTACATTTTTCGCGTATGCACCTAGATTTTCTGGGTTGTCTTCTCGGGATAATCCGAGTTTTATTTCAAGATTTTCTGACCAGGTTTCGACTTCATCAAGATACGCAATATCCTCTCTATTTCGACCCCCATAAAAAAGCAGCATATTTCTCTTTTTTTCGGTCAAAATCATAGATCGAAGCGGCGCGATGCCGGTCCCCGTTCCACAAAAAATAAGTCGTGCCTGGGGCGTGTCTGAAAGTACAAAATGCCCAAAGGGGCCTTTGAAGTTAAATCGGTCGCCTATTTGTGCTTTGTCTAGTGCGGTTGAACCGACACCGCCAGAAATAATTCTCACGACAAGCTCAAGCTCGCTCTCTTCTGGCGAGGACGCAATAGAATACGCGCGCCAAGACGTTTCATTAAACTGCAGTGAGACAAACTGCCCCGCCGTAAAATTAAGCGCTTGCTGAAGCACCGAGAAACGAAATTTCTTTGTATCCCGAGCGACGGTTTCTATCGATTCCAGCTGTAATGTTCCTTCTATAATATTCATACGTGATCGGATACTAACAAAAGAACGGGAATCTTCAACAGGCCGCCTCTTTACTTACTCATATATTTTGTGGTATAATAATGAGATGAAAACTTCTTTTTTCAAAAAATCGTATGCCTCAGGGCTTTTTGTAGCGCTTTTATTTCAAACACTTTCCCTCGGTCTTCTGGGGATTCATGAGGCATTCGCTGTCAAGCGCACTCCTCAAGAAAGTCTTACGCTCCCTGATGTACTCACCGAGCCTCTCCCTCAAGATATCGGTATCGACCTCGAAGAAATGGTTCCCGAGATACCTTCTTTTGAAATTCCTTCGACCCAGCAACTTACAGAAAATATGATTCCTTCGTTGCCGGAAGGATTAGATCTTCCAGAGATCCCTGCGATGCCTGGAAACTTAAACATCCCAAGCGTACCGGATTTTTCTTCGGCGCTTCCGAGCCTGCCAAGCCTTCCTGGAATCCCCAGTCCTGCATCCGCAGAAGCCGGCGGAGTAAATCCTGAAATCCAAGCTATTATTGATCGAGCTGATGCTTCTTTTCAAATCCTTAAACAAAAAGAAACCGAAGCTACGGCTCGTGAAACAGCGCCCTCAACCCCGCCCCCTTCATCCGGTGGCGGTGGTGAAGGCGTACTAGGAAGCCTTACCGGTGGACTCAGTAAATCTATTGGAGGTGTAACCGGAGGACTCGGTGAAGCCGCTTCTGGTCTTGCCGGAGGTCTTGGCGATACAGTATCAGGACTTTCTGATGGTATCGGAGGCACGGTCTCCGGACTTACGGGTGGACTGACTGAAGCCGCTTCGGGGCTTACCAGTGGAAGCCTTGGCGGCGCTGTCTCGGGACTTACCGGTGGCGTTGGAACAGCTCTTACGGGTGTCGCGGGAGGTGTTGGAGATACTATCTCAGGCCTTACGAGCGGACTTGGTGGTGCTGTATCGGGACTTACGGGTGGTATTGGAACAGCTCTTTCTGGTGTCACGGGAGGCCTCGGAGGGGCTTTGTCCGGTATTGCTGGAAGTGTCGGAACGGGTGTCGGAGGCGGCCTCGGAAACCTTGTAAGTGGTATGGGAAATCTTGCGGGAAGTGCTGTAAGCAGCGCTGGAGGCATGCTCGGAGGCATTACTTCTGCTGCCGGAAATCTTGCCGGAGGCGCCATCGGAAGTGTAGGAGCTCTCGCGGAAGGTGCGATCGGCGGCGCGAGCAATCTCGTCGGAGGTGCCGTAGAAGGCGCTGGATCACTCGTCAATGGTGCGGTCGGAAGTGTCGGCAACCTGGCCACCGGGAATCTCTCTGGAGCCGTTGGAAGTCTCACTGATGGTGTCGGTGGGGCCGTAAAAGGTCTTGGTGGTGGTCTTGGTGGTGCTGTTACCGGCGTTGCGGGAGGCGTTGGTGAAGCGGCTCAAACCGCGACACAAAGTGCTTCTGGCGCGGCGAATGATCTTTTTGGCGCTATTGGAGAACTTCGAAATATTTCCATCAAACAAGCCCAAGATGTCGACAAGGCAGAATCCAATGTCAAAGATGCCGAGGGGAAAAAAGCTCAGGCAGAAGAAAAAGTAGTGGAAGCAGAAGAAGTAGTGGCGGAAAAACAAACCGCTGTCGCGACGACAGAATCAGAAGTTGCTCAAGCAGAAGCCGCCATAGCTTCCGCCAAAGCGCCTCTCGAAGAAAACATCGCTGAACTCGATGAAAAAGAACAAGCCCTTGCCGAAGAACTAAAAATTCTCAAAGCCCAAGAAGAGGCTCGAACCAAAGCTTTTCAAGCACGGATTAATCCCTATCAAGATGTTTTGGACCAATCCTCTCTTTGGACTCAGTTTGAAGAATCCAGTACTCAGTACAAACAATCCTATATTCGAAGAGCCGAACTCCAATCCCTAGTACTCGAAAAAGAAAGAGCGTATCGAGAAGCGCTTCGTTCTGGAGACCCGCTCCCTCTGGCCGGGACACACAATGACCTTAAGGCAAAATTATCCGCTACGGAGACCTTTTTGGGAGAAACTTTTTTCCCCCTCGAACAAAAAAACACCGAACTCAGCACGATTATCAGCCAGTCCGTCGAGGACGTCTGTCTCTGGCATAGTGAAGAAAGAGCGGTCTTTCTGCGGACGAATGATTTTAAAAGTGATATCTCTCTGGGACATTTCCAAGTACTTAAGCAGACCTGCCGGACCTTGTTCGATCGGTATCAAACAACGCAAGCCTCATCTGCCTTTTTGGATGATGATTTCCAGCAAGCACAAGAAACTCTCTCTACCTTTTTGCCCGAACATCAGACGCTTCAGTCTCAAATAGAAGTCCTTCAACAACAACATGATATTGAAGATGTTTATGCCCCGTCAGAAGAAGCGCCTTCAGATCTTTCTGCCTCTCTCTTTTCAGTCCAAAATCTTGCTGCCTCTTTACTGAATCAACCCACGGCTGCCAAAGCCGTAAAGCCCACGGCTGCCGCCGCGGCTGCCGCTACATCCACAACCGTCACCCTCAAAAAGAATTTCCCCGTCAAACCCGAACCTGGCAGCGATCAAATGAAGAGATATCGGGGCCATAACGAAAACTCTCTCCAGCAAGAAATTGCCAATGACTACCCCTCCCCTCCCTATCTCTATGAGGAACAAATCCTGGCCTACGAAGCGATTATGAAAAATCTTACAGATGAAAGAAAGGCCCTAAAAAAGAAACATGATGCCGTGCTCGAACCCTTTAAAAAAGACTTTAAGAAGGCCAATGAAGACCTCGCAGCAGCTCAAGCCGACCTTCAGGCCGCTACGGGTGACAAAGAAGCTCTCGAAAAAGCGGTCGATGCCGCACAGGAAGCGAGAAACCTTGCCAGCAAGGAGCTGGCCAAAAAGAAGGAAGATGAACAAACAACCCAAGAGGCCATTAATCGTCTGGCGTCCCAACAAGAATCCCTCAAGACCCTCATGATGTCTCGTCACCTCAAGGAACTTGGGAGACAAACCGCTTCGTTTGATCTTTCGAACCTTCGTGCCGATCCCGACTCGTCGCAGGAACATCTTTTGGTTGTGAGTTCCCAGGACGATGATGGCCAACGAAATGTCTTGAATCGTTTCATTACGGTTTTAATCACCACCATTTCAACCTTTGGGGTGTTTATGCTGGTCGTAGCGGCCTTCTTTATGATCGGATCAGAAGGCGATCAAAATCGTCTCCAAAAAGGAAAAAGTATTTTCCTTCATACGATCATTGGACTTGTTGTTGCTTTTACGAGCTACATGCTTGTACAGTTTGTTCTGACGATTCTCTTTAGTTAGCTTTTCTATGCGTATTAAATTTCTTGGTTTGATCTTCCTGTGTTCCCTCTCTCTGTGGGGCGGACTCTCTCATGCCTCGGCCAACCTTGATACTTCCTCCGGGATGCGTACGATTGAACTCAAAGAACCTTTTCTTTTTGATAAAGAGGGAAAAGCCCAAACAAAAATAGAAGGCGCGAATGGGTTTGAACTCCTCGCCAGCTATATCCGTATGATGTATGTCTACGGGGCTTCTATTATTGGTATTATCTGTGTCCTGGTACTTGTTATTTCTGGGGTTCAGATGAGTCTGGGGGGACTGAACGCCGAACTGGTCAACCAGAGCAAAGAACGTATTTTTCAGTCACTGCTCAGC
>DGOF01000017.1 GCA_002389285.1 Patescibacteria group bacterium UBA4473
TTCTCCGGTTTTTCTTTTATCTATACTTGTTTTGTTTCTCGAAATATGCTACAATAATAGGATTTAATATCTTTTTTACTTTTCTTTTATATTTCTTATGTCTAAACGAAAAAAACATTCTCTCTGGGGAGAAGCCAAAGCTTTCGCTTCTCAACACAAATTTCTGGTCAGTGCGTTCCTCGTATTTGCCGGTCTTACTTTTGCCGCCAGCGTTCCGGTTCCTGTTGAAGAAGAATCACTTCATACAAGTGCTCCTATCACCCTCGAAGTTAATCAGCGTGAGGTTACTTCTAAGACTCTTATCGTTTCCACCTATGGAAACTGGGCCTTTCACCGACATCAAGCTAAGTCTTTTGTAGCCTTGCTTAATTCAGAAGGAACCGTTGTTAGAGAACCCCAAGCATTTAGCCTCTATGATGATGCGATGGATGGCGTCCAAAGTTTTTCTTTTGACGATGTTCAAACCAAGGAATCCTATGTATTAAAAGTTCGTTACTTTTCATCACGTGGTGTGGTTGATACTTTCTTCGATGTTACCCCCGACACACTGGCACAAGAAATTCCAGAAGTTAATCTTTTGATCTCTCAGTATCATCACAGCCCGCGTGCGAGCTGGCAGGATGCAGATCATCAGGTTCATTTTGTCTGGCCTCATGGACGGGAAGATTGGCCTGACTTTAGATTATAAAGGTATCCATCCTTCGCTAAAGCTATGGAGGACATGTAAGAGCCTCCTGTGACAAGGGAAAATAGTTGGAGTAAAAGAGTGGGTAGTTCTACAATAGAATTATCCTTTTTTTATTGCTATGAAAAACCCCACCCGAAGCCGTTTTTTGTTAGTATTTATAGTGCTTCTGGTTCTGGTCGTCTTTTTTCGCAAGGCCCCGACAGAACCCCAACCCCAACCAGAAAAACCTCCGGTCGTGAAAATGAACATCCAAAGAGATCTTCCCCCTCCCCCACCAGCCCCAACACCGACCCTGGACAGCATAACTGTTCGCACCCACGGAAACTGGGCCTACAACAGAGCCCCTCAACAAACCTTTGTTGAACTTTTAGATGCTCAAGATAAAACATTGTCAAAATCATACCTGCCTGCTTTTATGGCGGCTCGCCGTGGAGAGACGATTTCACTTTCTGGTATTGAAGCCTCCGGAATCCGAGTCCACTTTTTTACCGGATCAAACCTGACCTCTCTAGATTTTGATCTTCCCGATGAACTTCTTACCCTTAAAAATCCTGAACTCTTCTTTCTGATTTCTCCGTACAAACTTTCTCCGCGAGCTCGATGGCAAAATGAAGAAGGACAAGCCTCTTACTTCTGGCCTCGTGGCCGTGAAACATGGACGACGAGTAATCAGGCCCTCATCAAAGACCTTCGTCCGACCAAAACAAAACCTGTTGTCGAAACAACGGTGCAAACCGTTATAAAAGCTCCCAAAAAGAAAGTCTACGTCTCCAAAGAATCTGTTGCGTATCGAGGTCAAAAGGCAGAACAACTCCATGACAGTTATAAATGGCGTAACTGGAGAAGGCATATCGAAAAATAAAGTTGAAAAAATTCAGAAATTGCTTAGTATGAAAGATACACTTTAGTGAATATTTCAGGATGCCTTTTCAAGATTTCAAAAAGAAGCTCAAAAATCTCGAACACATTGACGAATCAAAGGTTCTCAAGGCCTGTGATATTGCCGATGAAGTGCATAAACATCAGAAACGAAAATCTGGTGAACCTTTTATTATTCACCCTATAGCTGTGGCGGATATCATTTTAGATATGGGGGGCGAAGAATCGATGGTTTGTGCCGCCCTGCTTCATGACGCCATTGAAGAAAGTGACGATCCGGTAGCCATGGCCCAAAAAATCCAAAAATCTTTTGGCCCCGAAGTTCACTTCCTCATAGAAGCCCTCTCTAAAGATGACCGCATCAAAGACAAGCATCTCCAACAAAAAGAATATTTCGAACAAATAACGCAGGCCCTGAAGATGGATGCCTCGGTTTTTTTCCTGAAGATGGCCGATTTGATTCACAATATGGAAACGATTGACGGACTGCCTCCTGAACGACGAGAAATCTGGATCAAGGAGCTCAAGGACATTTATCTGCCTCTGCTTTCCGAACAATTTCACACGGTCTCTTTTCACTACCATGACATGTATTTAAATTTGATTAACCGCCTCGAATCTGTTATCCATGAATATGAAGAATAACTTTAATTTTATTTTAGTTTTTAGTTTATGACCGCTGCCAATCATACCTCCACCCAGATCCGACAAGCGCTTCGCTCACTCGGTCTTTCAGATAATCAAATAAAAATCGTAAGTGTTCTTTTTCATGTGAAGAAGGCCTCTACAAAAGAAATCAGCCAGCTCACCGCTATCACGTATAGTTTTACGCAGTGTGCCCTCCAATCCCTGCTCAAACTCGGACTTGTTACAGAAAACGGACAAAGCAGTAAAGAACTCTACGAACTCTGTTCCCGTACGGAGTTTTTTTCCTGGATTGATGAACAAAAGGCAAAACATAAAGAACTTTACGATGAAGCCAAAAAATCTATTAAAAGCTTTTTAGGCGATATCGACAGAAGCGAATGGAAACCGGATGTCATGTACTATGAAGGTAAAGATGGTGTTTGTGAGCTTTATGAAGATATTTTAAAAACGGCCAGTGAATCTGATAAGAAAATTTATAGCTGGCAAGATATTAAACGTGTGGAAGATATTTTTGGTGGCTATGTAGATGATTACATCCAAGAGCGATCTACCCTGGGGATCGAATCTCATTCCATTGTCCCTCACAATGAAACGAATTTAAAACATTCAAAGGACAAAAATGAGCAACGATCAACCCGTTTCATTAAAGGGTTAAAAGTAAATGGACAGGTGCGTGTCTATGGAGATAAAGTGGCTTTTATTACGCTTCACAAAGAAAACCCCATTGGTTTTTCTTTCCGCGGGCAGGTTATTGCCGATATGTTCAAACATATTTTTGAGAGTTCTTGGGAACAACTCAAGCCTGCGTCTTCTGACTCTGAATAATTTGAAAAGGAAGTCCTTGTGTAAAATGCTTGCCATCATCAGAGAATCTTATATTTCCAATACTTGCATGCGTTTCGATAGCCCCTCGAACAAAATAAATAAGTTCTTGTTGCTTTTGAGCATTCATTTTAAATTTTTTCGCCCAATCTTCATCGCCCGTCATAAGCGCCGGGGGTTGTAACCGAGCAAGGCGAACAGCATCTTCCCCAAAAACTTCCTCATGGGATTCTAGGACATCTGCCGCCGTAATATGCTGAGAGACTCTTCCCCCAAGAGCTCTCTGTCCGTCATGCAAGAGCGCTTCTTCTGGAGAAGGAATGGCATGTTCTTGATTCAAAAATAGACCGCCTGGAATAAGAACACTTTTTACCTTTTCCAATACCTGCTTTCTCGCTTCCATTGTTTTTTCATAGTGTACGGTTGCTCGTGCCACCACAAGATCAAACGTGTTATCGCTAAAGGGAAGATCCTTGTTATCACATACTTTTTTTCGGACAGAAGGGTTATCCTCCCCGATACCATATCCGGGATAGTATTCACTTAAAGCATTTTCTGAAATATCAGTCATGGTGAGATCAATATCGTACCCAGCTTCTTTTAGTGCTCGGTATAAAATAACCTCCACCAAAGCTGCGCCCGATCCCATTCCTAAAATACGTATAGGATCAACCTGCTCCTCCGGCGTAATTCTTTTTTTTTGAAGATGAGAAAGATAAATATCACTCAAAAGTGCCGCGGTCGCTGGGTTTTTAAAATATCCTCCATGATAGGATCCCAAATCCACCCCGGAACAGCCGAGTCGCACATCAAAATCAGCCGCATGTTCTCTGGCTTTTCCAGAAGGCATAATGAGAACATCGCCTCCGGCTCCCCAAAGATCATCTGTAAATGTTTGAAGTTTGTCTGTATCAGTGCGGTCTAACATCCTTCTAAATAAATTGACAAAATATATATTCGTACTAAAGAATCCTCTCTATTGCGATTCTACTCAATACCTTTTATTTTGTCTATCATTTTTGGCAATTTATCATAGGTTGCTCGTATAACATCATCTGATTGCACTCCCATCCATTTCAAAAATTCCTGTATGCCTTGGACTGAAGGCGCTATAAATGAATCCAATGTAGCGGCATGAGCCGTAGCATAAATATGAACAATATAAAAAGCTCTTAGCATCTGCCAGCGATTCCCGGGGAGTCCCTCAATAGGCGCCCTTAAAATGGGCATAAAGGGTTCCAAGCTTTCATGGCTTAATGCCATCCCAATCTTTTGCTGAAGACCGACTTTTAAAAGTTCGCAATATTTAACTTCTGCATCTTCTAATGCTCTGAATTGTTCTGGCAAGATGGGTAATACTGCCCACTCCTTTCTATCGATATTCGCAGCCTCTTCTGAAGGAATGATGGCACTCTCTACCTGAGCTTTTACCTGCTCCTGTGGGGCAATAGGTGGTAGCACCGGCGCAAAAGCTCTGTCCCCCACGGGTGTAACCAGTGAGTTCCTTTGCGATTGCTCCCTCCATGACCGCACTTTCCCATACGCAGTTTTTTCATGTCCAGCTGGTGGAACTTCTACATCGTTCCATCGATCGCTAAATGTTTGAGCCAATGCCACATTCATGCTTTTAATTTATTAATAACCTACAAATACCCATTTAGATTTTAGACAACCTTTCAAAACTTGTCCAATTTTATCACGCTTTCGGCGAGAACTTTTCTACGCCCTGAATCATTTTCCTAATTTCTTCCACAACCTCCGCATCCGACTCAGCACAGAGTCTCTCTAGCTCTACCTCGACTTCCTCTTCTTTCGGTATAAAAACAGATTCCCAATGCCCACAAGCCCCACTGATCATCACGGCTTCCTGCGCAGATCGTTGTAAAAAAGAAACGCGTGACATGGGCGTCAATGCTCCCTCTCGTCCGACAGACCTTTCATCCCAATTCAAGACAACCCTTTCTGCAACAGCTCTCTTGTCTTCCTCTAATCTTGTGAGAACCGTAGAAACCTTCTCTTGAATTCTAAACAATAGCCCCCCAACAAGATCATCTTCACAAATATTTAAAGTGACGGTTGTGGGTTTTTCAGAAGCGTTTCCAAGTTTTTTCAGGTCTTTGTCCATGTTAGGTTGCCAAAGGGAAATTGTTAAAAGCTGATTGAACATATGTTTTTTATTCTTTTACACTTTTTATTGCACACCTGTCAAACTAATCATTTTCACAGATTTGTCAATACTTCTTGAAAAAGACAAGTGTTTTTTACGCTTTTTCCCAAATAACGCAAGTCTTGCGCTTCTGTTTTTTTAGAAATTTCATCACTCATTTTTCAATTCTTTCTTGTCTGCAGCCACTCTTTCCTTGTTTTGAGCGAGCCATTCTTCTCCTATAAGACTTGGTAACGTCTTAAAAATCTCTTTTATTTCCTCTTCTGACAAAACATCACATAATTCAACCAGATACTCTTTCAAGGCGACAGCTGAGGGAATCTCAAAAGAATCTCCTATACCGCTTGTATGACAGTCACGGTACATTCGACTACAAAAAGTATGATAAACAATGAGCTTGCGTGCAAAAGGATAACCTTCTATCGGTTCTCCTGCCTTTTGCTTTTGAGATTCTGTTAAACGGTGTTCTACAACATCCCTTATTGCTATCGCAAGGGATCTCGCCCATAATTTAAAACTATCAGCTTCTAAATCTGAAAAAGAACGATACTGTTTGAGCGTTTTGGGAAGCGTTTTCCAGTCATTCTGTGAAAGAGCTGCCTCATTTCTTGATAGAATTACATTGAAGAATGTCACCACTTCCACATCGGACATCTCTAACAGATCCTTGAGCATATGAAGGGTTTCTGCCTCAGGAGGAAGCTGTTATTTACTGATTAATCCACGATCCGCCTGTTCACTCACTATGGCTGCCTGTTTGAGAACCGCTACATCCTTTCTATTTTTTTTAAGAGCTTCAATTTCACGCAAAAGAATTTCTCTATCTGCATCATCTGCTCGCTCACTAATAAGGATTGCCACTCTCGCTTTTATACAATCTACAAGGGAATCATAGAATTCTATCTCTTCTGCAGAAGGCTCCCGCGCGCCTAAAACATCCTCTAATTCAGGCTTTCGTTCATTAGCATTTTTCATACATCATTTTTTAAGCAATCTCCTCTTCTTCCTCAAAATAAACAGAAAGGACTTGTTGTCAATTCTATACTCCCCAAAGATGAGGCCATGAGGGGAATAAAAAGTGATGCTCTCCCCGAATCGCGCCCTCAGGTTATAACATCACCCACTCATCCCCTCTCATTACCTCGTACCGTGATTCTTGCCCGATTTGAAAAACCGTCAAAGATTTAATCTAAATTTAATCTTTCTCTCATGTATTAATGCTTCCAAAAATAACGCCAGGCATCTTTTACATGCGCACGAACCACTTTTTTCTTAAACAAATCTAAAAAGCTGCCTTCCGAGCATCGAATACCGTCGGCCGTTACTTGTGACTCAGCAACATACACGACTTTTTTATTTTGTTTTTGGGCTTGAAAACAAAGCTCTGTATCAGCTAAAAATAAAAAATAGCGCTCATCAAAGCCGCCTATCTGATTCCAGAGATCTCTTCGAATCAATAAACAAGAGGACTGCAACCAGTCTACTTCTTGTGTTTTTGTGTAATCAAAATCTTTGCACTCATCTCTTTGTACACATTTTTTGATCACTGGAATGTAGCGAAGCCAGGTCCTGCGAGCGATTTGTGTGAAAAAATGTGGAAATTTTCGAACCGTCATCGCAACGTCCCCTGTTCCTTCATTAATCTGCTTCGGTCCCACGATACCGACGTCTGAATGATCTTCTAAATATTGCAGAAGCGTCGTGAGCGCCTTTTTATTCGGCCATGTAATATCAGGATTCAAAATCAATACATACTCCCCTGTCGCCCGCACGGCCATTTGATTATTGGCTTTTGTGTAACCGACATTTTTACTATTAATCACAATATCCGCCGCTAAGCCTTTTAAAACATCTTCATTCTGGCGATCGCAAGAATTATCGGTAATAAAAATCTCCAGCTCAAAGTCCCCTTTTTGCTTTTTCAACGTCTCAACATTCCGCCGCACAGCAGCAGCCTTGTGATAATCAAGAATAAGGACAGAAATCTTTCTCATACAAAATACATAATACGGAATACAGAATAATTGTATATTTCTTGTTTTTCGCTAGATTATGCGGGCTTATGTTAAAAATTAAAAATTTACAGGTTTCGAATATTCTTCACGGAATTGATCTGGAGGTAAATCCCGGAGAAGTACACGCGCTCCTCGGGCCCAATGGTTCTGGAAAGTCCACGCTCGGACGGACTATTTTGGGCGATCAAAACTATGAAGTCACGCAGGGTGATATGGTGTTTGAAGGCCAAAACATGCTAGAACTCGAACCCGATGAACGAGCAAGACTTGGTTTCTTCTTAAGTTTCCAATCCCCTCCTGCATTGGATGGCGTATCGGCGAAAGATCTTCTTTTTGCGGCTAAGAAATCTATTACGGGGACAAAACTTCCCAGTTTTAAATTCAAAAAAGAACTCACCGCACGTCTCGATGCGCTGCATTTGAACGCTGATTTCGTAGACCGAGAAATGAACAAAGGCGCTTCAGGGGGCGAACGCATTAAAATGGAAATGGCGTCTCTACTGACACTCGAGCCCAAACTGGCTTTCTTAGATGAAATTGACTCTGGTGTTGATGTAGATGCTATCAAGGCAATCATTGAAGGCGTACAGGGCTTTCTGGAAGACAAGTCTCGATCACTGATCCTTGTCTCTCATACGGATAAATTACTCAAGCAACTTCAACCCACACACGTGCATATTTTAAATGCTGGAAAAATTGTAGAATCAGGAGGTCCCGATCTGATCGATGAAGTCCATAAAAATGGATTCTCCAAATGGGTCCAGAAGCAGTCAGGATTTACAGTTCTCGATTAATCTCTATTATCATGGTAAAGGTCAAAGTAGCTCTCAAACAAATTGAAGGAGATGGCTGGGAGCTTGTCCGGACCAAAGGAAGCCATAAACAATATAAACATCCGAAGAAAAAAGGTCTTGTCACCATCTCTGGAAAATCTAGTGATGAACTTGCTCCTGGAACCTTCAACAGCATTCTTAAGCAATCTCAGCTCAAATGAATAAATATCTGATCGTCTTCGAAAGAACGTCTACCGGATACTCAGCGTACTGTCCTGATCTGCCCGGATGTATTGCTACTGGAAGCACCTCAACAGAAGTAGAAAAAAATATGCAAGAAGTTATTGCTTTTCATCTTGAAGGACTTCGTGAAGAAAAACAATTTATCCCGTCTAATGAAAGTTATTCCAAATATCTTCAAGCTGCCTAATTAATGACGGTAAATTTTCAAGATCTTCAGCGCGACGACCTCGATCATGCGGATTCACAGGACTACGCAGCAAAGTATGACAAAGGTCTAACCGAAGAGCTTGTGAGAAATATTTCTCAGGATAAAAATGAACCCGAGTGGGTTTTAGATATTCGATTGGCGGCTTTGAAAAAATTTCATGAACTCAAGATGCCCTCTTGGGGACCGGATATCACGAAGCTTGATTTCGCGAATATTCGGTATTATTCCAAAGCTTCGGATGTCACCAATGCAAAAACCTGGGAAGAAGTGGATCCTGAAATTAAAAGAACGTTTGAAAGATTAAAAATTCCTGAGGCAGAGCGGGCCATGCTCGCCGGAGTAGGAACGCAGTATGAATCAGAAAATGTTTATCATAATTTAAAAAGCCAGTGGGAGGATCTGGGCGTTATTTTTGAAGATTTTGATGTGGCGGTCGTAAAACACCCAGAACTCGTGAAAAAATATTTCAGTAAATGCGTGCCGATTACGGATCACAAACTCGCGGCGCTGCATTATGCCGTCTTTTCTGGAGGAACGTTCCTCTATGTCCCCAAGGACGTGGAGATTACGCAGCCTTTGCAGGCGTACTTTCGAATGAACTCGATGAATCAGGGGCAATTTGAGCACACACTGATCATTCTTGAAGAAGGTGCCAAAGCGCATTACATCGAAGGATGTTCTGCGCCTAAGTATGGTTCTCAATCTTTACACGCGGGATGTGTGGAAGTCTTTGTCGCCAAAAAGGCCCAGATGCGGTACTCCTCCGTGGAAAACTGGTCGGCTGACACTTACAATCTGAATACCAAACGCTCCATTGTCCAAGAAGACGCTGTCATGGAATGGATCGGTGGGAATCTAGGATCTGGCACCACCATGCTCTATCCGTGTTCACTTTTGGTCGGCGCTCGATCACGAGCCGATCATCTGGGAATCGCCTTTGCCAACACTAGCCAAAACCAAGATACCGGCGCCAAAGTCATCATGATCGGACGCGATACGCGCGCGAGTGTGGTTTCCAAAAGTCTTTCCAAAGGCGGCGGGATCTCGACCTATCGAGGACTGGTTGATATCAAAGCCAGCGCTGAAAATGCCATGATCAACATCGAATGTGATGCGCTCATGCTCGACGGCGAATCGGTCTCTGATACCATTCCTCATATCCAGTGCGCGAATGAAAGTGCGCAAATAAACCATGAAGCCACGGCGGGGAAAATTTCCGATGATGTCCTGCTCTACTTTCAGTCCCGTGGTATCAGTGAAGAAGATGCCAAAGGCATGATCGTGAATGGATTTTTGGACGAAGTCGTTAAAACGCTTCCTCTGGAGTATGCTGTTGAACTAAATCGGTTGATCGAGATGGAGATGGAAGGCTCGATCGGGTAATCTTTTTTTCGGAATCATGGGTCAATATCAGTCCCCACTCGTCTCCGGTCAGTTTAATTTCTGCCTGCAGTCCGGCTTTTTTAGCCAGGGCTCTTATTTCTGCATGATCTTCCATGTAATACGCGCCTCCCTGAAAATATTGATGTAAACAAACTCTCAACTTTGATTTTATTTTTTGAGCCAAACTTTGCGCCGAGTCATTATCCAATGTGATCGTCACCACCCCGCCAGGAGATAAGACTCTTTTAAAATTTTCAAAAAGATGGCTCATCACTTCAGGCTTTACGCGCCGCAAAAGAAGATCCGACGTAATCCAATCAAACGTCTCCTCTTCAAACGGCATATTTTCTCCTCGCACTTGCAAAAGCGCATCTTCCATCTCTGGGAATCTTTCTCCCGAAGCCTGGATCGGCTGTTCATTTTGGTCGATGATTTGAGGTTCTATCCCCTGCGCCTGTGTAAATTCAAAAAAATCTCGAGACGTTCGAGAACTTGAGGTCCCACAGAGTAACGCGCGGCTAATCTCTCGTGATTCTAAAAAAGGCTTATGAAAATCTAGCCCATCCCCCCATGTTCGCGCCCATTCCTGATCACAGTATTTTTCTGCCCGCTGATAATAGTAATTCCAAAAATGATCACGCCCTTGCGCTAGTGCTTTTCCTTCTTCTACAAGATGTCGACCATAGTCCCAAAATTCTCTCATTACATGCTTTTTAATTACTTTCTCGCTCCTTGTCAACCAATCCCTCCCCGTTCCTTGATAAACACCTTCCTCCCCCCTAAGATGCAAACATGCATCAAACAGATGAAATCCAACTTATCCTTGAACGCAATAAGCGTGTCGAGATGGATAAATCCTGGGAGGTTTCTTGGACACGACGTATTTTTATCGCGGTGATTACGTTTGTAGCCGCATTTTTATTTTTGAATATTATTGAAGCTCCGCAAGCACTGCTCGCAGCATTTATTCCCACCGGCGGATACATTCTCTCGACGCTCAGCCTTAAACCTCTTCGCGCCCTATGGCAAAAGTTTCACTAAGTATCATCATCCCGACCCTCAATCGCCCATCGCTTCAAAATGTCTTGAAGGGGATAAAAGCGTGTGAAGGCTATGACGAAAAAATCATAGAAATTTTAGTCATAGAAAACTTAACCACGAGTCAGGCACGAAACAAAGGCCTGGATCAAGCCCAAGGCGAAATTATTGCTTTTTTGGGAGATGATACGATTCCAGATAAAAATTGGCTGCAGAAAGTTTTAAATTTTCATAAAAATCATCCCGAACCAAAAGCTGCGCTTTTGGGAAAAGTATCTTGGACGGATGCATTAGCACAAGACCCTTTTCATCAGTGGCTCGAATGCAATGCGCAGTTTCAGTGGAATGCGCTTCCCTCCCCTGACAAGGGGAGGTGCCCAAAGGGCGGAGGGGTTTTGGTAAATCCTGCCAATGCTTGGAAATTTTTCTATACCTCTAATATTTCTCTCAAAAAAAGTTTTCTGGACACAGAACGCTTCTCTGATGCGTTTGAAGGTTGGGGCTTCGAAGACACAGAACTGGGCTATAGATTAAGCAAAAAAGGTATGTGTTTATATTTTTATGAAACTTGTGAAGTGCTGCATGATCATAAGATGACGCTTGAGGGCCTGATCAAAAACACTCAAAACGCACGTACAAACGCAAAAATATTTGAAAAACTTCATCCAGAAGTAAAGATTCTGCCAAATGATTTTAAAAAAATAATCTTAAAACTTCTGATTATTTTTAGTTGGCCTCTGCAAACTTTTTCCAAAAAAACATACTGGTGGAGAATTTGGAAAAAGAATTGGTTGGGATGATAACTTATTCTACTTCGGCTTAACTCCCGGTTTCGGCTTTGGCTTGATCAACTCCCCCACAACTTCTACATGACTGGTGTGCGGGAACTGGTCAATGATACTCAGTCTTTTGAGAACATATCCTTTTTCCTTCATCACGGCTACATCACGCGCAAAGGTGGATGGATTACACGATACATATACGATTTTTTGTGCGCCAACTTCAATCACCCGCCGAAGCGCCTTCGGATTCATCCCCGCTCTTGGCGGATCAATAATGATCACCGAAACATGCTCTTTATCATATCGTTTTAAAAATACCCGAACATCGGCTGAAAAGAATCGTACATTGGTTTGGCTGTTTCTCAGTGCATTGGCCTGGGCATCCGCCACGGCAGCCTCTGAAATCTCAACCCCCACCACATAAGCTTCTGGTGTATGAGCCCCCACCATCTGCGCAATCGTCCCTGTACCACAGTAGAGATCCAACGCTTTTTGTCCGGAATGAAGATTTGCATAGTGAACAACTTTTTTGTACAATAATTCCGCCGCGGCAGGATTGGTCTGAAAAAACGACGCCAAAGATATTTCAAAATCTAACTCGCCCAGTCGTTCAATGAGTTTATCCTGTCCGTGAAGAATCTGCATAGAACCTTCTTTGGACACGGTATCAGAAACTTTATCATCTTGTGTCCAAACAACCCCTGCCAATCGATCCCCCAAAGCCTTGACCAAAAGATCTTTGAAAGCCGGAGCTTCGAATTTGTCGGCGCCCTCTGACGTCGTCACCAGCTGCACGAGGATTTGATCCTGATGTCGACTTTTACGCATGACCAAATATCGAAAGAATCCTTTATTCGTTTCCGTATTATAGACCTCAAGGCCCTGCGCTTCGCACCAAACTCTTATTTGAGGCACTAAGCTTTCTGCTGCTTCATCAAAAAGTCCGGAAGGACTCTCCAGACTTTCTACTATTGCAAACTGTCCACGAACTTTAGATCCGAGTGCAAATCCCGGGCCTCCAAAAGAAAATTCTATTTTGTTTCGATAATTCCAAATCTCTGGCGAAGCTGATACTTCATCCAAAACCGAATCAAGGTCTATTTTGGCAAATCTCTCCAAGAAATCCCGAACCTGTTGCGTCTTATACTGAATCTGTTTTGGCATGGGAAGCTGTGCCCACGGCGCGCCTGGAGCTGAAACATAAGGAATCTCTACCTCATCAGCCGAACGCTTTAAGACTTCTATTGATTTGGCTTCTGCGTATCGCGGTTTGACCCGAATCAGCTTGGCTTTCACGGTCTGCCCTGGAAGCGCTCCATCGACAAACACAACAAAATCATCCACCTTTGCCAGTCCTCGACCACCAAAAGCTAGATCTGTAATCTCTAATTCTAAAATATCGTTTTTATTCATTATTTTTATTAAAATAGGTACGTAATGTTTTCGCGACCGGAAATACACTTCTCGTCCAACTCCCCCACTTCCCGACCGGTAAGACTTCTTTGCTGGTATTGGTCAGGAAAATTTCATCGGCTTTAAGCAGTTCGGCCCAGGATACTTCGCGCAATTGCAATTGGAAACCGGCTTCTTGAGCGCATTCTATCACATGACTGCGCGTCACGCCTTTTAATATATTTTTATCAGATGTCGCAATGATGTTGCCAAATACGCCGAATACATTTGATATATTGCCTTCACGTAAATTTTTATCACGATCAAAAAAGATTGTTTCAAAGACGTCTGTTGGCTGTTTTTGAGCAAAGTAAGGATAAACCCAACTTGTGTATTTAGCCTCAGCAAAAGGTCGTTCAAATTCTGCATCTATAATCTCTACGCCTTTTTCATACCAGCTTTCTTGTGCGGGTGCTAAATCTTGAACTTTAATCCAAAAATTATGCTCGCTCAGACTCAGCTTGATTCTCAAGTCTTGTTTTGGCGCTGTATGATTGACTGCTTCTTGCAACGCTTTTCTCAGCACATCCCGTAGAGGCGTGGCTGGAAACTTAGCTTTTACCGGTGACAAATCTAATGCCAACATCTCTGCTGACGCTAACAGTCTGTCTAAATGCTCTTCTTGAGCAAAAATTGTACTCAACTCATAAGTTCTGAAGGTCTCAAAAACCACCCGTCCGAATTCTACGGCAGGATCCTCGAGAGGAAGTACGGCACCTTCTGTTTTAAGACCGTTGAGAAAGAAAGTCATAGAGAGGTTTGAAGTATGCCGTAATATTATTTCTTTTCAAACTTACTTCTATCGAATCCTTCATAGACTTTTTCTCTTCGTTCCGCAATCGCCTCTTCTAACCGAGGAATAATACAATTAGCCACATGACCGGAAGCCGTTAGCCAAACATTTCTTTTAATGACTGGAAGATCATCTTCTAAATCATTAATACTTTTTGCGCCGGCTCTCGAAAAATTCCTTGCCTCCAAGATACGATCGATCCTTTCCATAGCTTGTGAGATAATCGGTCCTTCTGATCTCTCCATAATAATTTTTATTAAATTCGATACATCTTTAAAACTTTTCATATAAAAAGTCAAATATATCTCCTGTATTCTGTCCTACAGTCTTGTCTTTCCTCTTTCTCATTCCTGATTTAAGATAAATATGTTTTACTCTCCACCTTATGCATCCAACCCTTATTTTTGTTTTTGAAATTCTTTGTTGGTCCTTGATCGTTCTGACCAGCATCATTGTCTTGATCGCGCTTTATGACCGATTTTTTCAGACAAAAAACATCATCATGGGGAATTTCCCTTTTTTGGGACGGTTTCGTTATTTGTTTCATGAGCTAAGGCCTTTCTTCCGTCAGTATTTTGGTGATGATGATTCATTTGCGCCACGGAGCATTGTGGACTGGATCTTGCATGTGGCGAATGGCAAAACCGGATACTTTTCTTTTGATAAATTCGATACGACCTTTTCCTTCCATGATGGATCACACCAGATGATCCATGCCTCAACACCGTTGAACATGGACGAGATGAAACCGATCTATCCTGTTTTGGGGGAAAAACGCGATCATCCTTTTGCGTTTCAAAACTACTTTTATCGGAGTGCCATGAGTCTGGGTTCAATTGGTTTTGAAGCCACCTCCGCTATGTCCGCGGCTTGTGCCGATGCTAAGACGCCTTTTAACACGGGAGAAGGTGCTCTTTCTATTCATCATCTCCCCCGACTTAAATTTTCTTTTGAAAAGAAATTCTTGAAATACAAACGCGCGAATAAACTCTGGAAAGTTTTTTCTTTTCTCGCGCCCGGACGACGTATGAAAAATAGAATATTAGAAATCATGGGGAACTTCACCTGTGGCAAAGACTTTCGAGATCTGTATATTTTTTGCCCAAAGCACTGGCTTTTTTATACTATCAACTGGGACGCCCCACTGAGTGCTTTTCCCAAACCGGAAGATTTAACCGATGAATACGGACAGATTATTTTGCAAATAGGTTCGGGCCTGTATGGCCTGCGCAAAAAGCGCAAAGATGACATTGTTGAACTGGACTGGGAGCGGTTTAAGAAAGTCACCAGCTTCGTGAGGGCTATAGAAATTAAGCTCGCTCAAGGCGCTAAACAAACCGGAGGAATATTAAAAGCGGTCAAGAACACACCGGCTATTGCGGCGATTCGAGGTATTCATGCCGGGATAGATCTGGTCTCTCCCAATCGATTTCCTTTTTATGATCGGGACAAAGAAGATTTGTTTTTAGATTTTATCGAAGACGTCTCTACTAAATCCGGCGGGAAACCCGTCGGGGCGAAAGTCGTCATCTCGAATAATAAAAATGTCGAAGGTCTTTTTAAGGCTATGGCAGCACGACCTGCCTCACAAGGATTAGATTTTATAACGTTTGATGGTGGAGATGGCGGTACCGGCGCCGCGCCGATTGCGCTGGGCGTTCTCTTTGGGAAAAAGATCTATGAAGCGTTACCAATGGTGAACGAACTTTTACAAAAATATAAGTTCCGTGATCGCGTTAAAATCCTCGCTTCATCGAAACTCTATGCGCCTCATATGTCCGCGCGAGCCTTAGCTTTGGGCGCTGACGGGATCGGGAATGCCCGATCGATTATGATTGCGGGAGGCTGTATCCGTGCGGGTGTGTGCAGCGGCGAAGAAGCGGATTGCCCCGTCGGGCTCGCCACGATGAAACTCAGCAAACGCCGCGCGTACGCGCAGGCCTGGGACCAAAAAGTCCAACAGATTCAATCCTACATCAAAGCGCACAATAAAGGCTTGATTCAAGTAGCGGCCGTGGTTGGGGTTTCCAGTCCGTCGGAATTGAAGCCCGAGCATATTGCTCAGGGATGACAAAGTCATCGGGAAGATTATACTGCCTTCGCATGTCTTCTATTCAACTCCTCCCCTCTTGTATCGCGGACCAGATTGCCGCTGGTGAAGTAGTAGAGCGGCCAGCCTCAGTGGTCAAAGAACTGGTTGAAAACAGCCTTGATGCGGGCGCCACAAGTGTTTCGGTAAAAATAGAACAAGGCGGCAAGAAATTGATAGAAGTGGAAGACAATGGCTCGGGGATGAGCCGTGAAGATGGGGAAATGTCGCTCCTACGACATGCCACTTCAAAGATTCATAGTATTGATGATCTTTTTGCACTGCAGACCTTTGGGTTTCGTGGCGAAGCTTTAGCGGCCATCTGCGCGGTCAGCAAATTTCAACTTTTAACGAAAACAGATACTGCCTCTCATGGGACGCTCATCAAAGTTCTTGGTGGCAGTAATAAGCGCGTCGAAGAAGCGCCGGCTAACACCGGAACGACTATCAAAATTCAAGATTTATTTTTCGCCACGCCGGCACGGCTCAACTATCTCAAGACCGATGAAACGGAATATCGGCAGATCGCTCGCGTTATGACGCAGTTTGCACTCGCCCATCCGACTGTCAGTTTCGCACTGTCCAAAAACGATAAACAAACGCTACATTTTTCGAGTGCGAATAATTCTCAGGCACGTATTCAACAAGTTTTAAAATCACATGCGGCACATTTGTTACCGGTAAAGTCCAAAAGCCAAGACGTACAGCTCACTGGTTTTGTGAGTGAACCGGGCACCTGTGCGAGGAACAAGACGCATCAATACTTGTTCGTCAACGGCCGCGCCATCGAAGATTTTCGTCTCGCGCATGCCATACGAGAAGCGTTTGTCCAAAGCGCCGGTATCGAAAAGCATCTGCATCCCATGTTTGTTTTGTTTTTGACGCTGGATCCTATTTTGGTCGATGTAAATGTTCATCCTCGGAAAACCGAAGTCAAATTCGCCGAACCCCAAGATGTCTATGGGCGGATAAAAATGAGTGTCATGAAAGCGCTACAGTCTTCTGTTTCATCTCCTCAATCCTCCTCCTCTTTTTCTACACCTTCTTTTGCGGCCCCGCCTGCCGGAGCGGGTGTGTTTGGTTCTCCCAAACCACCGGGGCCGAAACGTTTCGACCGTCAGGAAGCTTTTGCCAAACAGTTGTTTCAGCAGCATACGCCGACACGCCATCATGGCGTATCCCGTCCTCACAACATCGCTCAGAACCCCTCCCTCCTTCGCCAAGGCTACGGAGGGCAGGCCGCTGAAACACCAACCGCTCTCAACTTAACCTTAATCGGCCAGATCGATAACAAATATATTGCGGCGCAGGCCGAAAAAGGCCTGTATCTTTTTGATCAACACGCCCTCCACGAACGACAGCGTTTTGAAATTTTTTGGCAGAAATATAAAACAGAGTCTCTTCAATCTCAGAAATTATTGATTGCCCAAGACATTAATATTGGTGAAGAGGATGTATCACTCCTGCATGAACATAAAGCTGAACTCTTGAAACTGGGTTTTGAAGTTGCTTTTCCCACGGATCACCAGATTCGTGTGACCTGTGTACCAAGCATTCTCGCCGAACAAGAACTGACGCACTCTTTGGGAGATATCATCAAATATTTACGCGAAGACCGAGTGGGTGAAAACGTCACCGATCAGGTCATGCGGAAACTGCTTGAATACAAAAGCTGCCGTGGCGCGGTGATGTTTGGAGACAAACTCGAACGCGAAGAAATGCAAAAATTACTGGATGATTTCCAGACCACTCAGTGGCGGAATCTCTGTCCGCATGGGCGTCCCAACCATATTTTCCTCGCTTTTGAAGATTTAAATAAGCAATTTCATAGATAATAATTTATATGAAATATATCGCGCTCTTGATTGGCTTAGATCAGATAACTAAACATTTTGCGAGACATTTAGAAGCCCCTGTAAATATTTTTCCAGGCTTTCAATTTCGATTTGCCGAAAACCCCGGTATTGCGTTTTCTTGGTCGGTCCCCCTCTGGATTTTAATCCCGGTTATTTTGCTGGTGATTGGATTTTTAAGTTATCAGCTTATCAAAAAACAACTCACAAAACTTGAACCTATCAGTTATGTTTTGATTTTATCCGGAGCCGTCGGGAATCTTATTGATAGAATCGTCTACACCAAAGTCACCGACTTCATCAGTGTGGGAAGCTTTCCCATTTTCAATATCGCCGATAGCCTTATCAGCATCGGTGTGGGACTTTTGATTTGGGAAGAATTAAAACCTACTTCGAAGCAATAAGCTTTGAAAGTCGTGATTTTTTTCGTGCGCCTGTGTTTTTAGGCATGAGATTTTTCTTCACCGCCATATCAATTCCTTTCTGAACCTGTGGAAAAAGTTTTACGGCTTCCTCTTTTTTCTTGTCTGCTACAAGTTCTTCAAACTCTTTAATAAGAGAACGATACTTCTTGAGAACTACAATATTTCGTTTTCGACGACGACCTTCTTGTCGAACTCTTTTGATAGCGGACTTAATAATTGGCATAGATTTCAATGCTTAAAAGCCAGAACAGTGTATGTATATTGAAAAAGCTGTCAAGATATTTGACAAAACAAAACAAAGGCATATAAGTGCCTCGTTCTTTTATGTTTCCGGGATTTAGTTCAACTGGTTAGAGCCTCTGCTTAATCACCAGAAAGTTGTAGGTTCGAATCCTACCATCCCGACCATGTCACCCTCATCAGAATTTTTTCATAAAATCTATCCTTGGGATTCCCATAGATTTTAAATTCTGATCGAGGAAGAGTAGTCATACGACTGCTGAATCCCTCTTCTTTGTGCCCCGCTTCCGAGCGTGCGTGGTAGCCTCACAATGCATCGGCATATATGAGCGCGCCCCTTGGCGCACAAGAAGACCTTTTGGTCCCCTGTTAAAACCATCCGTTCCCGACGGAAAGCGTACTCCCAAGTTTGCGCACAAGGTTCTTAGCAGGGGACCTTTTTCTTTATCTTGACACGCAAAGTCAGAAAATACATAATTCTGCCCGCGTGCGATTAGCTCAGCTGGCTAGAGCACCTGCTTGACTTGCAGGGGGTCACAGGTTCGAATCCTGTATCGCCCACCAGCCTTCGTTTGCGACAAGCGTAGCGAGTCGGAATAAGAAGGCTGTCCTCCGACGTGTCCACCATAGCCTTGGCGTCGGTGGAAGCTTTAGCGTAGGGGGACTCATGATTGAACGCAAACTATGGCTGGAAGGCCTTTTGCTATAAAGTAAAACAATGGCAAGCCTTTTTAAGTTATCTTTTGCTATACTTTTTCTATGGAATACCTCCCCCTCATCGGCACCGTTGCATTGATTCATTTTTTAGCCGCGTTGAGTCCAGGGCCAGATTTTCTTATGACGATTCGAAACACCCTACAGTATTCTCGGCGGGTCGGTGTTTGGACCGGTATAGGGATTGGCGCGGGTATTAGTGTGCACCTGCTCTATTCTTTTTTGGGTATTGCTTTGCTTATTTCACAATCGATCTTGCTCTTTAATGCTGTGAAAATTCTTGGAGCGGTATATCTGATCTACATTGGTGTGATGTCTCTCAAAGCTAAAAAATCATCGATTAAAGTTGACGTAACAGCTTCGAAAAAAACAATGAGTTCTTTCAAAGCCTTTTGGGTTGGATTTTTGACCAATGTGCTCAATCCAAAAGTGACGCTCTTTTTCTTAAGTCTTTTTACGATGGTTATTTCTCCCGAAACACCCAACACTGTTATGGCGGTTATGGGCGCGATGATGGTAATTAATACCAGCATTTGGTTTGCTTTAGTGGCCCTTTTCTTTTCTCAGAAGCGAGTGCAATCAGGGTTTGGAAAATGGCATATGATGTTTGAAAAGATTTTTGGAAGTTTGCTCATAGCCCTCGGTATCAAAGTTGCATTGTCAGAACGATAAATTTACCATGCTTTCGATTATGACGAAAAAAAAGAAAATTCTACTCATCGCGACGGGGGGAACAAAAAGATTGGTGCGTAGCGCGTTCTTGGCATTCCGTGTCGCTTTGCGACACTCCACATTCTGCCGTTTCCGGCAAAAGTGATAATTGGGGGTGTTTCTTGGACGAAGTTCGAACATTGTACGAGCAAAATCCTGCGGATTTTGATTAGCTTGCG
>DGOF01000005.1 GCA_002389285.1 Patescibacteria group bacterium UBA4473
TGTCGTCAGCTCGTGTCGTGAGATGTTGGGTTAAGTCCCTTAACGAGCGCAACCCTTATCCTATGTTAAATAGTCATAGGAGACTGCCCCGGTTTAACGGGGAGGAAGGTGAGGATGACGTCAAATCAGCATGGCCCTTATGCCTGGGGCTACACCCGTGATACAATGGCCGGTATAAACCGAAGCGAAGCAGTAATGTGGAGCCAATCGGATCAAAACCGGTCTCAGTTCGGATTGAGGTCTGAAACTCGACCTCATGAAGTTGGAATCGCTAGTAACCGTATATCAGTCACGGTACGGTGAATATGTTCCTGGGTCTTGTACTCACCGCCCGTCAAGGCACGGGAGTCGGGGGCACCCGAAGTCTCTTCAATTAGAGGGGCCTAAGGTGAAACCGATGACTGGGCTTAAGTCGTAACAAGGTATCTGTACGGGAATGTGCGGATGGATTATCGCCTTTTCCAGAAGGCTCATATAGGAATTATGTCTCAACCAAATTTTTTTAATCGAGACGAGAATCACAATCAGTTAAGTGTTCTGAGCGTGTTAAATATTCCTGGTTCAACTCAATGTTGTGCGTTGCAGCACGGCAGGCTGTGCTCTTTAGAGAGAAGTTCTGGTGGAGAATTCTTACTCTAATAAGCAAAGCAGCTTGCCTTGCTGCAACGAATGATGGAGTTGGTTGCGTCCGAGATGAAAAAGAACCATTGGTTCAAACAAAAAACGCGCTTGCGCGTTTTTTTGTTTATGAATATTTGTTAGGACAACGTATGAATAATAAAGAAAACTTGGAGTGGGTAAAATGGGGGGGCAGCCTTGTGACAGTCAAAGAGGCTTTTGTTCCGACCTATAACGAAGTCCAAGCTCAAGAGCTGGTCCGTCAACAAATGTCCGCCCAAAAAGGGGCGCCTCATACAAAATTTATCCTCGCACATGGTGTGGGGTCTTTTGGGCACCAAATGGTGCGCGATGGGGAGCCCGTAGAAAAAGTTCAGGCATCCGTCGCAAAGCTGAGTGACCTACTTCAGGCAACGGCACAGGACATGGGGCTTTCTTTAGAAGTGCTCCATCCGCATGACTTCTGGGACGAGGGCCTTGCGACCATGCTCATCGCGATTAAAAAAGCGTGGGCAGAAGGTAAAACACCGTTACTCCACGGTGATCAACTCGACGATGGTCGGGTATTTTCTGGCGAATCGGTATTTTTTGAACTGCTGAATAATCAGATAGAGGCTTTCCAGGAACAGTTTCAATCAATAAGAGTCTTTGTTCAGGGACGCATGGACGGAGTCTTCATTGATGAGGGGGATCATTCTGCAATACATCCTGTTTTAACACAGATGCCAGAAGGAATGAGTGAAAGTACCCATGGAGTAGACGTATCGGGCGGTATGCCGGCTAAAGTCGATCGATTACTGAAGATCGCTCAGTTGGACGTTGAAAGTAGTATTCTGAGCGGATTTCGATCGGATAACCTCGCCCAAGCCATGAAGGGCAACTCTCCCTACCAAACACGAATAAGAAAAGCATAGATTTTCTTATTTTGTGCTACAATACGGAGGCTATGACACACTCTCGTCCCGATCACGCGATAGAAGGGCTTCAGAAGTACTTCCTTTTGGGGATGCTGATTCTTCTCATTGTGACGCTTTTTTCGTTCATAGCGCCTTTTGCAGCCACCCTTTTTATGGCGGCGGTGATTGTGGCTTCGGTCTATCCGGTTCATAAAAAGATCAAAGCGAAAACAAACTGGGGCAAAACGGCTTCGGCTTTTTTGACGTTGCTTTTGATTATCGTCGTATTTCTCGTCCCCCTTACGCTCGTGTCCATGGCTATTGTCGGACAGGCCGCAGATGCCTACTACGGGATTCGTTCCGTTCTGAGTACGATGATCGTTCCCGAGGAGTATCAGCTTTCGACGATCATTGAAAATTATCCCTGGCTCGAACGGTTTATTCCTGAAACCCTTCGTAATACCGCTTGGTCGGTGCAAGAAGTTTTTGGGGTGGCCGGAGATTTTGTAAAAACCATCAGTAACTTCCTGGTGCAACAAACAGCCACAATTCTCAACAGTCTTTTTATTTTTGTGCTTCAACTGGTTATTTTTCTTTTGGGGCTGTTTTATTTGCTTCGGGATGGCGAAGGAACGATGGACTACGTCAAATCACTCCTCCCGCTTTCCTCCGAGCACAGAAACCAGCTCTGGACGAAAATTTATGACCTGATGCGTTCGATTGTGTATGGCATTTTTGGCGCCGCGGTGGCCCAAGGATTGATTTTAGGCATTGGTTTATCACTCGTGGGTGTAGAAAATGCGGCCTTTTGGGGAGCTATCGGCGCGTTGTTATCTCCGATTCCTTATGTAGGAGTCGCTTTAGTGTGGATTCCGATCGTGGTGACGCTTTTTTTCCAGCAGAGTGTTTTTGTAGCGCTTTTCTTTTTGTTCTGGTGCCTGGCGCTGGTCGCAAATATCGACAATATCGTCAAACCCTACCTCATTGGCATGGGCGCAGCGTTGCATCCGTTTGGGGTGATGCTGGTGATCTTTGGAGGTATATTAGCTTTTGGCTTCAAAGGGCTTATCTTTGGTCCGCTCATCCTTATGATGACCCTCGCTTTCCTGCATATTTACGAACTGGAATACCAAGACGTCCTTAAAAAATAAACTAAAAAAAATAAGAGAGAATCTCTTATTTTTTTTACACCAAAATGCCGTGGGGGCTCTCGGATCAATTTTCCTCGATTGTTTAAGTGGGTGCCTTCTTTGCTTCTTTCCAATGGAAGAGAAGCCTCAGGTATCCCTCGAAGAAATGATTAGGAGAAAAAGATCAGGAGCCGCACGAACATCTCAGTTCGATCACATTTTATACTCAAGAAAGGGGCATGGCAATCAGAATCTATTGCCACGCCCCTTTGTTTATTTTGAATATAAATTCTTATTCATTCACTTCTTCGTCTTGAGCCTTCTTGAGAAGATTGTCTACCGTAAGGAAGTCTTCGAGGAAGGGAGTCTCTCCTTTTTCAATCGCTTGTTGATATCCCTTCGTAAGGGCTATCAATTTTTTTGTCAGCTTATTCCTCTGTGGATTAGGATTCGGATCAGAGTGGTCAAATTTTAGTTTATGGGCTTTCTCAATGAGGTTCTCTGCTAGAGTCGTAAGATCGGAATCAGACGCTCCCCCATTGTCCGTCTCAGCGTTTATAATCGCAGAGATATCATCCTGAAATTGTTCAAGAAAGAGTGTTCCGTTTGTAAGTTCATCGACCGACTCGAGAGCTGTTGGAGGCGTTTCTTCAACTGTTTCGTCTATGTTTTCTTGGGGGACCACCGTCGGTGCCGGCGGTGCGGCTTCAACATCTTCCTCCGCATCAGCCTCTTTTGCCGTTTCAGTATTCTCTGGCGTCGAGAATCCTCCGAGGAAGTTAGCAATGAGATCTTGTGTTTTGGCTTCTTCTTTTGCTCTAACATCTTGAACGACCTTCATGTTGGCTGAAAATTTAGCATGGTCTTGTTTAATTTTTTCTGGTTCTTTTTCTAAAAGCTCTTCAACTGTTTCGTCTATGTTTTCTTGGGGGACCACCGTCGGTGCCGGCGGTGCGGCTTCAACATCTTCCTCCGCATCAGTATTATCATCAGTAGCAGCATCTTTGAGCTTGCTGAAAGCAGCAGCTGCCGTCTCGGAGCCATCTTTTCCATCGATGTCCTCTACGGGAGAGGGTGAGTCAGGATTTCCATCCGGGGTGGCGACACTCAGGACAGAGAATCCTCCGTTCCGTGTTCCTTCTTCGACAGGTGTTTGGTCCAGGTCTTCAGGATTATCCTCGAGTCCTAGATCCTCTAATATTGAGGGCGTATCGTCATCTGTTTCAGGAGGAGCGGCTACCGGTTCCACGTTTACGTGATCAAAACCGACGGGAGGCGCTGACTCTATGATAGGAGCAGCTGTCGCTTTAGGTATAACTACTTCCGGGGTTTCTGTTTTAGAAATTTTTGGAGCAGAGACGGGGGGCGCCTTCACAGGATCAGGAACGGGCCCTTGAAGGGGAGAAGCTATTGGTTTTTTTTTCTTAAAGAGACGTCCAAAGAAACCCTTTTTCTTTGGATCTTTCGCGACGGTCGCTTTCACCTCTGTGGCCAAGTCTTGTTCTTCCGCCTTTATTTCGGCTTCTGCTGCGGCAATTTCGGCCGTTTTTGCTACTTCTGCTGGGTCGACTATCTCCACCAGGGAGTAGCCTGATTCCGGATCGAGTTCTCCAGTCTTCCAATCAAAAGCCTTACTAATTTCTTTTGTGGTGGCGAGATGTTGAAATCCATTACCAATTTTCCCAGGAGTATTAATTTTCCGTGCATGGTTGTTAAGTTGTTTGAGCGGTTTTCGTTCTGGTTTTTCTCGACGCGCGAATTGTCCTACTTTTTCTCCTTGTTTATTAAAGACATTAAATTGTTTATATCCCTCTTTGTCAGCGCGATCTTTAAAGTCTTCATTTTCGCTTTCAACGCGGTTCGGTTTGAAAGGATTTTTAAAGAAATAAAGTTTGTCTGTCTCTGGAAAGTCAGAGAAGTGTGAATGGACCCCGGAACCGAAAAAAGAATGTTTCATAAGATAAAAAGAAATGAGATTATCAGGTAATTATACCATATAAGGCATGGGCGAGCAAATACTTTATAAAAATACCTCAGAATCACCCTTGGCATTTAAAATGAGTTTCGCTAGTATCTATGGGAAGAAATCACCCTTTTTGCTATGACCCAAAACGACGATAACGAACAGAACGCTTTACCCCTTGGGGACGATGAAAAAGCCCAAGATTCAGCGCCTAAAGAAGCGCCGGCTTTTGAGTCTCATAGTATTGAGGACCCAAAAGAGCCTAAAGCTGAAGCTGAATCAGAAGCTGAAGTCTCAGCAGATGAGTCTTCCGAAGCTTTAGAGGAGGAAGAAGCGCAGGAGGACGTGCCAAAAGTAATGACGATGGCATCTTCTTTTGACGGAGGTATTCCAGCGGTAGCAGATCTCCCGAAAGACGAAGCAGGATTTCCTATGCGAGACATTTGTCATGATATGGAGGAGTCTTATCTGTCTTATGCGATGAGTGTGATCGTGGCTCGGGCCCTGCCCGATGTACGAGATGGTCTCAAGCCTGTGCACCGACGTATTTTGTACGCGATGCATGAAAACGGATTGCGTCCGAGTGCCAAATACAGAAAGTCAGCGAATGTGGTGGGTGCGGTGCTGGGAAAATATCATCCGCATGGAGATAGTGCCGTTTATATGTCGATGGTTCGTATGGCCCAGGACTTCTCACTGCGTTATCCGCTGGTAGATGGACAGGGAAACTTCGGGTCCATTGATGGGGACAACCCAGCGGCCATGCGTTATACCGAGGCGAAAATGTCAAAAATCACAGAGCTTATGCTCGAGGACATTGAAAAGGATACGGTTGATTTTCGTCCCAACTATGATGCGACGGCGCAAGAGCCTTCGGTCATGCCTTCGGTGGTGCCTCAGTTGCTTTTAAACGGAACGATGGGTATCGCGGTGGGAATGGCGACGAATATTCCGCCTCATAACCTCAACGAGCTTATTGATGCGACGATTCACCTAATGGAAAATCCAGATGCGACCATTCAGGATTTGATGGAGCATGTGAAAGGTCCAGACTTCCCGACGGCGGGAGAGATCTACGATGGAGGAATTCTCCGTCAGATGTACGAAACGGGGCGTGGAGGAGTGGTAATGCGTGCGAAGGCATCTATTGAGGAAGTGAAAAATGGAAAACAGGCTATTATTATCACGGAAATTCCGTATCAGGTGAATAAATCAGACTTGATCGTAAAGATCGCGGATCTTGTTCGAGATAAAAAACTCGTCGGTATTTCCGATCTTCGAGATGAATCCAACCGAGAAGGGATTCGAATTTATGTGGAGCTCAAAAAAGACGCTTTTGCGAAAAAAGTTCTCAACCAGCTTTTTCGTGATACGCCCCTCCAAAAGAGTTTTAACATGAATATGATTGCGCTCGTAGATGGAATCCATCCACGACTGTTGAACCTGAAGCAGGTTTTGGGCTATTTCATCGCTCATCGATACGAAGTGATCGTTCGGCGAACGAAGTACGAGCTTCGTGTAGCCGAAGCCCGGGCACATATATTAGAAGGGCTCAAGATTGCACTCGATCATATTGATGAAGTAATTACGATTATTAAGGCTTCCGAAACGAAAGAAGTCGCCTCAGAAAATTTGCAGAAAAAATTCGGACTTTCTGAAAGACAAGCAAAAGCCATTCTTGAAATGAGACTGCAAACATTGGCAGGGCTTGAGCGGAAGAAAATTGAAGATGAGCTTGCTGAAATTTTAAAGTTGATTGCGCACTTGCAGTCGATTCTCAAGGACAAAAAGAAACAGACAGCGATTATTAAGGAACAGTTGGAAGCGGCTCAAAAGAAATTTGGAGATGAGCGACGGACCATCGTTCACCCCTATGGTCTTGGGAAATTCTGTGCGAAAGACACGATTCCTGACGAAGAAATGATCGTCGTATTGACCAAAGAAAATTATATTAAACGGCTGAGCCCAACAACCTTCCGATCACAACGTCGAGGAGGATCGGGTGTAAAAGGCGCAACCAAGGATGACGATACAATTTTGAAGTCTGTGATGGGAACGAATCATAACGAGCTCCTCTTCTTTACGAGCTTCGGACGCGTCTTCCAGTTGCCGATGTACGAAATTCCAGAGTGCAGCCGAACGGCAAAAGGAACACCGGTGGTGAACCTCTTACAGCTTCAGCCAGACGAAAAGGTCACCGCGATTCTCAACAAAAGTATGTTTGATGGGAAATATATTTTCATGTGTACCACCGGAGGAACGGTCAAAAAGACATCGCTCGATCAATTTGCGAATATTCGAAAGTCCGGTCTGATTGCCTGTGGTTTGAAAGAAGGCGAAATCTTACAGTGGACGCGAATCACTTCCGGGGAAGACGAGGTCTTTATCGTCACCAAAAACGGACAGTCGATTCGGTTCCACGAAGAAGATGTTCGTGCCATGGGACGAGGCGCTGCCGGAGTCCGAGGAATCAAACTCAAAGGCGATGATCGCGTCATCGAAATGGATGTTTTACGAACCGAAGAAGCTAAATTGCTCGTCGTCACAGAGAATGGACTTGGGAAAATGACGAAAGTCGCTCAGTACCGAACCCAATCACGTGGTGGATCAGGAATCAAGGTTTCGAATCTGACCAAGAAAACAGGAAATATTGCGGGTGCACGAGTGATCAGTCCTGATGCAGACGGAGATCTCTTGATTGTGACGAAAAATGGTCAGACGATCCGTATGTCACTTGAGGGAATCAAAACCTCTGGTCGATCGACTCAGGGCGTGATCTTGATGAAGACCAAGAGCGATTTTGTTTCTTCTATCTCCCTCATCCTGAAAGAAGAGGAACCACCGGAAGATCCAGCACAGGAGAAGTTGGTGAAGTAATTATCTGAAATTTGTAGGGGCGAATATTATTCTCCCTGTAGCGACGCCCCGGTGGGGCGTCGTTTTTTTTGTCTGAACCCGGATTTATGGGATTGAAAAGATTATCGTGATGACGAGGAAATATATATTTATATTTTCAATCTTGAATCAGCATCGATAAACTGAGTCTTTGCACAAGCGGGATTTTCTTGGTAGTTGAAATAAGCCGCACTCGCGATCATGGCCGCGTTGTCGGTGCAGTAACTCATGTCGATGGGAACTTGTAGGGGCGCATCGCAATGCGCCCGAGCAACAACATCAAGTGCCTCTCGAATACGCGTATTCGCTGACACTCCACCCACAAAATGCACTTGGGCCGTGTCCGGATACTGATCCAGCGCGCGCTGTAATTTTTTTTGAAAAGTTTTGGCGGTGATGCTTTGAAAACTCGCACAAAGATTTTTTATTTCTGAGGGCGTCTTTTTGAAATTTTCATCATGCACAATGCGATAGACAGCCGCCTTGAGTCCGGAGAAAGAAAAGTCCAAGCTGGCTTTGGCCATGACAATCAAAGGGAGTTTATAGGCTTGATCGTCGCCTTCTTCGGCCAATTTACTAACAATCGGTCCTCCGGGATAGTCCAGTCCGAGCATTTTGGCGGTTTTATCAAAGGCTTCGCCGGCGGCATCGTCCAGAGTTTGACCTATCTGCGTGATCTGCGTTGGCGATTCACAGCGATAAAAACTCGTATGGCCGCCTGAGACGGTGAGGGTCAGGCACGGATATTGAATCTCAGAAATTTCGCGCTCTAAAAACACAGAACACAAATGCCCATGAATATGATGCACGGGAATAAGTGGTTTTTGATAGAGCAGACTCAAAAAACTCGCGGCGGTGGTGCCATTGAGAAGTGATGTTTGCAGTCCCGGACCTTGGGTCACGGCGATCGCATCTATATCTTCTATTTTTAAATCTGCCTCTTTTAACGCCTGATCCAGTACGCCCCGCCAGTGCTCGGCGTGCAGCCGGGCCGCGATCTCCGGCACGACACCGTGATATTGGTTATGTTCTCCCTGGGCCTGTCGAATATTTGCCAGGACACGCGTTCCGTTTTCTACGACGGCTACGCAGGTGTCATCACAGGAGGTTTCAAAGGCAAGGATTTTCATAAAGAGGCGTTTTTGTAAGTTATCTTAACTTTGCACGTCTTCATTTTGACATATTTAAACTTTTTGTATATCTATGTACTATAATGAAAGATGATGTGCAAAAGTCTCGAGAATTATTGAATTATAAATGTAATTTAACAACCACAGCAAGACAGCGTAGTGGAATAACCGATATTACAGACCTGGAAGAAGATTTTTCAGGGTGTCGTGTTTTGGTCTGGAATGGAAATTATACTTTTAAAGAATCTTATTTAGAAAAATTTCCTCGATTAGAACTTTTTTTTCAATGGTCCTCGGCCACATCAATGTCTCCAAAAGAAAATTTCTTTCAAGAAAAAGGCATTCAGTATAAAAATCTTAAAGGCGTGTATAGTCAGTCAGTAGCAGAGTTTACGATTTACATGCTTTTTACACTTTTTAATCGAGTTCAACCGATTCGAGAAGAGTTATTTCGAAAAAAAATAGGAATTATTGGATGGGGATCGATTGGTTCGAGAGTGGCGGAGATATTAGAAAAGGCATTTGATTGTGAAATATTTTATTTTTCAAGAACACGGAAAGACATATCAGCATCGTATAAAAATTTAGAAGATTTGGTACAAGAAGTTGATGGATTGGTAATTTCCGCAGATGCAAGAGAAACACTCCTGACAGAAGGGATATTGCAACAAAGAATGTCTCCATTAGTTATTGCAAATATTTCACGAGATATCGTGATGCCGAGCAAGCCTTTAGTGGAAGCAATAGCGGCGGGAAAACTTCCGTATATTGATTTCATTAGTGATGTGGACGCTTCAGAAGAAGTCTGTGAAAAATATGCGCCGTACTATACTCCGCATATAGCCTATAAAACAAAAAATTCAATTTTGCAGAAGGAGCAGGTATTGATAGAGACACTTAAACCTTATTTAGAATTATGAGTCTTTCAGAACAATCATCACAAGATTTTCAGAAGAGCGTTGCGCGTGTGGGGGGGGTTCATACGATTACGCGATTTGTGAGAAAATTTCAATCAGTGGATACGGGAAAGCAATACTTTGTAAAACCCGATCACA
The DNA here is from genome assembly GCA_002389285.1 of Patescibacteria group bacterium UBA4473. Taxonomy (GTDB): domain Bacteria; phylum Patescibacteriota; class Gracilibacteria; order UBA4473; family UBA4473; genus UBA4473. Next base: position 9,688 of record DGOF01000005.1, read on the forward strand.
ATAAACTTGAGTACCGACAATATAAAGTATTGGCAGACATTGGGATGGCGATTCCTGATGAAATTATTTATTTAAAGGAAACACATGAATTAGCAACGCTTGATATGGGAGATCCTTTTTATGAATTAATGAGAGAACCGGAGGGGATGTTTCGAAGTTTTTTGGTGGCCGCTGCAAATCTGATTAATGATTTTCATGAAAAAATTTCGGGCGTGACGGATCTTGATGAAGAGCTTATAAGAATTAACCCTTCGCAAAGTGCTCATCCTGTGGCGAACTTTGTTTCACGTTTTATCGATCGTAATTCAATGGCTTCCAATGTTTTTTTAAATAAACCGGAAGAGGTTGATATTGGAACGAATTCGGTGAACAGATCTTTTAATGAACTTCATGCATATGTTATGTCCATTATCCAAGATTATGAAGAGAAAGTTCAAGATGTTGTGAGTGATTGTTATGAAGATACAGATATTATTTTAGGAGATTTTAAACCAGAAAATTTAGTCGTATTTAATGATCGAAAACTCGTTACAATTGATCCCTTGTTGAGTCGTGGTGATTTTGAGTTTGATGTTACAAAATTTATTTCCAGACTTATTTTGGAAGGAGCTTCGCCCTCAGAGGCGCTTGATTTTTTAAAAATATATGACGGAAATGAGGAGTTGGATGAGGATGTTTATAGAGGGTTTTCTCGACGAGAATTAATTAATTTAGACATGGTAAATATATTAGCTTCTTATATGGGAAGAGCTCTAATGGGAAAAACGAACTATCGGCTTATTCACAATCTTTGTAATCAGTCAGGAATTGCTAATACCTGGCGGGGGGCACTTCGTAAATCATAAAATATGAATGATAGACCATCGGAATCGGGGTACGTTTATATCGCTCGTCATGGAGAGACGGAATGGAATAAAATAAAGAGATACCAAGGGTTCTTGGATTCACCATTGACCCCCAAGGGCGAGTGGCAAGCGGGAGTTGTGGGACGGTTTTTGAAAAATAAAAATATTTCAGCGATCTTTAGTAGTCCCTTGGGGCGATGTCTGATGACATCTGCACAAGTGTCAGAGGCATTAGGTTTAAGTGTTGAAGTTTTGCCAGCACTGCGTGAGATGGACTTCGGTCGTTTTCAAGGAAGATATCAAAAAGACGTAAAAAATCATCCATTTTTTGAGCAGCGTGTAGGAAGAAAACTTCATGTTAAATTTCCTGGGGGAGAGTCGTATCATGATGTTTATGAAAGAATCCGATCAAATGTTTTAGATATTCATTCGATTGTGGGAGAGGAAAATATAGTAATTATTGGTCATGAAAGTGTGAATCGTATTGTTCGAGCTATTATTACGGGGATTCCGTTGGAAGAAGCGGTGAAAAATAAACAACCCAATAATATGATTGTGCGTTGTCAATTTGGGAGTTCTACTGAAACAATGGCGCAGGTCGCTACATCAAAATTTCCACTAGATCAACCGGACATAGACAAAACGATGCGTAATAAGTAGGCTCATTCTGATGAAAACAAATGCTGAATTATGGGTGATCAAGATTGGGTCGAATAGTCTTTTAAAAGAAGATAAGCGCTTGAATATTCAGGCTTTGGAAGATTTGTGTCAGCAGATCAAGTGTCTTCGGGATCAGAACATTCAGGTTATATTAGTGAGTAGTGGAGCGGTAACCGCCGGAAAAGGCTTGAAGTCAGAGATTACTTCGTCCCAAGGAGAGGTGGCAGCAGAACAGGTGCGGGCGGCTTTGGGGCAGCCATACTTGATGGAAACTTATCGAAAAATTTTGGCTGATTTAGGCATTGCTATGGGACAGGTTCTCATTACTAAAAATGATTTCGATGAAAATGACACGACGACGAATATTCACAATTGCATCCAGTGTTTACTAGAAAACAATATTCTTCCGATCGTGAACGAGAATGATGTCACGTCGGTGCGCGAACTTATGTTCACCGACAATGATGAGCTGGCAAGTCTCTTGGCGCTTCAGTTTTCCGCAGATAAATTTGTTTTGCTGACCGAGGTAAAGGGACTGTATGACAAAAATCCACACGATCCTACAGCGCAACTCATACCAGAAGTGAAGAATCTAGAGGATGCGAAACAATATATTACGGATGAAAAATCACATTTCGGACGGGGCGGCATGCTGCCCAAAATACGAAGTTGTAACAAAGCGGCACATATGGGTTGTGCTTGTTTGATTACTTCGTTGGCGACACAAGACGTGCTGATTCAAATCGTAAACGGCGAAAAATGTGGGACCTGGTTTCCACCCCGAGAAGACATAAGTCTGAATAATTTTAAAAAACGACTGTTGCATCAATTTAGTCGTGCGAAAGGAAAAATTATCATTGATGCAACGGCGACAAAGCTTTTTAAAGACCACAGTCGTGCGAGAAGTTTGTTGCCGGTTGGGATTTTGGACGTACAGGGGGACTTCAATAAAGACGATCTGGTAGAAGTTTTAGGCGCGGATGAAACGCATATTGGGTTGGGCATCGCGGAGTATGACGCCCAAACAGCGCAGGAATATGCTGGGCTCCAAAACAAACCCTTTCTGATTCATTATGATCGATTTTTTGTATACCAATGAAAATAGGCATTATCGGTTGCGGTCATATGGGAGGCGCTTTGGCGCAGTCTTTTATGAAAAATAATTATTCAGTCGCCGTCTTTGATCGTCATCCAGACAAGATCCAGGCGTTGGGACTTGCTTCAGACCTCTCTCTGGAGGACGTGTGTCGAGGCAGTGATGTTATACTCCTGGCCGTAAAGCCGCAGGTGTTTTCAGACTTGGCTTCTGAGCTGAAGCAAACAAATCTAAAAGAAAAAATAATGCTCTCTGTCATGGCGGGTGTTTCGCTGCAAGATCTCAAAGAACAGTTGGCGGTGTCTAAAATCATCCGGTGTATGCCGAACCTCTCGGTCAAAGACCAACAGGGCGTTTTGGGATGGACTTCGGTGGGATGTGAGGCCTCTGAAAGACAAGAATTGCAAGATCTTATGTCTTCTGGTGGTCTGGCGCTAGAACTCAAATCAGAAGAGCAGGTCGATAAGATGACTCTTATTTCTGGCTGTGGTCCAGGGTATTTGGCCTACTGGTATGAAGCCATGATCACGCAGGCAAAAAATCTGGGGTTTCAAGAGGCCGAGGCACAAGCAATAGTAAAGCAAACAATTGAAGGCACGACCAAGCTCTTGGAAAATAATTCGCCACAAGAACTTCAGAAAAATGTCAGTAGCAAAGGCGGCGTCACAGAATGTTTGACCCAATCACTTGAGCAACAAGGCTTTCAGGAGATCTTTCAGAAGGCGCTACAAGAGGCTGCAGAACATATGAAAAACCTTAATACGTAATCCATGCAGGACGAAATACGCACGCATCTAAAACAGGCCAAAGAAGCCGCAAGAAAATTGCGACAAGTTTCGCCTGAAATAATTAACAAGCTTTTGAAAGATATCGCTCAGGCTTTGCTCTCCAATCAAGATCTGATTCTTGAGGCCAATCAAAAAGATCTGGATCGCATGGACGAGCAAGATCCAAAATACGATCGACTAAAATTAACCTCCGAACGCATAGAATCTATCGCCGTGAGTATCGAGCAGGTCAGTTGTTTAGAGAGTCCTCTTGGACAGAATTTTGATGCTAAGACACTTGAAAATGGACTCTCTGTTCACAAGACAAAAATTCCTATCGGCGTTTTAGGTATGATCTACGAAGCCCGTCCCAATGTGACGGTTGATGCTTTCAGCATCGGATTTAAAACAAAAAATGTCGTCTGCCTCAAAGGCGGATCGGACGCGAAAGATTCGAATGAAGTTTTGGTGAAGCTTATACAAGAAGTATTGCAACAGCATGATCTTCCAATATCTTGTATCTATCTGCTGCCGGCCGATCGAGAAGCCGTAAAAGTGCTGCTCCAAGCGGATGAATACGTGGATGTCATCATTCCTCGCGGAAGCCAGGGATTGATAAAATTTGTGCGGGAGAATTCAAAAGTACCGGTGATTGAAACCGGGGCCGGCGTCGTCCATACTTATTTTGATGCCTTGGGCGACACAGAAAAAGCCAAGAAAATTATTCTCTCGGCTAAAGCGCGACGGCCCAGTGTATGCAATGCGTTAGACTGTTTATTGATACACAAAGATCGTCTTTCGGATCTAGCAGAATTAGTACACGAATTAGAGAATTATAATGTTCATCTTTTTGCGGAAGAGAAAGCGCTGGCCTCGCTCACAGGACACTATAAATCAGAGCTTTTATCACCGGCAAAAGCAGAACATTTTGGGACAGAATTTTTAGGATTCCAGGCCGTCATAAAAACGGTAGAAAGCCTCGAAGAAGCCTGTGATCATATTTATCAGTATTCTTCTGGGCATAGTGACGCGATCATCACCGAAGATCAGACCAGTGCTGAATATTTTTTGAATCAGATTGATTCGGCGTGTGTGTTTTGGAATACCGAGACCGGATTCTCTGATGGCGAACAGCTGGGTCTGGGGGCAGAAATAGGCATCTCTACCCAAAAGCTTCACGCTCGAGGCCCTATGGCGCTTGAAGCGATGACCACGTATAAGTGGGTGATTGTGGGAGAGGGACAGGTGCGGATGTGAGATTATTTATGTATTCCCTCAAGCGAATGTGCTATGTTGAGAGAGTATCATGAGCACTTCTTCATCAAAACCTTTTGAAAATCAACTCTCTTTGAATGTAGCGGTGTACTTTTCTTCCGAAGAACTAGGAAGCTATCCCTTTAATATCCCTGGATATAGAAAATCTTATATTGATTTTTTTCATTCCGCACGAAAGGTTTCTCCCCATGTGGAGTTTTATATCGTTCGAGGGCAAAGCTATGCCGGTCATAGTACTTTTTCCTATGGACAGAAATTTGATTTTGATGCACAGAAATTTGTATCGATAGAAGCGCCTTTTTATGCAGATATTATTTACAATAAAGGTGATTTTTTGGTGGCCTCTGATGATGAAGCGAACATTGTGAATCATCCGAAGTTAGATCGTTTGTGTAAGGACAAGATGCGGACAGCGCTTTTATTTCCTGAATATTCACCGGCAAGTATTGAAGTGGAAAATGATGAACAACTCGTCCAAGCAGCGCAAAGAATGCCTTCTTCTAAAATTATTATGAAGCCGTTAAAGGGCCAAGAGGGAAAAGGCATTCAAATTTTTGAATCCGATGAAGTCGATGCGATTGAGGTCGTCGAACCTTCTATTGTGCAAGAATTTCTTGATACCTCGGAAGGCATAGAAGGCGTGGTTGACTCACTTCATGATTTGCGTGTTTTATTAATGAATGGAGAGATTATTCAGATCTATGTGCGTGAGCCCTCCGAAGGCAAAGAAATTTCAAATGTTTCAAAAGGCGGATCGTTGAAAGAAATTGATAAAAAAGAATTGCCGGAAGATATTTTAGATATTTGTTCTCAGGTCGACCAAAAACTTGAGCGTTATTTTCCGCGTATTTACTCGATTGACTTTGGGCATACCGCGGAAGGACCCAAAATTTTCGAACTCAACTCTCAACCAGGATTGCCTTATCCACAGTGGAAAAAATACTATCATTTTTGGCATCAAAAACTTTGGGAAACGCTTTTATCGAGTTTGAAAGGATAAATGAAATGTATAAATGATAAATGGGGTCAGCCACCTTTTTAAAGACCATCTTTTTTTGGTCTGCCAACATTTCTCAGTTTTGATTGTAGATTAAATTTCTTGGCTATGCGAATGGTCCAATGATCGTTTCCGTAGGGGCTTCCTTTTTTAATGGCATGCTCGATCTTCGCGAGTTCCTGTTCTGTTTGTGGTTCATTAAGAAAGAAAAGATAATTTTCAGGTTCCTTTAGTATCCAAGGAGAAAGAAGATTTTTTTTCTGTCTATCCCCCTTTGTTCTGCGCCAGACACTGGACCATTTCCAATCTTCTGAGTTGGGTACAAGATTCGCTTTTTTGGGATTTCTCTCGATATAGCGAACAAGCGTTAAAAAATAATCGTTATCTTGGCAAATAAACGACTTGTATCTTCCCTGGTAAAGGTGTCCCTCTCCGGTTGTTTCTCTTAGGCTGTGCCATTTCTTGGTGTGAGTATTTGTTAACCAGCTCATGAATTTAGAAAGTTCTCCGTCTTTTTTTGTCTTCAACAAAATATGCCAGTGATTGGGCATAACACAGTAGGCGTAAATTTTGACTTCGTATTTAGTAGTGGCTCCTTCTAGGAGTTTTTCAAAGAGTCGATAATCATTTTCATTATCAAAAATTTTCACTTTTGCATTAGCTCTGTTAAGGACGTGATAAATCTGTCCCCCAATATCAGTTCGCAAGCTCCGTGCCATTCTAAGGTTCTTGTTAAATGATGGTATGGAGAAAAATACTAAGGAAGGTTCTTTGTTTCTAAAGAAAACAAAGTGGCTCGTCAAAAATTTAAGATAGATTTAATATTGTAGTTTTTTTCTCTTCTGGTTCTTGAGTTGGACTATTTTTTGTTTTATTGTGATTAAAAAGGTGGCTGACCCCATTTTTTCCCATTACGAGTGTTACCTTGACGCTGCAATGCAATAAAACTTGACATGTTTCTTAGTTCTGCTATAGTTAACAAAAAGATTTTCTTAACTCTTTTAAAAATGAAACTTCTTTACAATTCTCGATCTCAATTCAATACCCTCGAAAGCGCTGGACGCCGGGTGTATAATATATCGGAGGTCTATCATTCAGGATCTTCTGAGGAAGCGGATCTGGATCAGGTTGACCAGGTTACCCGCGGTTTTCAGGTGGGCGCTCCTCAAGTATCCTTTTGCTTCCCTGACGAGGAAATGCTCCTTACGCCCAAAGTCACGGACACTCTGGAAGAGATAGGCGCAGATATTTTTCCTGAAGCATCTGCCGAGGAAATAGAAGCTCTCTGCCAAGAATTAAAAACAGCAGCAGAGGGAACCGCGAGTGAACAAGCTGAACAGATCTGGGCCGCCTACCAAGCAAAAGTCGCTGCCGCAAAAGAAAATTTTAAGACCCGCATTAGAGAGTGGTATCAGAAAGCAGAAGCATAGGGCTAGCATTTCTAAAAACCGTAACCTCTACAGGACGACGCCCTTTCTCCAGGGCGTCGTTTTAGAGAAATGGGATCAGCCCCTTTTTTATAAAAAAATAGCTTTACCCCCTACGGGGACAAAACTATTTTTTTGGCCTGCCATCCATAGCTTTAGCGAAGGATGGTTGCGGGGGGAGGACTCGAACCTCCGACCTTCGGGTTATGAAAAGTAAATGGGGTCAGCCACCTTTTTTTACAACATATTTTAAAAAGCCTTGCAAGTAAAAGGCTGTGCCATTCATAGCGATAGGAATGAACAAGGTCCGTGTAATGTCATGCGCCCTTCTTCGCCAAGGCTACGAAGGGCATTCTCCGCTAAAGCGAAGAATGGTTGCGGGGGGAGGACTCGAACCTCCGACCTTCGGGTTAT
>DGOF01000009.1 GCA_002389285.1 Patescibacteria group bacterium UBA4473
AAAGACATAATGCTTCGGATCAATCCCCACATTATCTTCCGGATCAAGAGGGAAAGTACGAGTAGCATCCGGCTTAAACTCATCATCATACGCACAACAGGTCATGACAACCCCCGCATCAACCCCCGGCAAATTCTGACATTCTTCGTTCCGTTCACGCCAAACCTCTAAATACCCTTCCGGAGCAAATACGGTACATTCTCGCATCGGCCCGGGGAAAATCGGAAAACATCGTCCCCGATTCGACAGTCCACACGCCTGGGTTGTGACGGAATCAATAATAGATTGTCGTTTTTCACGAAACGCTTTGAGATCTTCCGCAGACCGATCTTGTCTCCCAAAGTGCTCATCCACAATCGCTTGTTCCTCCTCACTGAGAAAAATAAAAGCACTCTTAATCTGCTCCTGACTCGCTCCCCCCTCCAAAAGAGCCTTAAGCTTTGCCAAACGATCTTCTCGTTCTTTTTTCTCAGCATGCTCCTTGTCAATCTCAGCCTGAATAGCAGCCCGTTCCCCACTGTTCGTAGCCTGATTAAGACGAAAGTCATCAAAACCATTCGCCAAACTATCCAAGTATAAAAGATGTGCCGCAATCACCCCCGCAAATTCTACCTGCTTTCCCGGAATCGCTTCAGCAGATACTTCCAACCCCTCCACATGAGCTTCTAACTCGATAATCAAAACCTCCAGACCCCTTATGGCCTCTTCCCGCTGCTCAATTTTAGTTTCCAATCCCAAACCACTCGTCGTCATCTCAGGTTGTCCCTCATCAAACGGCGATGCAGACGCAGCTTCGTCATCCCGAATCTGCTGAAGGTCCAGTTTATACTGATCAATTTCAAGTTGATACTCATTTATTTTTTCCTGAAACGCCTCTTGCCGCGAATCCTGCTCCCCCAATAAAGTCGGAACACTCTCTTTCAGTTCTCCCAATTCTCTCAGCTTCAATTGATTGTACTCAATGTCAGAGGACAAAGTATCCATACATTGTCGATACTTGTCTTCAAACTCAATCGGACGCTTACACGGATCAACCGAAGTCAACTGCGGCATTATCGTCGTAACATCCACCAACTCTAAAGGCGGAAGCTCTGGAATCTCCTCCAACGCTTCGACCGGAAGCGTCGGCGCAAAATCTTTTTCCCGCTGTATCTCTTTAAGAAGGACGGCTTTTAACTTCACATAAATATCTTCGGCAAGCTCTCCAGCCATCAAAGCTGATTCGATTCCCGGTGCGTCCAAAGCAGCACCCGCCTTAATTTCTTCCAAAAGAGTTTTTGCAATAGAGCGATAAGAATCCGCTTGAGACAAATCACCCTCCGTATAAAAATTATCAATACTATTTTCATGGTCGACAGATTTCCAGTCTTCCACCATCGATTCAGTCTTACTAATATATTCATCCGCGCGGTCTTTTTCCTTCTGCAGCCGTTTCAAAAAATCTACTCGCGCTTTATCGCTCTCTCGACCAAACAACATCAACTCAGAATGAACCTCCAACGCACGATCCCCAAGTCCCAAAATAACCTCCAAATTTTCTAGGTCAGATAAAGCCACTCCGGTATGAATCGCTTCTATCGCAGTATCCACAAAAAGCATATCGGACATCAACTGCGCCAACCCACTTTTTGTTTCAAAATCCTCTCGCCCTTGCAGATTCCCTGCGTTTTCCCATTCATCCAAGGTTTCTTCAATCTTCGAAATATAATCCATCGCTCGGTCCTTTTCCTGCTGAATTTTACCCAAGAAATCATCTCGCTCTTGATGCATCTCCAGAAGTTTCGCATGATCATCCATCGCAAGCTCTTTCAATTCAAAAATAATCTCTAAATCTGAAGAATCTATAGAATCCCCAACTCGCAGAGCCAAGATCTTATCATCCGCCAAAACCAGATAAGACTCTACACGACCAAACTCACTCTTCTCCTTAAAGGCATCCATAGATACGTCCACTCGCTCTTCCAAAAGAACTCGGATCTTCTCAACATACACCATCGATTCGTCTTTTGCTCGCTGAAGCTGATCCGCCAATTCATGAGGATCAGCATTTGGATCTGCCAAAGTAAGAGCGGCCAACTCAGAACGAATTTGATCTGATACCGCCTGAATCTTTGGTAAGAGCTCTTTCGCAACAACCAGTTGACGCTGCAACTCTTCCAACCCTAAATCATCCTCCAAAGCCTCCAGAATCATTTCCAAATCACTTTCCAAGGCCTTCAGAGGCTCCCACCCAGAAAGATCCTCCTCATCACGCAGTCCATCAGAGTCAGCATTAACCCAATCTGACACGAACTCCAAAGCCTGTCTCATCATCTCCCCAGCCTGCTCTGTCAGGCGCAAAAGTTCTTCCGATTGATCTTTCTGCAACTCACTCGGGTCCAAGCCATCACGTTCCGCCATATCCGCACGAATCGCATCTTCCGCTTCCGTAATTTTAGCCTGTATTTCCTGAACCAATGACAATTGACGTTGAATCTCTGCCACACTCATCTCCGTCTCTAAACTATTTTGTATCTGAGATAACTCCTCTTTTGCACTTATCAAGGCATCCCACCCCGCAAGATCCCCCAATCCTCCGACGGCAGCTCCTTCTTCCTCCCTATCCGCTACCAATCCCTCAATCTCCGTCACACTCGCAAGACCCTGTGAAACGGCAACCCGCAATTCATCTAAAACTTCTCCGCTTGAGATCAGCCCATCCATTTCCGCACGCATATCCTCTCCCTTCTTCACAATTATCGCCTGCTGCTGACGAATGAACTCAATCGTCTGAGGCCCCCAGGCAAGCTTCTTATCATCTGAATCTTCTCGAATATCCAATAAGACATACCCTGTATCAACAAAAACTTTCCAACCATAAAGATCAGAAGGCGCTCTGTTATGAGGATCCTCATTACTCCAATCCAACACTGATTGTTCAATAGCCCGTGCAACCTCCCGCCCCTGATCTAACAAGGCCAGTATTTCTGATGCAAGCGTTGTTGCCGCCCCAAGCGTAGATTGAGCATACTCAATACGTACCGGCAGCTCCTTGATCAATTGAAAGGCTTGCATTATTTTCATCTGAACGGCTGCCACCGGCTCACCCATTTCCAAATCCGATATAGCCGAATTCACCGTAAGAACCTCCCCTTTTAAACCCTGCAAATCAGCCCATCCCTTCAACATAGTCGAACGTCGATCCTCCCCCTCGTCAACCCACGAAGATATTCCATCCTCAACCGCAGTAATATCCGACAGAAGACGCTCTCGATGATCAATCAGTTGCTGTATGATTTTTGCCGAATCCGTATTCGGATCATACAGCATGGATGCCTCAAGATTTATTTGCGCTTCTCGAATCCTCGGTGGCAGGCTCTCCAATAATTGAAACTTTTCACCTACTTCTTCCTGCAGAGACTCTAAAGGCATTCCCTCTAAAAGCTCCCTAATAGTCGCCTCCACTCCCAGAACCTCATCTCGAGTCTGCATCAGCTCAGGCCAACCCGCCAAGGACTCATGATCTCGACCGGTCCCATCCGCAACCCACGCAAGAACGCCGCTCTCAACCGCATCAATCTCCGCTTTCACGAGATCTCTCTGCCGCTCCAACTCGGCTCTTACCTCTGTTGGTCCCTGACTTGCACTATGAAGCACCTCAGTCTCGGCATCCCCGACAACTTCCTTAAAAACCTTCCCCATCACCTGATGTTTCATCATAAATTCATTATTCGCATTCAAAATCAGGAGATTTACCTCATCCGTGGACAAGCCAGCATTAATCTGAGAAAGCACCTCCCCGGACACACTCATCACTTCTGACGATGCTGATTGATAGCTACGAAGCCTTTCCGACAAACCTCTTCCATCTTCTTCATATTTAATAAATTCAATCGCCGGACTTTTTCCCAAGACGCTATCTATAAAAACAAGATCATTGGCCGAAGAAACCTCATTCCTATCAATCGTCTGAGGCCCATTTTCGACACGTTGCACGGCGGCCGAAACATCATCCCCCGCAACAACATCCGGCTGATCATCAGAAGGCGCTTCTTTCGTCTCTTGAACCACTAAAAAGTCTTGCCTAATGAGTTCCAACGCCACTTCCGCCGCTTCGAGCTCTTCAACAGTCGTCGGCGAAGGTCTCTGATCAAAATCCGACAAGGCCTGCCGCACAGAAGAAACATCCCCCGGCCCATTCAAACTATAGGAAAGCATCTCACTTTCTAAGTTCATTTTTGATAATTCCAAAACCCCCCATTGCTCTTGCAACATCACCGCATCCGGCTCCAAAGTAGAAAGTCCCTGCAGAGCCAAAAAATCATTTCGTATTTGTGCCAACGTATTTTCCGCCACTTCAACTTCCTCAATCGTCATCGGCGCTAACCGAGAAAATGCTACCAAGTCTGCCTGAGCAGACCCGGCATTAAGTCCTGTTGACTCTACGTAAGCCAGCATTTCACGCTCCAATAAGTCTCTTGCTGCACCCAAAGCTGTCAATCGCTCCTGCAAAGAAGGTCCCGAAGGCACTGCTGCCTCTTCCTGAACAATACTCTCACTTTCCACAACATCCCCTTTCATCACCAAAAATGCTTGCTTGATTTCTTCCAATTCACTTTCTGCCACGTCGACCTCCTCAACCGTCGTCGGTACTGAAAAGCTATTCAATGCTTGCTGCAAAGAAGTCACATCCTCCTCCCCGCTAAAAGAATACGACATCATCGCATTCGATAATTCCATTTGTGATACTTCTAAAGTCGCCAATCGCCCCTGAAGACGCACCGTAGAAAAATCCATCTCCTCCAAATCACCCCCCTCACTCCCCACCTCCGAATCAAGATTGAGCGCCCCATCTTCTGACACCGACACCAACTCGTCTTCAGACACTACTTCATCATCCAAGTCATCCAAATTAATCCCATCAGGCTCGGCAAATAAATCTTCCCTTGCCACCAAAGGCGTTTCAGTCTCTTCTAGTAATCCCGACGAATCTAAATCTCCCAAAGAAATAGTTTCGAAATCATCCAGAGCAATCCCTGCAGGAGACTCTGAATCTACAACCTCCTCATCACCTCCTCCACTCATCGACTCATCAATCATATCATTAACATCTTCTGTAAGAGCCTCCTGATATTCCTCTGACTCCGAAAAAGAGGTCATCCCAAGATCTTCAAGCAACTGATACCTCCCTGCTGCCTCCTCCTCCGCAGAATTATAAACCTCTGCAGGCGACCCTAACCCCACATCCTCATCATCCACAGGATTCATCCCAAGATCTTCAAGCAACTGAACAGTCCCTTCTGACAAATCATCATAAGAATCCACAACCGCTCCCTCCCCAACAATCTGCTTCAAAACATTCCCCGGAAGATTATAAGCCCCCGTAAATTCATCATTAGCCCGTCCCAGAAAGAGATTTACTTCTCCGAGAGAGGCCCCACCATTAAGCAATGCAAACGCCTCAATAGACACTTCATTAGCCCGCTCCAAAGCCGCTTGCCGAGCTCGAATCCTATCGGTAGTGGACCCACCATTTTCTTCAAATTGAATAGTGGCAATCGCCGGATTCTTCCCCAATTCACTATCTATAAAAATAAGATCCTCCGCCGAAGCAACAGAACTCCTCTCAATCGTCTGTGGGCCACTTGCAACACGATTCACTGCATTCAAAATATCGGCATTCGTAACAAACGTTGGTGTCACCGACGCCGTCAAAAATCCCCCCACCCCCGGTGAAGACTGCATCAAGGTCGCTCCTAAAAAGCCCTGCATTCCCAGACTCAAAGTCAAAAGCGCGAGAACCGGAGCATACTTTTTCATGTCTTATAAATTCTATCACAAATTACAAAAATCCACGAAAAAAGGCCTTGATTCCCAGCCTTTTCCTTTCTAATTTACACAATCGATCGCAATCGATCCTCCCACACCTGACGCAAAGACTCTATTTTTATCTCAGACAAGACCTCTCCAGCCTGTTCAATAATCATCACATCGCCCTCTATAACCTCCCCCACCTCAATTCCGCCCAGCTTCATAACTTCATCCGTTTGATCACTCGCGACGAGCACTCCCAAATCCTCACTAAACAAAAAGTGCGGCACTGATACGCCTTCTGGAATATTTAATTTCACATTTCCAAACGCCGCCACCCCCAAACCACCACGCAAAATAGGACTGGCCATAGTAAACAATTCTTGCGAAACGCCTTCTCTCACTTGCTGCGCTAAATTTTTAAACTTTTCATAATCAAGTTCCGGCAGACGTGTGTCTTCTTTGTCACAAACCCGAAGAAACTCCGAACCGCCTAGATCCTCCGAACGCCCTCCCAATAAAAACAATTTCATGCCCGACTTATGGGATAAAATTTTCGAAGGCACTTTGTCGACCTCCATCACGCGTCCAAATACCGAAATTAAAGCACTCGGTGGAATCGACTTCCCCCCAGACTCGTTATAGAGCGATACGTTTCCGGAAACGATCGGAATATTAAGTTTCTTAGAAGCCTCTTTCACGCCCTCCACGCCCGCAACAAACTGCCCCATCTGATCTTTTTTTTCCGGATTTCCAAAATTCAAACAATCCGTCATGGTCAAAGGCTCCCCACCCACACAAGCCAGCTTCAGCGTCGCCTCAAAAACAGCCGACTGGGCCGCATATTTTGGATCAATTTTCGCCAAATTCGGATTCCCTGCCGTCGCAATAACAACGCCTATTTTTCCCTCGGGAGCGTCTTTAAGCTCAGAAAAATCCTGAAACGGCGTGATCACAGAAGCCGCCACAGCCCCGCGCTCATGGGCCGTATTGCCCTGGACGTTCTTGTCATACTGCTCATAAATCGGTTCATCAGAAGCGATGTTCGGAGAAGAGAGTAACTTTGCAAACGCTTCTTGAAGTTTCATTTCGCCAAAATTATAAGAGGAAACTTAGTATTGTCACTTGACTTTTTATTGAAAACAGTGTAAAAGATGTACACAAAACAAACATAGAAACCTGACGAATATTTCTTCGCCACGCCTTTTCCTATGTTTTCCATTCTTTTATCTTCATTCTTCGTGTTTCAATCCTCTTTTATTGCGGACGGAGAGATCACCGAATCCTACCACGCTGCAGCCTGGAAGGGGCACTTTTCAGCTCAAAATTTCCAAGATCCTACCGAAAGAAAACAACTTATTGCCTACCGAAGAACTCTCTCCCAGGGAATGAATGCTTTACCCAAAGCGCACACAAAACAACTCAAAAAACTGGAATTGCGCAACAAAGCGCATTATTCACGCGGTATGGCCAATCACGAAAAACTCATCCTCAACACAGGGAAAATAAAAACCCGTGATGAATTCATGAGTGTTTTTATTCATGAGATGGGACACATCGTCGATCTCGGGCACCTCAAAGGAACCAAAGGACACCGAACCAAATTTCGTGACGGTAAAAGATCAATCTTTTCCGATGACCCCAGCGTGAAATTTTATCGTATTTCTTGGATCAACGACAAAAACCGACGACGCGGTACCAAGCGCAAAGACTTTGTCTCGGGTTATGCCATGAGCGATCCTTTTGAAGACTTCTCCGAAAGCTACTTGTTCTACCGACTTCACGGAGACAAATTCCGACACATTGCCCGTACATCAACCTCTCTGCGAAGAAAATATGATTTCCTTCGAACAAACGTTTTCAACGGCGAAGAATTCCAAACGGAAAAACAAAACGCTCAGTTCACCCACGGAAAACTATGGGATGCCACGCTTTTGCCGATTACCAGCTTATAAGCTAAGCTAGCCACGATGATCTATGAAGGCAAAGCAAAACTCTGGGCGAGCATTTTAGGCCGAATGCCGGGCGTTTTGGCAATTTTCTTATCAGGATCCCTCGCCCAACACAAAGGCAATAAAACATCAGACATCGACTTTTTTATCATAGCCCGTGAAGGACAGATCTGGACCGCCAGATTTTTTATTTTCGTGATCCTCAAAATCACCAGACAACTTGCCAAACCCCACCGTCATGCAGGAAAGATCTGCCCGAATCACTTGATCACCCACCAACACTTAGAAATTCAAGAAAAAAATGATTACAGTGAAAAGCTTTTTGCTGCTAATAAACCTCTCTACGACCCCTATAATTTATTTCAAGATTTTCAGAATGCCAACGCATCCTGGATCAAAAAATTTAAAAAACAAAAAATAAAATCATCACGGCCTCCCAAAGCTAAAAAATTTTTAGAAAAATATTTAGAAAAAATCCAAACCTCTCGCATAAAATCAAACCCTGAGTATCTTACTCCTGGCGCCAAAATCATTTTATCTGATACCGAACTGCGCTTTCACCCAAAACCCAAATGTTCTTTATAGCCATTCTCCTTTCAACCTTTGCCTACGCCCTCCAGGGTATTTTTATGGTGCGATATATCCGCTCGATGGATCATCTATCGGCCGGCATGTATCGGACGCTCTCACTGAGCATTTCCATGCTACCTCTTTTGTTTTTAGCCGGGTGGGAAAATATCTCCCAAGTACTCCCCTTCATCCCCACTCTCATTCTCGCCGCCGTACTGGGCGCCGTAGGCCAATGGACCAGCTTCTTTGCCTATCAAAGCCTCCCCGTTGGAACCGTACAAGCCCTCGGCGCTTCCAGTCGCGTCATCGGCCTGATCATCTTGGGCGTGTTGTATTTCGGCGACCAAGTAACCGGCGAACAATACTTTTGGATGGCCGGCATTATCATCGCTACCAGCCTCCTGGCCATGGCAAAAAACCACATGCCCCACCTCGACACCAAAGTCATCAGTGGCATCATCTGGGAAGTCATTTCCGGCTTCCTCGTCGCGCTGGCCTTTTTCTTTATGGGCAAAGTATCGAAAGAACTCGATCCTTTCGTCTCGGCTTATTTCTGGGAAACCTTTATCGGAATCACGAGTTTTCTCATCGCCTTTACCCGTCAAAGCTTTGGCGGAAAAAAACTGGAAAAAATCAGCCTCAAGACCTTTAAACGCATCCTCCTTGTTTGCTCCCCCACCATGGTAGGCACCGGTGGATTCGCCTACGCCGTCACCATAGGCCCCATCGGTCTGGCCTCCGCCATCGGCACCGCTGGCATCCCACTGACAACCCTCATGGCCCACTACCTCTACCACGAAAAACTCACCCGCACACAGTGGTTCTGGATTTGGATGACCGTGGTGACGATTGCTGGGCTAAAGCTGAGTTTGTAATCACCCCCAACCCCTCTTTAAAAAAGAGGGGCGCCTGTTCTACATTTTTTCACCTCAGTACGAACTTCAAAGCATGAAAACCAAGTTCCCTCCTTTAAAAAAGGAGGGCTAGGGTAGATTAAGTTCAGACAAAAAAAAGCCATCGCAATAAATCGCGACGGCTTTTCTTACAAAACCAAAACTTTACAGTCCGACTTGTTCAAAAACATCTCCAAGCGTTGCCAATGAATCTACTTTCGTATCTTCAACAAGAGCTGCTACATCTACTGTTTCCACTGTTTCTGTAACATCTGCATCAAAGGCTTCAACCGTAACAACCTCACCAACTTCCAAATGAGCTAATTGATCAGCAACAACAACTTTCTCATCCTCAAACGGTCTTCCGTAACTGCTATTTTTTTCAGCCATGATCATAAAGATTAAAAAATAAGATCGGACCTCTTATACCGACTTATTTCAAAATGTCAAGGATTTCTGTCAAGTTTTCCAAAGACCGGTCCGCCTGATCTGATCCTTCCCCCATTGTAAAATCGCTCAAGACACTCCAGCACCCGATACCCGCCGCCTTTGCCGCCAAGATGCCCCGTTCAGAATCTTCAATCGCCAGACAAGATTCCGGTGTAAATCCCACTTTTTCAACCGCTTTCAAGTAACACTCTGGATACGGTTTACTCCGCTCAAAATCCTCTCGGGTCAGCACAAAATCCATATACTGCGTAACGCCGGTTTTATCATGCACAATATCAAAAGCCTGCTTGTACGAAGCGGTCACAATGCCCATTTTATATTTTCCCGAAGCTTTTAATTGTTTCAAGACTTCTTCCACATCATTTTTTAACGGCACGCCTTCCGCCACCAAACTTCGATAAATTTTATTGCGCTCCTCCCGCATCTGATTTCGCTCTTCTTCTGAAAATCCCAATACCCGCTGTGCCACCTGAAAAATCCCCCGACCATGTTTGATCGTCTCTTCTTTGTAGAGCTCGACCGCATCCGCCTTAAATCCAATTCGATCAAACACCTGCTGAATCGCCTGTGCATACAAATGCTCGGTTTCCACCAGCACCCCATCATTATCCCAAAATATCGCTTTTATTCCCATTCGATCGTTCCCGGAGGTTTAGAAGTTACATCCAACAATACCGCTGAAATAGATTTATCTTCGAGTATTTTCTCAGCGACTTCCTGGAAAAAACTCTGGGGCAATTTTCCCACACTCGCACTCATGGCATCAATCGAATCAATCGGTCGCAGAACAATCGTCTCTTGACCTACATCATTAAATGAAATGGGCAAAAGCACGGTCGGAAACTGCCACACATCTGAATACAATTTTTGTTCAACAAGAGTTTCCGTCACGATATGATCCGCCCGCTGTAAAATCTCGACCCGATCGGCATCCACACAGGTCTTGGGCGCCACAATGCGCTTGATACTGCCTTCAAAATTCTGTCCCAACATCACTACACAGCGATTAATTTCTTTGTAATGATTGATCAGCTTGGTCGCCAACTGCTCCTGTTTTGCCAGATCAAAACCGTCTATTTTCAAAAGCCCCGGATGTCGATAGCTTCGTCCGTCCCCTTGGACGCCCACCGATTTAATCGGCAGCACCATAAACGCCTTCCGCTTTTCCTGCATGGTAAAGGCATTCAACTGCCCCATGCCCCGCGGAGCAATATCCACGATTTCTTCTGTAGCGTTACACAGGATCCGTACTCCCAGTCCCGGTCCCGGGAAAGGATGACGCCAGACCAAATCATGAGGAAGTCCCAAGAATTCTCCCAACGCCCGGACTTCGTCCTTGTAGAGCTCTTTGATCGGTTCAATGATCTTGCCCTCATCGATAAGTTTTTGGACCTCTGGCGCGCGATTGTGATGCGTTTTGATCTTCGCCGCATGCTTCGTCCCGCCCGTCTCAATCGTATCGGGATAGATCGTTCCCTGCGCCAAAACCCAATCCCCGTGCAGATCATTATGACTAAAAAATTCTTGCTGCACATCCAAAAAGGTATGCCCGATGATTTCACGCTTTTTCTCCGGATCATACTGATCTTTTAAGTTTCCTAAAAACTGATCCGCCGATCGCAGTGTCGTCAGGTCCGCGCCAATGGCTTTCAGAGACGTCTCCACAAAGTCAACTTCCCCCTGCCGCAACATCCCCGTATCCACAAACAGGCCTTTCACTCTTTCTGGGCCCAGTATCTGGGATAAAAAGGCAAAACTCACCGTCGAGTCCACCCCGCCGGAAACAAACAAAAAGACATTTTTATCGCCGACTTGTTCTTTGATTTTTTGCTTTTCTTCTTCGAAAAATTTTTCAATCGTCCAGTCCCCTGAAACTTCACAGATCGTAAGAAAATTCTGCAAGACCTGCCCGCCAAACTCCGAATGTGTCACCTCCGGATGAAACTGAATGCCATATAAGTTTTTTTCTTGATTCCAAACCGCCGCATGACCGCAAGCCTCTGTCTGACCACACACCTCAAAGCCCTCTGGCAGCTGCGTCACTTCATCCCCGTGCGACATCCAAAACACAGACTTCTCCGGAATATCTTTGAACAAGGCACAATCCGATGTCACCTGTAATTCCGCGCGACCATATTCTTTAATTTTCCCCGGCGTGACCTCCCCGCCCAAACTTCGACACAAATACTGATGCCCATAACAAATCCCGAGCACCGGTTTGCCCAGCTTAAAAATTGCTGGATCACACTGCGGGCTGTCTGCATCAAACACACTCTGCGGTCCCCCCGATAAAATAATGCCTTTAATGCTCTCATCCCCCATCAGATCTACGGTCGCCGCTTCCGGCTCGAGGATTTCGGCCAACACATTTTGCCGTCGAATACGACTCGCAATCAGATGCGCGTACTGTCCCCCAAAATCGATAATAACAACTTTTTCGTGGCTCATGGCCTCGCCAGTATAACCAAATGTATATCACCATCAAGCGCTTCTACGCTTTGTCGCTTCCAGTTTTTTAAATCTAAATCAGACGTCCATCCCACGCCGTCTCCCACCAGCTTCGGTGCGATAAAAATCTGTACTTCATCCACTAAGTTTTCCGCCAAAAGCGCCCCCGCCAATGTCGGACCACACTCCGTCATCAGCGAATCTATACCCAACTTTCCACATTCATCCAATACTTCTTCCAAATCATGCGTATTAAAAAAATGCAATTTTCTATCAGAAATTTTAAAAATATTCGCCGTCTCAGGAATATCTGATTTTTTACCCAAAATAATAATATCTGGGTTGCTCCCTGCCACACCTCGAACATCAAGTTTCGGATCATCTGCTAAAATAGTCTTCACCGTCGTCAAAATCGCTGAATACTGTGATCGCATCACATGGACCCTTTTTCTTGAAATTTCATTGCTTAAATAGACCTCGTCACCGCCCGTTATGCACCCATCCAAACTCTGCGCCATTTTGACACACAGATACGGTTTTTTCTGCGTAATAAATTTTTCAAAAAAAGGATTCAGTGCTTTAAACTCCGGGATTTCTAATACTTCCACGTCCATCCCCGCGGCCCTTAACTTTTCCACATTTTTTCCACTAAAGTGTGGATCCAAAGCGCCGATTACAACTCTTTTGGGTTTTAAATTGATCAACTTTTGTGTACAAGAAGGCGTCTGCTTTCCCGCAAAACAATCGCACGGCTCAAGCGTCACATAAACCGTACTCGCCTCCAATAAAGCATCCCCCAAAGCATTCGCCTCAGCATGCGCACCACCAAAATTATCATGCACGCCCTCGGCGACAATTTTATCATCGCGTACCACCACACACCCCACTCTCGGATTAGGAGAAGTTTTGTGAGGATCCACGTGCGAGGCAAGCTGGGCCGCATACTTCAAAAAAAAGATATCTGATGGCATCTCTTTCTTTCTATCTCTTTTTTCTAAAAACTCAAACCGTAGTTATGCCCAAGTTTTACACGGACGCCGGTTATAGATCATCAAACTCTGCCAAAATCGCATCCTGTTCCGTTTCTTCTTTTTCGTTATGAGCCGCTTCTTTTTGCCGAAGCGTTTGCTGTTTTTCAACTCGGTTTTTAGCGGATTCCAAAGCTCGTTTCTTTGCTTCCACCGGATCAACATTTTTACTCCCATATTTTTCTTCAATCTCGGCCAGTTTTTTCTTCTCTCGCATCAAAATTCCACGCAATTTCTCCACCTGTTCTCCGTTCATTACCTCGGTCAGGTTAAACCAATACTGCCGCTCTCCATCATTCATGGAGTCCGATCGCAAAATCAATTCCACCAGTTCCCCATCATTGGCTAAAAGATTCTGTGAGACATGAAAGTCCGCCAGTGTTTTCCCCGAAGATGTCTTGATTTGTGTGAGATCCATAGTGTTTAGATTATACCGCTATCCCTCAAAAGGATGCAAGAAAGAAGATTCATTTTACTACACCCGCCCCTCAGAAACCCCCAGCAAACGAGTGATATCTGAATAACTATTCACCCGCTCCGTTTCGTCATTAAAATTCACTTTGGCATTACCACCAAACCAAGCACTATCAAACGAAAGCGTTCTATAAGCCGTAGGAGAAAGACCTGAAACCGCTTGTAACAAGTTCAGCGGAATATATTCACCATTCTTACTGAGAGAGGCTCCCCCATCTCCAAGTTTTTGGAAAAAACTAGTCATCCGAATGATATTACTATCAGATGCAAAGGGCTCAAGAGATTCCACCACTTGTTTTGTAAGAGCTTCCTCATCTACTTCCGACCAAGAAGATGAACCGCTCGTCGATGCCGATTGATAGACCTTTCCCGCAGCAGCAATACTATATTCTTTATCTCCCACCATGATCCCATCCATACCCGGCAACTTAACACCGACCAAAAGTTCACCAATCACCGAAAGCTTTGCCTGTACCTGCTTAGGAGAGAGGCCCGCCGCATCAATGGCATCCGCAGGATCTCCTTCAGATTCCGGATCATAATCAGCATCTTTATCCAAAATCAAATCCAAGGCGTCATCTGTCCACTCGGCTAAAACATGACCATTGATCAGAACCTCTTTGTTATCACTCACTGATACTTCAGCTTTGAGTAAAGATTTAAACCCATCCAGTGAAATTTTTCCCGTCAGATTAATCTTCAGATCTTTCGTCTTTAAAACAGGGATCAATTCCTTTCCTTTTTCAACAAGGGCCTCTTCCACTTCGTTCGGGTGTACCGTTTTTTCCGAAACATCTACATAGGCTTGGACCTTCCCCAGTAAAACTTTTTTTGGATCATCATCCAGAAGATCTTCCCACGCCGCTATATTTTTACGCTCGGTATCAATCTTTTCGCCATGCTCCTGCCAGATCGCAACTTGCTCCGTATTATTTTCTACAAACTCAGGTTTCGTCCCCTCATTCTTTAATATCGCTTCCAGTTGTTCAGGTTTCCCCGACATAAACGCCATCATAATTTTTAACATATTGATCAACGGTCCAAAACGAGAAAGAATCTTTTCTTCCATCGAAAAGGAAGACTCAGCTTCACCTTTCCATTCCCCATATTCCAATTGTCCCCCACTCTCAACAAAAGTTTTATATTTATCATGGATCGTAACGGGATCTTTTAGGTTCATCGTTTCGTAAAGCCCTTCTCGACGATTGATTTCATTCTTAATCTCTTCGATCCGCTGAGGATCCTTGATGGTTGCCATCTTCTTAGCACTCGGAACGGTGACACGCTTCTCTGTTTTTTTATCCTGAATCCGAGCATAGATCTTAGGACCCTCTCCATCTCGAGGCCCATAGGTTACTATCAACACCGAATGGTTACTTTCATATAATTGCTCAAAAGTTGAAGTATGAAGACTTTTATAAATTTCTTGTTCCAGAAAATCAACTTTCTTTTTCCCGGTCAATGTCTCTCCAATCATCTCAAAGAAAGCCTTAACACCGCCCCCTTGCTCCGCTAAAAAAGTATCACGAATCAAGTCCCCAAGATCATTTGAATCAGGAAGATGCGCGGTTTCCGAAGGATTGAGATTCTTCTGAAGCTCAATGTTCACCGAATTAAAGATTTCATTCCAATTAATATCTGTCTTTGGTTTGCCCTTGCTCGCGGCTTTCGCATTAAAAGCGGCTTCCAAATCTGCCCGAATCGGAAGGAGCAAGGCAGGAATGCCTAAAGCGATCTTCTTTGCGGCCTCTCTACGAAGCCTTAACTGCTCCTTCCTCTCCGGCGAAATCCTCGGACGAACGACAGCCGCCGCCGGAGACTCTGGCTTATCGGCCGTGGACACCGGCTTTTCGGATGACACGGGAAGCGTTTCCCCCGCCTCCGCTCTCGTGCTCTCTACCAAAATCTTCATCGCCGCCGCAAGATCAATCTTTGGATTCTTTTTCAAAATCACTGAGAGCGAAAGCGCCAACGGAGGATATTTAGTCAATATTCTTCTCATAGATTCTTTCGAAAGAGATACATTCCGCCCATCTCC
Organism: Patescibacteria group bacterium UBA4473; assembly: GCA_002389285.1. Lineage (GTDB taxonomy): Bacteria > Patescibacteriota > Gracilibacteria > UBA4473 > UBA4473 > UBA4473. The sequence goes on from DGOF01000009.1 coordinate 15,644, forward strand.
TGTCGGAATCAATCCAATACCCTTCCCATCCTTTAATCTCAACAAAATGTCATCAATCCCCACCTGTAACGCTTTCGGATCAAGATCCGCCACCACATCAGAACTCTTTAACATAAGCGCTATTCCCAGAATCTGTTGATCAAAATTAGACGTCAAAGATATTTCCAAAAATATATCTAGAGCTTCCTCATACGATACATCTGGACCGCCAGCCTTCTCTACCATGTCCTTCATCACAGGATCATCTTTAAGCTCTTGCATCAGATCCTTAAAAAACACACGCGCGACCTCACGCGCCGTTTCGACCATTTCAACTGTTTCATCAACAGCTTCTGGAGAGGAATCACCCGGAACAACACCTCCCAACACTGCAATTCGTTTCAGAAAAACATCGACCGATTTATTCGTCAGAGAAGGTAAGAAAACCATCCCCTTCTTAATCGCAAAACCCCAACTATCCTTCCCATACGTTATAGAGCCAGAATAATGAGCCAACACGTTATACAATTTCGCAAATGTTTCTTTCGTGAGATCTACTCCCTTTGCCGCCAAGGCTTCAAACTGAGGCGCCAAAGAGAGAAGCACATCCTTTGCGTCATCTCCAAGAGAATCAATATAGTCTTTAAACTCCGATTCTCCCGTTGGGAAACAATCTTCGATAACAACATATTTAAGATACAAATCTTTCAATTCTTGATTCTTCCAGGTTGTAACGAGTCCTACAGAGTCTTTCCCTTTTTCTATCAATGACTTGGGCGCTTGTTCTTCCTGAACATCCTGTTCTGGCTCTGAATTTTCAAAATTTCGACCCACAAGAACCGCCTCCATTTGATCAAACGTATCAATATCAGTCGCCCAATTTCCAACGGACAACAAAAGATCACCCTGTCCAGAAATATCCGGATTTTCCTCAAACGTTAAATTATTCACGTTTCGAAGCGATCCACTGTTCGGCAACAAGGTCATCCCTGCCGGCAATGCCGCAATTTGTTTCAAAAGAGAAACCTCCAGAACATCTCCTAAATCATCATAATTCCCTGAATCTAACGACTTCAAGGCCACCAAAGACCGCACAAAAGCTTTTACCTTCGGATTCTGAACCAGTTGGGTGGCCTCGTCCAAATTAAGCGTACCATCATAATGAATTACTTTTCCATCAAATTGATCCGTCAACACAGAAAACACATCGTTCACTTGCGCAGTTTCATTAACGACCGCCCCTTCAGAATCGCCCCCTTCATACTGCGATTCAAAAGAGCGAATAAATCCTGCATATTGATGCTTATTATCAATAACTTTTTTTTCAACCATTCCGATAGACCACCGATCAAGTCCCGTAATCAATTTTTGAAAATCATCGGGCCGATTCATATGAAAATAATCGACAAAATCATAACACTTCTTGAGAGACGCCCCAGAGAGACCAAAAGCCTTCAAAACACTCGGACGACGGAAAAATGCGACCGCCTGGTTCTTCTGTCGTTCTAATTTTTCATTTTTAGGTTCTTCGGGAAGGTCTTCAGAAAATTCTTCAAAGACATCCTTTACCGGCTCCGGTTCAGACAAGAACTTCTCAACAGAATCAAGAAAATCTTTCACCTCCGACTCCGTCCAGCCTGGCAAGTCCAAAGAAACATTCCCAATAGTCACCTGACTCGAATCATAATCAATATAAATTCCAGGACGCACTAATGATTTGAGAAAGTTCGAACGAGTTTCCACGCTTAAAGAAGTCGCATGTTCCCCGAGATGATCAACAAGTTCCCCAAAAAACTCAAGAGAAATGCCTTCCCCTAGACCATCAAGATAACCTTGAAATGCATCCTCTTCGGTCGGGAAGCAATCCCCCATAACCGCACAACGCAAACGAAACATTTTAAGATGTCTATCCGTCCATGTTCGAACCAGAGCAAGATCTTCCAATAAAGTCCCTTCGATAGCTGATGATGGAGAATCTTCATGCTCACCAATTAAATCCGAACAAATCGAATCAAAAAATGCTTGATAGTCGGTAACAGCAGTTGAATCCTTGTCACCAGATTCATCAAATACTGATTTCACCAAAGATCGAAGTTCTTGGGGATTAATCGATTTCGAAGATAAAGCACTCGAAACCAAATCTCGTGCATAATCTTGTTTTCCATTAACCCTTTCCATAGATCCCGTATCCGCCTCAAGCGCATCGCGCAAAGAATCTTTTAAATCCGAAATGCGAAGATCTTCTTGGGTATTGTCTTGAGACCGAGGCGATGGATGAGCTGACATAGGAAAAAATTATAAATGCGTAAGTTCGTCTTCAAGATTCGTTAAGACGTCTTTATCTTCCGAAGAAGATACTTGCTCTCGATGCTTCCGCGTATGCTTCTGAAGCTTCTTGGTAAAGCTATCCAGGAACGCGATTTTTTGTTCTGCCGTAAGAGCGCCGTCTGAAGAATCTGACATGTAAAATAAATTAGTTTTGGGCTTCGGCCCAGGCCTGATCGAAGGTTTCTTCGAAGGCCTGAAGTTCTGCTTGCTCATGCGCTTTAATGCGCTTTTGCAACTGAGTTACTTCTTTATGATCTCGGACCTCTCCCCCGAAGGCACTGCGTTTAGAGCCTCCCGATCGGGAGTAACC
>DGOF01000011.1 GCA_002389285.1 Patescibacteria group bacterium UBA4473
ATATGAAATAGTCGTACAACATTTCTTTCCATTATTATAGGATGGATAAACAAGACCTGTCAATACATTTTTTTCGATAATTTTAGATCGTAGTTGAAAAGATACGAATGGACAGGATAAAATTGCCTTAAAGAGGACTCGAACCTCCACGCCATTGGCACTAGCTCCTAAGGCTAGCGTGTCTACCAATTCCACCACTCGCGCGTCAAGGGCGATAGTAGTGAACTTTCGTTAAATTTCAACTTTTTATTGTGTACTTTATTCCTCCTCCGCCTTTCCTAATTTTTTCACCTCTTTTCTCAAATGCTGCCAGTCATACGAAAATTTATGATTTTCAGACGCTCGGACCACCGCATGAAAAAGATGCCAAATATCTGATTTTTCAAACACAAACGCATTCCCCGATTCTAATTCAGGATTAAAATTTTCAAACCCCGATGTCGGAGGAAGTACCGGAACAACTCCTTGTGAAACAACTTCCTCGATATCCTGCTGTGAAGGACTTACCGGAAAAAGCGCCACGTCAGAAATCGACAAAAGAGTCTCTCTGTTCTGCGGAAGGTTTTCTAAGAATCGAAAATTATGAGGGAACTTTTCCGATAGAGCAAAACATCTCTTCTGATATTCCGAGTCACCATCAGAAACCATCACTACCTCATGCCCTACCCCACAAAGCGCCTCGACGGTATCGAGTAAAAGCGAAGCTTTGTGCTGATCACTCAACGCACCCAAACAACCAACCCGGAAAGATTTCGAAGAAGAAGACGTCATGGAACAAGTTTGATAAAGAGACGGAGATAAAGTCATGAAAAAAAGTTTGGAACAGGTCATTGTACCGTAAAAAAAGGCTCATGTCGACCAATGCCACTTGCCAATAACAAAGGAATGCGTTTTTAAGACAATGAGAATTATAATTTAATTTTTAATGATTCATTTTGAATTTTGGATTATATTGTTCCTGATTCATTTTTCATTGTTTATTGTCCCCCATGCTTGTTCTTCTCGACGGAAACGCCCTTATGCATCGTGCCTATCATGGCGTTAACCGAGGATTCGTCCCCATGTGGGAAGGCCAACCCGTCGGCATGGTCTATGGATTTGCCTCAACCCTCATCAGCCTCATTGACTACTTTCAGCCCGAACAGCTGATCGTTACGTTTGATACCAAAGAAAAAACCTTCCGCCACAAGATGGATGAAAACTACAAAGCCCATCGAGAAAAAGCCCCGGATGATTTTTACCCACAGGTGCCTTTTATCGAAGAGTTATTAGAAGCCTTCGAAATTCCTACCCTCAAATGCCCCGGCTACGAATCCGATGATATTATCGGAACCGTCGCACGAGCCGCCGAAAAAGAAAATAAAGAGGTCATCATTATGAGTGGTGATTTGGATTTTCTTCAACTCGTCGACAATCGCATTCGGTTAGCTCGGTTCAATGGCGCTATTGAGAAAAGTGAAATCTACGGTCCCGATGAAACCTATGCCCGATATGGCATTCATCCGCAGCAAATGATTGATTACAAAGCCATCATTGGCGATAGCTCTGATAATTATAAAGGTATTCCTGGCATCGGACCCAAAACCGCCGCGAAGCTTTTACAAGAACACGAAACATTGAACAAAATATTTGAACAAAAAGACACTCTCCCCGAGAAGCTTCGCAACAAATTCACAGAATATAAAACCGAAGCTCTTCACTGCCAAGCCCTCGCAACAATCCATACCAGTACCCCTATTGAATTTTCACTCAAAGAAGATTTCGAATTCGTCCCCGAAACAAGTCTCGCCTTTTTTCAAAAAATGAATTTCAACAACCTTCACTCACGATATCTACAACTCTTAGAAAACCCAGCCATAGAGACTATAGAAGAAAAAGAACCTCCAAATCCAGAACCGCAAATGTCTTTGTTTTAAGAAAATATTCCCGAAAAACACAGACTTTTTTATAAGAATCATCGCTTGAACAACTTTCTTGTTTTCTCGACTTTTTTTTATGACCGATTGTGAAATTTAGGCCAGTTTAGGCCCCCAAAAGAATGTTCAAAAAATGCGATCAAGCCAGTCTATATGGGAGAAAATATTTGCACAAAGAAAAATTTTTTGTTAGTTTAAACTGCGATTCATAAAGGAAGAAATCCTCTTATTTATTGGGTTTCCTCCCTTCTCCTTTCTCCTCCAAAAAAACAAAATGACCAGCACTCAAACCTTCGCCGCCCTCGACATCGGGTCCTCAAAAATACGGACGGTCGTCGGAATTGTGGAGGAAAAAAAGAACATCATCAATATTATTGGCGTGGGACTTTCCCCTTCCAATGGTATTCGCAAAGGGATGGTCACCGACATTGATGAAGCCGTTGCGAATGTAACCGCTTCCCTCGAAGACGCCGAACGTATGTCTGGCGAACAAATTCACCGACTCTATGTGGGCTTCTCTGGTCCTCATATTGAAACCTACGATTCCAAAGGCGTCATCGCCATCAATGGTCAAAATTCAGAAATCACAGAAGACGATCTTGATCGTGTTCTCGATGCGGCAAAAGCCGTTTCACTTCCTTCAAACCGAGAGATTTTGCGTATTATCCCCAAGACTTTTTCTGTGGATTCTCAGTACAACATCAAGTATCCCGTTGGTATGACTGGTATTCGGCTCGAAGTCGAAGCCCATATCATCGCCGGACACACGCCGGCCATCAAGAACCTCGAAAAATGTCTCTACGAAACCAAAGTGGATATTAATGAAATCATTCCATCCAGCTTGGCCGCAGCAGAAGCGGTGTTGGATCGAAAGCAAAAAGAACTCGGATGTATTCTGATTGAAATCGGAGCCGCTTCTACCAATGTGGCTATTTTTGAAGAAGGAAATGTTGTTTACTCTTGTGTCCTTCCGGTCGGTGGTGAGCACGTTACCAATGATCTAGCGATCGGTCTTCGAACCTCCATCGATACCGCCGAAAAAATAAAAATTGAATATGGAACGTGTCTTCCTGGAGACACCAATGACCGAGAAGAAATTGATCTCTCCACCATTTCAAAAAATGATACCCATCATATTTCTAAAAAACTCGCCGCAAGCATCATCGAAGCCCGGTACCAAGAGATCTTCACATTAGCGAGAGAAGAACTCATTCGGATTGGTCGTGATGGAATGCTTCCGGCGGGAGTCGTCCTCTGTGGAGGCGCCGTCAAAATGCCCGGCACCGTAGACATTGCGCGTGAAATACTTCAATTACCCGTTGCCATGGGATTCCCACGGGACATTGAAGGCATCGTCGATCGTGTTGATGACCCCAGTTTTGCAAGTGCAATTGGTCTTTTACACTTTGCCAATCGCTATGGAAGTAGCGCCCCTCTCTTTACCTTTCAATTTAAGAAACTTTTTGGGACACTCTCTCATTGGTTTCGAAAAATGATCCCCTAACTCCTCTTCGTTATGAAAGACCTCCTTCAATCGGCTCTCGAAAATACAAAAAATGAAAAAAAGGCCAGTAGTCCTTCAACTTCTCAGGCACTTGATCCAAGCATCACGCCCATTGCGAATATAAAAGTTGTTGGTGTCGGAGGTGGTGGCTCAAATGCCGTCAACCGCATGGCCAGTTCAGATTTTGACAATGTTGAGTTTATTGCGATTAACACCGATGCTCAAGCACTCCATCACTCAAAAGCAGCCTGCAAAGTCCACATTGGACGAGAAGCGACACGAGGTTTAGGAGCCGGATCAGATCCTTCCGTCGGAAAAGCTGCGGCTGAAGAATCAATCGAAGATATCAAGACGGCCCTCAAAGGCGCCGACATGGTTTTTGTTACTTGTGGACTGGGAGGTGGAACCGGAACCGGAGGTTCCCATGTCATCGCCGCTATTGCACGAGAACTTGGAGCACTCACCGTAGGAGTCGTGACGAAGCCTTTCTCTTTCGAGGGACAACAACGATCTAAAAAAGCCGAAGAAGGATTTGAAGAACTCAAAAAGAATGTCGATACCCTCATTACGATTCCTAATGATCGAATCCTTTCGATCATCGATCGCAAAACACCGCTTTCTGATGCCTTCTCTGTTGTGGACGAAGTCCTTCGGCAAGGCGTTCAGGGTATTGCGGATCTTATTACCCTTCATGGACTCATCAATGTGGACTTCGCGGACGTAAAATCCATCATGCAGAATGCCGGAACGGCCCTCATGGGTATCGGTTACGGAGCCGGTGAAACACGAGCCACCGATGCGGCCAAAGCCGCGATTGAATCCCCGTTGCTTGATCAATCCATTAAAGGGGCCAAAGGAATTCTCTTTAACGTTACCGGCGGCGAAGATCTCTCTATGTACGAAGTCGACGAAGCCGCCAAGATCATTACGGAAGCAGCCGATCCTGAAGCGAACATTATCTTCGGAGCGGTTATCAATGATAACTATAATGGTGAAATGAAAATCACCGTTTTGGCCACAGGATTTTCCGATCAGGACAAAAAGAAACCCGGTCACGCATCGCTTATGCGGCAAGCCTTTGGTATGCGCGACATGAATGGAGAAGAAACCACAGAAAACGACCTCGAAACGCCCGCATTTTTGCGAAAAAAACTTCGCTAAATGAAACCCGAACTTCTCAGTCAAATTGAAGAACTCAAGCAACAATCCAGTCGCTTGGTAGAAAATTTGGCGTTAGAAGAAAAAAAGAACCAACTTCAGACCCTTCAGACGCAAATGGAGGATCCCAATTTTTGGAACAATTCAGACAAAGCACAGACAATATCCCAGTCAGCTGCTCATATTCAACAATTTTTAGATCAATGGAATGAACTCCGGTCCAGCCTCAATGATCTTCCCGATCTGGTTGATATGGCCGAAGACAAAGATCTTCCCGCACTCAGAGAAGAAGTCGGGTCCCTTCAGGAAAAACTCCAACAATTTGAAACCCAAACTTTTTTATCCGGTCCCTATGACGGATACAATGTTATTTTATCGATTCATACCGGCAATGGTGGACAGGATGCTGAAGACTTTAGTCAGATGCTTTTCCGGATGTATATTCGTCATTGTGAACAAAAAAAGTACTCAGTAAGCATGCTCGATGAGTCCCCTTCTGATGCGGGTATAAAATCCGCCACGATTGAAATCAAAGGCCCGAATGCCTATGGCCTTCTCAAAAGCGAACACGGCGTCCATCGCCTTATTCGGCTCTCCCCTTTTAACGCCAAAAGTCTCCGGCAGACTTCTTTTTCTCGCGTAGAAATTCTTCCCGCCGTCGAACAAGATTCCGATATTAATATCGCAGAAGAAGATTTACGCATCGATGTCTTCCGGGCTTCCGGTTGTGGCGGACAGTCTGTAAATACCACGGACTCAGCCGTAAGAATCACCTACTTGCCCTTGAATTTAGTCGTGACCTGCCAGAATGAAAAGTCACAACTCCAAAACAAACAGCAGGCGATGAAAGTCCTCAAGTCTCGCCTGCTCCAACTTAAACTCGAACAACAAGCCGAAGAAATAAAAGAACTTCGAGGGGACATGATGGAAAATTCATTCGGATCCCAGATCAGAACCTACACTCTCCAGCCCTACAAGCTCGTTAAAGACCACCGAACAGACTTCGAGCACCCAAACCCCGACAAAGTATTTGACGGCGACCTAGACGGATTTGTAGAGAGTTTTCTCAAAAAAAGTTAAAAGCGCTTCCGATTCGTCTCATCACTATACCATAAACAAGGCCTTCAAAGAAAATTCATTGCCCCTTGTAGCACTTTATTTATGAAACTTTCCCCCGCCATCAATTTCAAGCGCTCTGTAGAGCTGCTCAAGCGCCATATTTCGAAACAAATTCCGCGTCCAAATCATCTTCCCAAAGCGTAATTTTATATTGGCTCGAGACAAAGCATCCGCTCCCAATCCATGCGCGCCCCCCATAACAAAAACAACTTCCCCGCGTTCTACCAAATTATTTTTTAACCAAACCGAAAAATCAGGAGAATCTTTTTCCTGCCCGCGTTCATCAAAAGCCACAACAAAATCTTGATCACTTATTTTGTTCAAAAATTTCTCAGACTCTTCTTTTTTAGCTTTCAAAACGTCTTTTATCCCCGCCTGAGAAATAGCTATGACTTCTATTTTGGCCCGAAATCCAATGCGTTTTATCAGTTCTTTTTCTCGAGAAGTAATTTCATTATCTTTTCCGAAAAAATACATCTTTATTTTCATGCTATAATAATAACATGAAGAAATTACTCGTGCTGGGACTTTGTTTTTTTATTGTCGGATGTGGCAGTGATGACAAAGAAAGCACGCCCGAAAAAAATCCAGAAATCCATCAATTCCAGATTGGGTCTGAAATTTTTTCCGCTTATATTCCAAGCGGATGGCGACTCATGCCTCCCCCAAAAGGAAGCGAAGCCGTATTGATCGCTTATAGTCGGAATCAAAACTTCATCATCCTCCAAAACACCGCCATCGATCGAAATAACATCGTCCAAGAGATGATCAAATCGGCACAAAAAAACTTTCTCGTATGGAAAAATCTCCAACACGAAAAAGGCTCTCTCGAATGGTCTTTTACCGGAAAAACCGCCACAGCAGAACCCCTTCGACAATACGAACAAAAAGTCATTCCGCTTTCGAATGATCGACACTTCTTACTCGGCAGCTGTGCCTTTGAAACCGCACGACATGATGGCACCACCTGTAAAGAAATGATCCAACGATGGAATATTGTGACGAAGAAAGAATAAGGCCTGCCAGCCATAGTTTGCGTTCAGTCAAAAGTCCCCCTACGCTAAAGCTTCGGAGGACAGCTTTCTTATTCCGACTCACTTCATTCGTCGCAAACGAAGGCTGGTGCCCAGGGCGGGACTTGAACCCGCACGCCTGTTTAAGGCAAGGGATTTTAAGTCCCTCGTGTCTACCGATTCCACCACCTGGGCTTGTTTGCTGGCTTGCCATCCGTAGCCTGGCCCACCCTTCGCACAAAGCTTCGGGGGGCATCCTTCCATTTCCGACTCGCTAAAGCTTGTCGCAAAGCGAAGGATGGAGGCGCCACCCGGAATTGAACCGGGGTAAAAGGCTTTGCAGGCCTCTGCGTAACCACTCCGCCATGGCGCCGACCAAAGGTATTGTAAGCAAGTGAACCTTTTTGAAAACCCTAAAACGTACGAATCTGCAAAGTCGGAACCATTTCGCCTTTTACCAAAAAGTCAGAAAGCAAAATATATTTTTTCCCTTTAAATTCTGGACGAGCTTTTACAAAAGTCGCTCGTGCATGATCAATGGTCATCTCAGGGTTTTCCTCTGAAAATGCAGTTTCAAAGGCCTGCACCCCCCATACAAGCTGTAACTGCCGACAAGCCTGCACATTATTGGTAAACGCAAAGATCGGAACCCGTGGACGAAAGCTTGAGGCAACCTTTCCCATATAACCCGTACGGGTAATCACCACAAAAGCCTCAATATCTTTGAGATCTTGAGCCATCTTGGCGGCGGCTTCAGCAAACTCACTCCGATCCGAATCAGCCTCCAAATCACGGTATTTACGCGTTTCTAAATATTCTTGTTCGGTCGTATGAACGATACTCTCCATAGCTTTGACGGCTTTGATAGGAAATTTCCCAGCGGCCGTTTCGCCTGAAAGCATCACCGCATCCGCTCGTTGCCAAGCAGCTTCTGAAACATCCGTCACTTCCGCACGCGTCGGGATCGGATGCTGAATCATCGACTCAAGCATATGCGTCGCGACAATAACCGGCTTTTGATACCGACTGGCTATTTTAACAATCTCCCGCTGAGCCTTCGGAACCTCAGCAAAAGGAATCTCTGCCCCCAAATCCCCACGCGCCACCATTACACCATCAGCGGCCGCAATAATCTCTTCCAAATTTTCCAACGCTTCCGCGCTTTCGATCTTGGGAATGATTTTAATAGAAGAGTTGTGCTTTTTTAACAACGCTCGAATATCCGACACTTCTTGTGCCGATCTGATAAAAGAAACCGCAAAGAAATCAACTTCTTGCTCAATTCCAAATTGCATATCCGCCCAGTCTTTTTCCGTAATAGAATCCAAAGAAACTTCTCTCCCGGGAAGATTAATATGCCGGCGAGAACCAATTTCACCATTATCTAAAGATCGACACAAAACCTCTCGGTCTCTTTTTTCTAACACTTCAAAATTTAAAACTCCATTATCGACCAAGAAAATTTCACCTTCTACCACATCACCTACAAACCCCTCATAACTCACGCCAAGCTTTCCATCTTTTTCATAGTCACAAGGATCCACCGTAAAAATAATTTCCTGTCCCTCCGTAACGGTCACCGGATGATGCACATCCCCCGTTCGGACTTCTGGCCCTTTGGTGTCCAACATAATGCCCACCGACACCCCAAGCTTTTGACTCAAGTCTCGAATCTGTTTCATCATCTGCCCATGCGATTCATGCGAACCATGTGAAAAATTAAAACGAAATACATTCACCCCTTCTCGCATAAGCTGCTCCTGTATCTCAACCGTTGAAGCACTGGGGCCAATCGTTGCCACTATTTTTGTACGTCTCATCAAATCAATTATCAATTATTAATGCCCAATGATCAATTTATTTTTTAAGATGCTAGAAAAAAAAGATGATTTATGTTAAAATAAACACGATGAATACCTTTGGACAGTACTTCCGTGTGACCAGTTTTGGCGAAAGTCACGGGGCCGCTTTAGGAGCCGTAATCGACGGTTGCCCACCCAATCTAGAACTCTGTGAAGATGATATTCAAGCAGAGCTCAATCGTCGACGCCCTGGACAAAGCGATATCACTACACCACGCAACGAAAAAGATGCCTGTGAAATATTGTCCGGCGTGTTTGAAGGCAAAACCACCGGCGCACCTATTGCCGTCATCGTCCGCAACGCCGACCAACGATCCAAAGACTACTCCAACATCAAAGACGTCTACCGTCCTTCACACGCCGACTACGGATTCGCGATGAAATATGGTATCCGAGATTACCGTGGTGGAGGCCGAAGCTCTGGCCGTGAGACTATCTCGCGCGTTATCGGGGGTGCCATCGCCCAGAAAATTTTAAAACAAGTCGGCACAGAAATTTATGGCTTTAGTGCTGAAATTGGCGGTGAAAAATTTAAAAAAATAAATCCTGATTTCATTGAAAAAAATGCTCTGCGCATGGCCGATGAAAAAGCTTTCCCAGCCGTTTTAGAACGCGTTCAAAAATTACGCGATGAAGGCGACAGTCTCGGCGGCGTAGCGCAAATCATTGTCAAAAATCCTCCAGTAGGACTCGGAAGCCCGGTCTTTAGCAAACTCGAAGGTGAACTCGCCCGAGCCTGCCTGAGCGTCGGCGCGACAAAAGGCTTTGAAATGGGCGAAGGCTTTGAACTCTCAAAACTTCAGGGCAGCCAAGCCAATGATCCTTTTGAGAAAAAAGACGGACAAATCAAATCTCAGCGTAACGCCAACGGCGGCGTATTAGGAGGCATCTCCACCGGCGACAATATCTGGTTCCGCGTAGCGGTCAAACCCACCTCCTCGATCATCCAACCACAAAAATCCGTCAATAAAAACGGCGAAGAAGTAGATTTAAAAATTTCCGGTCGTCATGATCCGATCATTTTGCCCCGTGTCATTCCTGTACTGGAATCTATGACCGCCTTAGTCTTAGTGGACCAGATGATGGCACAGAAAGCACAGTGTCAGTCTTAATAAGGCACTTGACACAACGCAAGGAATCACTATAAAACATCTGTTCTTTGGAACTCTATTACTTTTTACCAAGTAATTGACGCCCACAGACATTACTCTTTGACACGCAACGGTCCCCTGTACATTTAGATCTATAGACGAGAGTTTTCGGTGCTTAAAAAAGTCGAGTCTCGAAACCTCTCGTCCACAATGGATAAGAGTTAGGCCACAAGCCTAGACACAAAACATTCATAGAGATCTGGATATGAAAAACCTAGCCGTCACAATGATTTTAGTGACACTCGTCGCCTTTCTGGTGGCCCTCTATCGCTAGAACGAACGCGTGTCAAAAAGGCCCCTTCCCACCATAGGAGGGGCTTTTGACTATCCCAAATTACACAAACTCTGTGATACCAGATTCACCTCTGGAGTTTTCCACATTTTTTTGTCATCTACCAGTTCATAAATTTCACCAGGCTCGGGCATATGAATTTCGGCTTCTTTGAGATTATCAAGGTTTGCGAGCTCTCCGGTAAAGGTTTCCATCTGCATTTCTTCGCCATGAACACAGAAAACAGATTTAGGAGTTCCGCTGTTACCGGCAAAGTTCAACAGACCTTTTTGGTCCGCGTGTCCCGAAAACGCATTATAAATTTCTACATCTGCATTGAGCGGATACGCATCTCCAAAGATCTTAATCGGCGATTCTTTGTCGACGAGCTTTCGTCCCAAAGTATTTTTGGCCATAAATCCAACAATCAAGACTTTGTTATTCTGATCGGTGATGTTGTTCTTGAGATGATGACGAATCCGTCCCGCCTCACACATCCCACTGGCAGAGATAATAATCATGGGCCCCGGAATATCATTCAGAGCTTTGGATTCATCAACGCTTTGAGTAAAGCGTAATCCATCACAAGCCGGACAAAAAGGATCTTGACCTCTCGCGAGCAACGCTTTCAATTCTTTATCAAAACATTCAGGATGTCGACCAAAAATCTCTGTAGCTGAAGTCGCCAAAGGCGAATCAACATAAATCTTCAGATTCGGAAGTTTTTTCGAATGTTGTAATTCACGAATCACATATAAAATCTCCTGGGTTCGTTCAAGCGCAAAAGCTGGGATAATAATCTTTCCTCCCTTCTGCATCGTCTCAACCACGGACGCGGCAAACTTATCTTCTACATCTGCAATTTCATCGTGTAAACGATCCCCGTAGGTTGACTCAGTAATCAAAACATCCAAGCCCTCAAGCTGTGACGGATCTTTCAAGATAGGAAGATCATGCCGTCCCAAATCGCCCGTAAAACCAAGTCGGATGTCTTGTCCTGTTTCTTGATCATGGATCTCCCATTCTTCTACCGCAGAACCAAGCACATGCCCCGCATCATGGAACCGAACCTTCACGCCCTCACAAGGACTAAAGGTCTGCCCATAATCCACCCCCTCGAAATGATCAACGATATTCGCTGCATCTTCCTGCGTGTACAAAGGCGCTGCATCACGCAGCTGTAATTTACGAGCAATCCATTCAGCGTCCTGCTCCTGAATATGCCCTGCATCACGCAACATAATGCCGCAGAGATCTTTCGTCGCATGTGTAGAGTAAACCGGACCCGTGTACCCAAGCTTAGACAAGACCGGAAGTGTTCCAGAGTGGTCAATATGTGCGTGTGAAAGCACAACCGCATCGATCTCTTTTACATCAAAAGGAAACCGCATGTTCGCCATAGCGGCTTTTTTACGATGTCCCTGGAAAAGCCCACAGTCCAGCAAGATTTTCTTGCCATTAATATGAAGCAGATGCTTCGAACCTGTCACCTGCCGTGCCGCGCCGGAAAATTCTATTTTCATGTAAGAAAAGTATACTGGCAGTCTTCTACTTCTGGCAAGCAATAAATATAATAATTCTTACACTTTCAATTTTGCAAATTTTCGCTTCCCGACTTTTAAGACTTCCCCGCCCTTAAATTGCAATACCGCCTTGGGATCTATAATTTTTTCGCCATCAAGACTCACGCCCCCGCCTTCAATCAATCTTCGCGCTTCAGAATTTGAAGTGGCAAATTTTGTGATCTGTGAAAGCAAATCTAAAACGCCGATTTCCCCAGAAACTTTAAACTCAGGCATCTCATCAGGGATCTCTTTTTTAACAAATTTTGTGACAAAATCAGCCTCAGCCGCTTCCGCAGCCGCCGCGTCATGAAAAAATTTTACCAATGTTTTTGCCAGATAAACTTTGGCATTTCTTGGATTTTTTGCGATAAAATCTTTCATCTTCTCCAAATCTTCAGTCGTAAGAAGCTCAAAATATTTCAGCATCAAAACATCCGGAATCGACATGAGTTTCCCAAACATTTCGTTCGCTTCGTCACTGATCCCCACATAATTCCCCAAACTTTTTGACATCTTCTGAACGCCGTCCAGACCTTCGATAAGCGGAACCGTCACCACGTTTTGTGGTGCCTGATCATGGGCCATTTGAAGTGGACGTGCTGTCAGAAGATTAAACAACTGATCCGTTCCCCCAATCTCCACATCCGCTCGAATTGGAACCGAATCATATCCCTGCAGCATCGGATATAAAAGTTCATGACAATGAACGGTTCCCCCTCTTTTAAGACGTTCTTGAAACATATCCCGCTCCATCATCTGCGGCACGGTAAACTGCGCCATCAAACGAATAAAATCCTGCGGCTTCATGTCTTCAAACCAGTCTCGATTGTTCACCAATTCTACATTTTCAATATCAAGAATCTTTCCAGCCTGCGCCAAATAATTTCTTTCATTTTCTTTCGTCTGTTCCAGTGTCAGCGCCGGACGCGAAGAATCTTTCCCTGTCGGATCCCCGATCGTCGCGGTAAAACCCCCAAAGAGCAAAACCACTTGATGTCCCGCATCCTGAAACTGCTTCAGCTTAAAAAGCGGCACCGCATGCCCCAAATGTAAATCTGATCCGGTGGGATCAATTCCAAACTTCACCCGTAGTTTTTTGCCCGAGGCAAGTTTTTTCTCTAAATTTTTACGAACGGTTACATCCGCCGTTCCACGGTCCAGAAGCTGAGAAAGGTCATTTTTCATATCAAAGAAATAGTAGAGGATTTACAAGTATTGTCGAGTCGCTAAGCTGAAACCATATGAAAATTTATTTTTCAGGCATCGGTGGCATTGGCATATCGGCGCTCGCCCAGTTTTGTGTAAAGCAAGGCGATGAAATATCCGGATCAGATCCTGACAGCAACGCCCAAACGGATACTTTAAAAAACTTAGGAGTAAACATAGTTCACACACAAACTACAGAGAATCTCCCCGAAGATCTTAATCTACTGGTCTATACCGAAGCGGTACACCCTACAAATCCCGAACGAGCTGAAGCTGATCGACGAGGCCTGAAACAAAAATCTTATTTTGAATACTTAGGCGAAGTCACATCAAAAACAAATCTCATTGCCGTTACCGGATCTCATGGGAAAACAACCACCACAGGCCTCATTGCCGCCGGGATGAAAGCCTGCGGATTTGATGCGAGTATCTTTATAGGCTCAACATTGCCCGAATATAATAATTCTAATTTTCACGCCGGAACCAACAACTACTGCGTCGTCGAAGCCTGCGAATACCGCTCTAATTTCCGGTTTCTCAAACCCAAAATAGTAGTGTTAACAAATATCGAATACGATCATCCCGACAGCTTCCCCACCGAAGAAAGTTATTTCGAAGCTTTTGATGATTTTTGTGGCAAAGCCGATGTGATAATCAAACAAACACAAAATCTGAATCTCCCCCTCTCTCTCATGGGCGATCACAACCAAGAAAATGCCTCTCTAGCATTAGCCCTGGCCAAACACCTAGATCTTGATCTGGATAAATTCAAAGCCGGCATGGCCGCATTCAGCGGTGCGGGGCGACGACAAGAGTTTTTAGGCGAAACAGAAACAGGCGTCAAAATCTATGATGATTACGGCCATCACCCCACAGAAATAAAAGCCACACTGCAGGGATTCCGTGAAAAATTCCCTGATGCTAAAATAGGACTCATCTACGAACCGCATCAGTTCTGCCGTTCACACATGTTTTTTGATGATTTCTGCGAAGCTTTATCCCAAGCCGATCATCTCGGCCTATACCCGATCTATGAAGCCCGTGACAGCGCAGACGACAAATCTGCCGTCAGCATTCAAAAATTCCAAGAACATATCCCAAACAGTCAGATCATAAAAAGCACAGAAGAAGCAAAAAAATTCGCCGAACAACTCTCAAAAGGCGACATTTTGCTCTTTATGGGCGCGGGAGTCATAAGTGACTTCGCTCATGAATATATAAAATCATCCTCACGTTAAATAAAAAAAAAACATCTTCAAAACACATCCGCAACACAAATTGACTTGACTTTTATAGTAAATGCGTTATATAATGTATTGATTCCCTTGTCGAGGCTTATGGGGCAACCCATCGAGCTCCTCGTACAGGAAATCACCCGCTCTTTCACAAACCCGCAACCACGCAACCGAAAACACTCCAGGAGGAGTTATCATGAAGCAACCAACTATTAGCAACAAAGCAGCAACAACCGTCATGGCAATTGGCTTTGCCCTCGCAATCTTAATTCCGATGATTTTCGCCGGACTTCGGGAAACCCCGGACGACAAGATTACAAACCTACTCAAGGATATCCTCGAGCTGGTCCAGGAGGCAGAAGCCTCCTTCGACAAACCCGCCGAAGTAACCCAGGAGGAAAATTGGTGGGACAAAAGAGAGCGTCATGCTCTCGAAAAGAACATTGAAGAAATCAATGGAATCCAGGAAAATATTGCCTCAGCGCTGAAAAGCAAAGATAGGCATGACATCATTCTGGGGTCCTACGAGGACTTCCTGCTCGTTGAAAAGGCGCATAAGCATGCGCTGGCCATCGCGGAACGCATCCGAGAAGGCCAAGAAGGAAGTGACATCGATATGGATTGGCTCGCGCTCAATGCACGGCAAATCCATAAGTTGGTGGCGGCGGCCCACTAAGGTGGACGAAAGTCCGGGATCAACGAGAACGCGCATGGCCCATGCATGCGCGTTCTTTCCCTATCTCAAATTAAATATTTCGACATCTTCAAACCCGATTCGCAACATGAAATGCATTGACATTTTTATAAAAAACAGTATTAAACATACAGCATCTTTGTCCAGTCTTATAAATTTATTTATCGAGGCTCGACAGGAGGCCCTCGTTCTTTGACAGACATCACACGAAGCAACAAAAACCTCATGATAAGGAGTAAATCATGAAAACCATCCAAAACGCCCTCAAAGTAGTGGGTACCATCCTTGGAATTGCCTTCTGCGCCTTCATTATTTGGGCCGGACTAAAGCCCAATCTGCACATAGTAGTGCAGGATGATGTTGAGATTTCTCTCGCCCTGTGCGAAGAGATCGAACAGAGTGGCAACTTTTGGGCCGCTCGAGAAGCTCACGAGCTGACCATCGAGTTACGCCCATTGTGGTATGACATGACGGCTTTCCCCGATGATGGGGAATTCGACAGCAGAAAAGGCTACTCCTTCGGAAGCCCCGAAGAAATCGCCTCAGCGCAAGCTTTGCGAGAAGCCTCTCTGCGCGTAGCCGAAGCCATTCGGTCTGGACAAGAACCAGACGAAGAAGACTTCTCTATCATGAAGTCCAACACATACGCACTCGCTTCCCCGTGATGTCGTCAACCCACCCGCATGTAGCAATACATGCGGGTGACATCTTTACCGCGCAAACAACGTCGCATCCCAAAAGATCTCTTTTTTGTACACTTTTCTTGCAAATGTCATATTTCGAAAAGCATTTTTAAGGACGGTTGCGACCACCCACGAAGGATGTTCATCTTCCGTTCCAAAGACAAAATCAATGGCCGAGCTCAGCTTGGCCATATTCACAAACCCATAACTCTCTGAAGGACTGTATCGAAAGAGCACACTCTCTCGAAGATCTTCATTTTCGACCAGACTCGGCTGGTAGCCATTCTTAACGCCTAATACTGACCGAACCCCTTCTTCTCGCAACGAAAAGATCAAATAGTTCTCCACAAACCCATACGAGAACTGCTTTTCTGCCGCTTCGTGCAACGTCGTAAAATACTCATGCCCTTCCCACATCTTTTTTTCTAGAGGCACATTTTCCAAATCTTCTGAAACTAACTCCTCACGAACCGTACCATCAGGAAGCATTACCTCAGCAACACGCGTCGTGAATCGCGCCTGCGCGTGCTGAACCGCATCATGAATCTGTGACAAGTGCTGGGCTTTGTTCGCCCCACCAAACTCTGTCAAAAACGTAAAATTCAAAAATGGAAAAGCCGCCTCCTGATAGTCAAGAACTATAGCATATTGTCCATGCATAGAAGCCAAGAAATCCGTTTCAAAATCAAACCCGTCTCCAAAGACTTCTTTCGATTGCGCTCTTAAAATGCCTTCAAACACCAGTCCAAATTGCGGATGCAAATCCGTCAAGAACTGTTTCGTATGTAAATATTTCGCGTACAAATCTGATCCATTAAGAAAAAACAATGTATCTTTCGGGACCAATCGTGCTAACTCCGGCAGGGTCTGTTCAGGTATTTTAACAACCGGACGATTCTCAAAAATCCCCTCATGACTCAAGAACTTAAACCGAAAAGAAAGCGCCTCATCATCCCCCGTGGCCGAAACTCCCGTCGCAGAAAGCAGTGAAGCCATCGCCTGCCACAGTGGTTTTTCGGCCAAACGCTTCCCCTCATCAAAAGATTCTTCTACCCAGGTTTGGGTATCCACAAAAGCAAAAAGGACCGAAGAATCCTGAAAATCTTTATAGATGGCTTTGTACTTGTCGGAATGAGAAAGCTTGGCGGTGGCCTGAATATTTTGAAGAAGAATGTCTTTTGAAGAAGCAAAAAATACACGACGACGCCAAAACCCAATGGCCAACGAGGAAGAATATTCAGGCGTCCAAATCTTAAAAGGCCCATATTCTTCTTTTTCAAAAGACTCTGAGTCCAGAGTAAATCGCTCTAAAAAAGCTTCTAACTGAGAGGCTTTTCTAAACTTGGCCCCCACGATCATTTCTCCCTTCGGAAAAAAGGCCACGCTCACACGATCCCCAATCCAAGACGACATCGCCGCTACATCGCTTTCAAGAATTCCACGACTAATATATTCAGGAAAGAAACTTCTCCAGTCTGCTTCAGGAAAGAGCTCTCTTATTCTTTGAGCACTTTTTTTATTCAGATCTACGTCAAAGAATCCGTACGCCGTATCATCATAAAATTCATCAAAACGAACCGCCTGTTCCTGCTGCCACAGAAAGAACGCTCCGATCAAACCGATTAAAAAAACCAGCAAGCCAAAACCAAAGAAGGATTTTTGTACCACGCGATCAGAAGTCATGCCCGCCCATTATTCTTTTTTAGAGGGAAAAAGCAACTCGACTCTTGCGCTATAAGCATTGTTTTTTAGCCTTTTTTCTGGTAGAATACCCGGATGTCTTTTGGGAAAAAAATACGTTTCTGTGCCCTTCTTGGAATATTTGGATCCACCGTGTGGGCCTTTGATAGCGATACGGTGATTCAACAAAACACCCATACGGGATTTTTGTCGTATCATTCACTCGAAAAAATAAACCCGTATACGCTCCAAACACCACCCACAAAAAAACTCGATATCGTCGACTGGGAAGCGCTCGAAAAAATCCCCGATCGATCCATTGAATCTTGCTCGGAAGTAAGCACGGCTTCTAAATCTTGGAAATTTTTACAGGCCCACAAGCGTCCCGAAACAGATGTCTTAGTCGTTTCTCGATGGAATAAAAGCTATCCCTGTCAGTATATGGCCAAACATCTCGATCGACATGGGTTTGCCATGGCCGCCCTGGAAGACGTACCGATCCCCATTGCACAGAAATTTAGATCCAAATACCTCGTCTTTTTTCGAGAAGGATCTTTTTACAAATCCTATTTTCACAAACCTGAAAAAACCATCGCCTACCTGCGACACGAAGAAATGCATTTAATTCAGGCGCTTCACAATCCCCTGCTCGAAAAATACATGTGGCACCAGGGCAAAGAAAATATCACAGAATTTGGCGCGTTCATCGAAGGATGTACCGAATTCCATTTCCCGACCGGAGGACCGGGCTATCGTTCCCACGTCGAAACCTACAAAAAACTACTCGACCAAGCCCTCAAAAATGACCAAAAATTTCTCCTCGACCGCGCCTGTAGTGGAGATTATGACGCATTTTTAACGCTCTAAAAAAAGCGAAAGAAATTCTTCATAGCCTTCTTCGACAAGCCTGTCCTGAGGCACAAAACGAAGCGCGGCTGAGTTCACACAGTATCGCAGTCCTCCACGATCTTCTGGACCATCCGGAAAAAGATGCCCCAGATGAGCATCTCCTTTTTTACTTCGCACTTCCGTTCGGGTCACAAAGAGCTTTTTATCTTCTTTTTCTAAAATATTATCCGCCACCAAAGGCTTCACAAAGCTCGGCCATCCCGTGCCGGATACATATTTGTCAGTCGAAGAAAAAAGGGCTTCCCCCGAAATCAAATCCACATAAATCCCCCTCTCTTTGTGATCCCAGTAAGCATTATCAAAAGGTGGCTCCGTCCCATTTTCTTGCGTCACCGCATACTGAAGAGGCGTAAGTTGTTTTCGCAGTGAAGCTTCTCTATCCCACACCGATTCCAAGAACTGATCTCTCCCGGATCGACTCCGATAAAAGTTATACCGGACCGGATTTTTTTTGTAATAATCCTGATGATAATCTTCGGCTAAATAAAAGCTCTGAAAAGACAGGAACGGCGTAACAATAGCTTTCTGAAAAACACCGGACTGTTCAAGCGAGGCTTTGGTCTCTTGAGCCAACGTGAGTTGCTCTGGCGTATGATAAAAAAGAGCCGATTGATACTGACCTCCTCGATCGACAAACTGTCCGCCCGCATCGGTGGGATCAATATGTTTCCAAAACACATCGAGTAATGCTCGATAAGAAATATCTTCCGAATCAAAGAAAACCTGCACCGACTCAATATGACCGGTCACTCCTGCAGAAACATCATCATAAGTAGGATCTATTTCAGCGCCGCCCGAATAACCGGAAAAAACAGCGATGACACCAGGCACTTTTTCAAAGTCCGATTCCGTACACCAAAAGCATCCTCCGGCAAAAGTCGCTACTTGAATTTTATGCTCTGAAACCTGTTGTTGGAGAGACGTATAAGAAATATCTGAAACAGAAACATTAGACATGGGCCAAAAGAAAAAAGCAGCCCCGCCAATGACGAGGAAAAGAGAAACAAAAACAAAAAATATTTTTTTCATAAACATCCCCATTGTGAGAGGAGTCTTCTCAAAGATCAATAAAGACAAAAACTATTCTACTGCCTCTGCCTGCAACAAAAACATCAATCCTTGCTGAGCTCCCGTCCCAAACCAGTCATCAATTTTTCGAGTATAAAGACCCATGCTCGACAAAAATCGAATCAAAAATTCAACATTTTCGGAAGTGACATCGCCATAAGTCGTTCCGTATTCTTCTTCCGGAATCGAAAATCCCCAGGCGGCAAGAAGATCCTGAACCGATAAAATTTCTTGTTGTGAAGCCTGTCGATAAAACGCCTTCGTCGAAACCGCCTCCACATCATCCACCGTCACCGTGCTTTGTTTTATATTTTTCAAAAGTGTCCGTTCAGATTCAAGCGCCTCCTCGGGCAAAGAAAGGGGCATTTCAATCTCAATACCAGGAAAAATTCCCTGTCGCAAATCACCTCCCAAAGCATGAACCACCGCCGTTGTCGCATCACAATGACGCGTTGCATGTGGTATATGATCGCCATAAGACTCATAAGGACCACGATCCGTGACTTCCACCCAAACCGATTCCCCCGTCTCCGGATTTGTTAACTGAACACGACTTCCTAATGGCAATGTTCGATGTGCAATCGTAAATGCTTCCCCATCAAAATACTGCATATTCGCCATTAAATTACCCGGTTCATCATAAAAACTCATCTCCCCTATGGCTCGGTAGACATAGGAAGTTGATTCCAAAGGCAACGCCTCGTGAAGCACTGCGTCATCAGAAGAAGACGCCTTAGAAATATCTTGTGAAAAATCAAAAGAATCTGATTCAGGAAAAGACAATTTCCGGGCCAAAGGTCGATCGAGTTCCATTTTTTGAACACGATACGTCACCGCAACAGCGCCACCAACAAGTGCCACCAAACATAAATTCTTGGTCAGTCTCACCAGAGAATCTACACCTGAAGCCAGACTCTCTAAGCAACTTTTTTTTGACCGATCATCGAAACCTTCCGGTGATTTTTTCATAGGATTTGTTATGAAATCGACCATCTTTTAACTGTTTTTGAGAATTTGTCAAGCTCTTTGTTAAAACAAGAACTTCTCCGAACAAAAAATTCAGAAAAAAAGCCCATGACGAAACCACTCTCAAAGCAGCTCTATCGCATTAGCCCATAGCACACAAAACCCTTTCCAGGGTATTTCGTGGACTTAGTTTTTCTACATCATCATGTCGCTCAGCTCCTGATAAAGCATGAGGACACCCTAAAAATCAACAGTGCACATTATGAAATCGCTGCTGCAAATCACTCACGTGACTATGACAGACAGTATCCGTCGGAGTAAGCCCGGTACCTCTATGCTCTGGACATTCTCTCATATGAATCTTGATAACTAAAAAAAGCCCTGGCCTGCCAGCCGAAGCTTTACGGTAAATAATGCTGGCCTGCCAGCCGAAGCTCGTAGAGCGAAGGCTGGTCGGGGTGAGAGGACTCGAACCTCCGGCCTCATGGTCCCAAACCATGTACTCTAGCCAACTGAGCTACACCCCGTAGACAGCCAGAATACAATAATCATTCACTTTAAAATTTCAAGCATTCCTTGTCATAATCTCTTCTTTCCCCTATATGTTTTTTACCCGTTCTTTTATATAACCCTCTTTATTCAGGAGTCTTTGGATGAAAAAGACGAAATTTTTTCATGCCCTCCTGATCCTGGGGGCTTGTTGGTTGGCATATGTATATCGTCAAGAAATCAAAGAAATAACGCTCATTATGGAGCACCTCTCTCGAGGCCCCTTGGTAATAGCGTTACTTCTGGCTTTTTTTCTCACCGGACTTCTCTTCCCGACCCTCCCCGTGATCTCGCTCTGCGCTCTTTGTATTCCACTCGGAATCTTCTGGGGCCTTTCTATTTCACTTCTCGGACAAGCACTCGCTTTTGTCGTGTGTTGGTTCTGGGGCGCGGGACGTCTTATAACCCCACGAGAAAAACTTTTCCCCTCGCGACGAAAAACAATCTGTTTCTGCTTTGTTCCCCTTCCCATGGGCGGACAAATTATTCTTTTGAGAAAAGTAGCACCCTTCAATCACGCGTTTTGGGCCTTCTTACTTTTTTCAAGTATCCGAAGTCTCTGCGTTATTCTCGGTGGGGCACAACTCATCAGCCTAGCCTTCAAACATTAGAACGGAAAAAACCCATCACGCGTCTAACGCAATGATGGGTTTTTCCTTAAAAATAAACTTCAAAAAATTTAAACCTTACAAGATCCAAAAGGACATGTTGGTTTCGTCACCAAAAGGGCAACCAATGAAAGCGTAGCCAATACTTGGAAGAGAATCGGCATCCATCCCTTCTCATCAAATCCTGAAATATGAACGGCAAAAAGAGCGACCAATGAAACCACCGTGAGTCCTGCCGCAGAGACTTTATAAAAAGCTTCCGGTACCAAGGGCCCGAGGATAAGAATCGCACCTCCAAGAACTTCGAAAATAACCACCAACCAATACGCTATTTCCACAAAAGATCCTGACAGACCCAAAGCTCCCTCCAACATACCTTTAAACATCGCACCGTCCATGAATTTCATAACTCCTGGTAGAAGAAATAAAAGTCCCGTCCCAAAACGTACAAGCGCAAGACCCAAGCTTGGATTATTCTGACAACAAATTTTTCCCATGACAATAAAAGATTAAAATATAGAAAGGAAATCTAACACAGATCCTACATCATTTATCCCAAAATACAAAAAAGACACGTTGCCCAAACAACAGGTTTTGGATAGGGTAAAAAAGATGAAAGTGAATATTCATAGAATCGATAAGGCACTCCCGCTCCCCAAATATGAAACCGAAGGCAGCTTTGCTTTTGATTTTTTAGCGCGGGAAATAACCACTATCAAACCCAAAGAAATAGGACTGGTCCCAGGAAACGTGATCCTCAAATGCCCACAAAACATGGCCTTGTTAATCTTGCCGAGAAGCTCCACCCCGCGTAAAAAATCACTCGTCTTTCCCCACTCTATTGGACTGATAGACCAGGACTACTGCGGCAAAGAAGACGAAATTCTTATCCAGGTCTATAATATTTCAGAGAAAGACGTAGTAGTAGAACGCGGCGAACGTATTGCTCAAGGCCTTTTCGTCCAAACCCAAAAAATAGAATTTGAAGAAGTTGAAGATCTCGAACATCCTTCACGAGGCGGCTTTGGAAGTACTGATAAATAACATGCATCCCGAAGAACATTTCCAGAATTTTTTAACGCAAGAACAACTTGCAGATCAGAAGCTTTTGCTGATGATCTCCGGAGGCGTCGATTCGTGCGTTCTGTTAGAAGTCGCTTCAAAAGTCCTGCCTGTGGAAAAAATTACAGTTTTGCACATTAATCACAAAACCCGAGCAGACTGTGATAAAGACGAAACACTTGTTCAAAATATTTGTTCAACTAAAAATATCACCTGTGTCGTCAAAAAACTTTCAACACCTAATTCAGCTAAAAATAAAGAAGCCTCCTGGCGACAACAAAGACAAAAACTCTCTGCACAAGTCGCCAAAGAAGTAGGCGCCACACGCATTCTCACCGCACATCATGCCACCGATCTGGTGGAAACCATGATCTTTCGCCTGACAAAAGGCTGTGGCGTAAAAGGACTGTCCCCTTTTGATACGTCCACAAAACCCTTTTGGAAGATTCCAAAAACAGATCTGATCGCCTACGCACAAGAAAAAAATCTAAAATGGCATGAAGACGAGAGCAATGACGATCCCACCTACCAACGCAATCTCATCCGCCACGAAGTCCTCCCAGCCCTACGACGCATCACCCCAAATCTCGAAAAAGTCTTCGTCAGAGAAAGCCTGAATTTTGCAGAAATTCAAGAATATATCGATCTACAAACCCAAACAAGCACGCCTCTTGAGCTTACTAAGTTTGTAACCTGGCCCATTATTCTTCAAAAAAATTTTTTACGCCAAGTCGCCAAAACAACCGTCAGCAGCAATGATATAGACGACTGCCTCAAATGGCTCAAAAACAATCCCTCAGGCAACAGCCAAAAATCACTCGGCAAAACAAGCCTCAAAATACTCAGTGGAAAAATAGTCTTTTAGTGCCTCTTTTTCCACCCAGCGCGCTTCTACAATTTCTTCATTATCCACCTCAACTTCCCCGGAGGTATATTCTGCTTCAAAAAAATGAACTTTTGCCCCTTTATGACACGGCTTTTTTCCCTGACACGTTCGAAAATCTACAGGAAATAAATATTTATAAATAGATTTAATATTTTGATTATTAAATTTTATTTCTAAATGTGCCCCACATTCTTCTGCTAATTCTCTCTTTGCCGCCTCCAGAAAGCTCTCTCCCGCATCCACCCCTCCCTGCGGAAACTGCCACGCATGATTTTTTCGAGGCTTCCGAACAATCAAGTACTCCTTTCGCTCCCCCACTTGCTGGGGGAGCTGTTCCCCCGGTTTTCCGGGGGGACTGAGGGGGATTGATTTATCAGGACTAAAAGGGCCTGAACGAGAAACGATCACACTCGAAACATCTCTTAATTTTCCCGACCAATCTGCCAAATCTTCCCAAAAACTCGGCCAAGATTTTGCCACACAATGAAGATCTGTTATTTCAAAATCTAGATCCAACGCATTACGCAAAATTCCAAAACACATCGCGATTCTATGATCATCACGAGCATCAATGATTATCTGAGATGCTATTTTCCATTCACTCTTCCCATAAATAATCACCTCATCATTTTCAACTTCAACTTTTACGCCTAATTTTTTCAAGCCCTCTTCCATCGCCGCAATCCGATCGCATTCTTTAACGCGCAAACTCTCCAGCCCCGTAAATCGCCAAACGCCTGGCGTACAAGCCGCAATAATCATACCGGTCATCGACACATCCGGCATCTTCGAAAAATCAAACTCCACCATCCCCCCTTCACGGGGGGATCCGCCCTCTGGGCGGAGGGGGGCCGATGAGGCCTGAAGCCTCTTCAAAAAATCTACAAATTTCTCATCGCCCTGAAGCGTTTTTTCTGCCTTGTTTTCTATCCCAACATCTTCTCCCTTGATCAACCCCCACGCCAAAGGATAACTCGCCGAACTACAATCAGCAGGAATATGATACGTCCCCGGATTCTTGAGCCCCGGCAAAACATGAAACTGCTTAAAATCATCAGAAACTTCTACTTGCCCTCCAAAAATCTGAATCATCTCCACCGTCATCTCCACGTAGGGCCGTGACTTGATTTCATCCGTAATCTGGATAATTAGTCCCTCTGGAAGCTTTGTGCCCGCCAAAAGCAATCCTGAGATAAATTGAGAAGAAATACTGCCAGAAATACTTATTTTTTTATTTTGAATATTTTTTGCCTCAAATTTTGCCGGTAAAAAACCAGGGGTTTCTGATTCTATGGCAACTCCTAACGCTTTCAACACTTCAAACAAATCCCCAAAAGGCCGTTCATGCATTCTGTCTACACCGTGCAAACGAAAAGATTGATCGACGACTAAACTCAACGCTGCTAAAAACCTGGCCGGCGTCCCGCCATTGCCGATAAAAAAGTCTCTCCTGGCCTCCCCTGTGAGGGGGAGGTGTCCCGACTTTGTCGGGACGGAGGGGGTTTGCAAGGGGGCCTCAGCAAGTTGATCCAAAGCATGACGCAAGAATCTTGTATCATCACACACCAACAAGCCTTTCAATGCCACAGCCTCCTCACACAAAAAACTCAAAACCAGCGCCCGATTGGACACCGACTTAGATCCTGGAACGCGAATCATTTTCATCCACCGAAGTATAACGAGCCAGAAACAACCTGCAACAAAACAACTTGACAAAATGCAAAAAGAAGGCATGAGTGGTTTCGTAAATTAAGTAAGCTCTTTTAAAGATCAGCTAAAAACAGGCATTAATCTGCATTTAACCCATCTTTGATGTCGAATAACTGGGAAACCATGTTCTTCAACTCAAGATTGTACGTTGAATGTAGATGTCCTGTCTGCACAACGCAGCCAATCCAAACAAAGGAGGTTTCAAATGAAACATCCCTTAAAAAACAAGACGGTCCAAAAGACCGCATCAGTCTGCTTCGCAGTGCTGACAATCCTATCAGTAGTCGGATTGATCCGGCTGCACATGAGCATCGGATTCTCGGTGCCAATCACCCAGAATCTTTTCTCAAAATGGGCCGCATGGTCCGTTTATTTGCTCATTCACATGATTCCAGCGGGATGTGCGATCATCTCGCACGACCTCTGGAAGGGAGAGCTGACAAAGCTCTGATCCAGGACACTGGTAGCAATACCAGCGGAATAGCCCACCGTAACGGGCCTTTTTTTATATACTTGAAACCTACTTTACCTTCAAAACTTCATACGTAAAGTTTCCGCCTGGAGCAGCCACAACCACTTTTTCTTTCACTTTTTTCCCCAAAAGCGCCTCTCCTACAGGAGATTCATTGGAGATTTTATGCATGATAGGATTCGCTTCCGTGGATCCAACAATGCTGTATTCGTGTTCTTGCTTTTCTCCAGCACGACGAATCACAACCGTTGAACCAATCTGGATCACGCCTTTTTCAATTTTTTCTTCAGAAATAATTTCTACGTATTTCAACTGTTCTTCAAGTTCCATAATACGCACCTCGATCTGTGCCTGACGATTTTTCGCCTCATCATACTCCGCATTTTCAGAGAGATCTCCATAAGAAATCGCTTCAGAAAGCTGATTCGCAACTTCTTTCCGCCCCGCGGTTTTCAAGTGCTCAAGCTCTTCTTCGAGTTTTTTAAGTCCAGCAGCGGTGACGAGAACGATTTTTTGTGGAGTAGCCATAAGAGGAAAGATAACGAGAAAGATAGTACGAAATAAGGCTCAGAAGTCAAACAACTGAGACTAGAACTCAATTTTTACCGACATGGGATGATCCCGAAGTTTTTCAAGAACTTTCGCTTCGATTTGTCGAATACGTTCCCGCGTGACATTGAATTCACGTCCCACTTCTTCGAGTGTGTGAGGAATACCATCTTCCAAACCAAAACGCATCTTGATAATTTTTTGCTCCCGCGCCGAAAGATACTGAAGCAAATCTTGAATATTATTACGAATCATCTCTCGATGCGCCGTATCAAAAGGAGACATAGCAGATTCGTCTTCGATAAAATCCGAAAGCTTCGAATCCTCTTCTGTTCCCACCGGCGCCTCCAAAGAGACAATATCCTGCGAAATTTTAAGAATGTAATTTACTTTTTTAACCTCCATGTCCATTTCTACGGCAATTTCCTCCGCCAAAGGTTCACGTCCCAGCTCCTGCTGGAGATGACGCTGCACATAACGAAGCTTATTAATCGTCTCCACCATATGAACGGGAATACGAATCGTTCGCGCCTGATCTGCAATCGCTCGCGTAATCGCCTGACGAATCCACCACGTAGCATACGTCGAGAACTTAAATCCTTTTCGGTAATCAAATTTTTCAACCGCTCGAAGCAAACCAAAATTTCCCTCCTGCATCAAATCCAGAAAAGGCAATCCCCGTCCGATATAACGCTTCGCAATCGAAACCACCAATCGCAGATTACATTCTGCCAATCGTTGCTTCGCGGCCAAATCGCCTTTTTCGATACGCTTGGCCAAATCAACTTCTTCTTGCGCCGTAAGCAATTTCACACGCCCAATTTCATTCAGATACATACGCACCGAATCATTCGAAATCTCCGAAAGATCAACGGATACTTTTTCTTCTTGTTCATCTTTTTCTTCTTCTTCAATTTCTTTCAGTTCCGCATCCGGGACCTCAACCTCAACTTCTTTAACCGCTGCCGCCTCAATCGAAAGCTTCTTCGCCTCACGTTCTTTCCAAATTTTTTCTTCTCGTACATCAATCACTTCTACGCCCAAATCAAAGAGCATTTCGTACAGCTCATCAATAAGCGTAATATTTTGTTCAATATTCGGCACCATTTTCATCAATTCCTGTTCGGTGACGAATTTTTGGTCTCGGCCTTTTGCAATTAAGGACTGAATCTCCGGAGAGAAAGCCTCAATACGTTTCTGCAGTTTGTTTGAAATAGGTTTCTTTTTCGCGCCCATGAAGGAAAATTAAAATTGCTGTAAAAAATCTTTTTTTTGTGAAGACAGAAGTCGAATGTCATCGATACCATGCTTCAACATAGCCAATCGCGTCAGACCAAAGCCAAACGCAAACCCCGAATAAATATTCGGATCAATACCACCATTCCGAAGAACTTCTGGATGCGTCATTCCCGCCCCCATAAATTCGAGCCATTGAGCTTGCTCTTGGCCATTTTTATCAACGTATTCAAACCAGATGTCTACTTCAAGACCGGGTTCCACAAAGGGAAAGTAGCCTGGGCGAATACGAACTTTTATATCTTTTTCAAAAACCTCTGCCAACATCGTTTCAATCGCCCCTTTGAGGTGGGCCAAAGAAATATGTTTATCAACCATCATACCCTCAACCTGATAAAAGGTAGCATCATGCGTCATATCTACATCCTCATTCCGATACACACGTCCGGGAGCAATCATCCGTAAAGGAGCCCCATATTTCTGCATCCAATGAATCTGAACATTTGATGTCTGTGTACGAAGAACGACATTCTTTTGAGCATCTTTCTGGTCATGCGTAACCCAAAACGTATCCTGCATATCTCGCGCAGGATGCGTCCCCGGAACATTTAAGGCATCAAAATTATACCATTCTGTTTCTACTTCAGGACCATCGGCGATATCAAAACCCATCGACGTAAAAATCTGCTCAATACGCCGCTGCAACTGAGCCATCGGATGAATAGCTCCTCGTGAGAAAGCCTCGGTTTTCGTCACATCAATCCAATCTTTTTCGAGCTGAGCCATCAAGGCCTTTGAAGCGTGCTTTGTTCGAAAAGCTTCTGCCTGCGAGGATATCACCTCAAATCCTTTTTGAATTTCCGGCCCTAATATTTGTTTTTCTTCTGGAGAAAGCTCCTTCAAGCTTTTCCTTAAAAGTGCTATTTCTCCCTTTTTTCCTAAAAAAGTTTGCTCAAAAAGAGCCAAACTTTCAAGGTCCTCTACCGCAGCAAAGGCCGACTGGGCCTTTTGAAATACCTGCGATACCTGTCGGGGACTGGTTTTCACGTTGCAAAAAGTGCTAAAAGAGATTGATTTCTTTCCGAAATTCCTGTAAAGTATCTTGAAGTACCAAAAAAAGTCAAACTTTTCAAACCCCATATATGGTTAAATTTCATTTCGGTTTCGGCGATGGCGATGCAGCAACAACAGATGATTCACAGGATCCTGCCGCAACAACAGGAGGCACGCCTCCAACAGATGATGGAGCCACGACCACGGATGCCAATACGGCCGCCGCAGTACCCGTTCCAGAAATCATTCCCGTTCCGGAAGTAACGCCAGAGGTTGTTCCTAGTCCCCAGACGCCTATTCAAGATGATAATCCATTTGCTACCGCGGATACGACAACCGAAACACCAACAGCAGACCCAGTAGATTTAGGAATTCCAACCGCAGAACCAGTGGAACCTCTAACCGAACCTACACCGACAGACATTGCGCCCCCGTTTGAAGTCGCGCCAGCCGAAGTTCCGAATGAACCCGCTGCCGTAGCCGACCCTTTTGAAGTCGCACCGGCCGAAGTTCCAGCCGTTCCCGAACTACCAACACTACCAGAGGTTCCTGCAACACTGGACGTGCCCGTTGTTCCGGATCTCCCAGAAGTCCCAGCGACCCTCGAACCAGAGATCACCACGACAGAACCCGTTCAAACAACGGAAACAGCCGTCCCTGATTTTGGAATCGGAGAAACCAATGCCGAACCCGTCGCGACAACTGAAGAAGCAGCGGATCCCGTAGCAGAAGTTCCGGCCGTCGTTCCAGAAGTACCCGTAGCAACCGTTCCATCATTCGAACCAGAAGCTCCTGTTGAAGTAGCTGCGACGCCAGTAGCACCCATTCCAGAACCGGTTGCCGTAACACCTGCCGCCGTAGATTTCAGCCAAGAACCTGAAAACACTGAAGTTAGCACCGTTCAAGCATCAGCCTCTGATCCATTAACAACTCTGACTCAAGTAGAAAAAGACATAAAAGAATTTATCAAAAGCCACAAAGCCACCATCAAAGACTACGAAGACCAAATCATAGAACTCCAAGAAAAAATTAAACAAGAAAAAACAAATCTTCGAACCAAAAAACAAGAATTTGCTTCTCTTGCCAAAGAAATCCAAGATCTTTCTTCAACTTTTGACAATGGATCCGGTGAGAAAGAAAAACGACAAAAACCACGCCAAGCTTCTTCCAATGGTGGCAACTCAAACGGAAACCGAAACGGAAATAGCGATCGAAGAAACAACAATAATCGCAACAAAAAAAGACGAGAAGAAGGCGGAGCCGCTCCAAAAGAAGCACCCAAACAAACTTCAAAACCAGAACCAACGCCAGCACCACCAATAGTCTAAGAAGATACGATCAAAAAAACGCCTTCGCATATGCGAAGGCGTTTTTTATATTCTCAAAAGAGATCGATTATTTTTTAACCGCTTCTTTCAAGTTTTTACCGGCACGGAAAGTAGGAACTTTCGTAGCGGGGATTTGAATCTTCTGTGTAGGATTCTGTGGGTTTACACCCGTTCGAGCAGCTCGGTGTGAAACTTTGAACGTTCCGAAACCAGTAATAGTAACTTGTCCACCAGATGCTAGTTCTGTCGTAATAGCTCCGAGCACAGCTTCGAGAGCATCGCCAGCAGCACGCTTAGTAATACCTGAAGCAGCAGCTACAGCAGCCACGAGATCGCCTTTAGAAACAGCCATTTTGTAAGGGGGTTAAAAAGTATTCAAAATGCGGCGTGGATTCTAACCGCGACTTTTGCCCTTTGGCAAGCCTTTTAGGTCGAAAAAGAGTTGCAAGATTTCGAAATACATTTTCTTAGCGGGTCACTGATAGAGCGGCTTCATACAAAATGTATTCAAAGAAACCCCTATTCCAAGCCTCTCGCAAGACGCTCTGCTTGTTTTTTCGCTAGATCAAGGGCTTTCTCTCGATTATCATCTAATGCCAAACGATTTTTTCGTTTTTGACCACACTTTTGACACCGAAAAATCAGGTTTTTGAGCTCTCCCCGTTCCATTTCCACCCCTACCGGTTCCAAAATACCGCCACAATCTTCGGCTCGATCGCCTGGATTTTTATCAACATGAAGTGAATGTAAACACTCAGAACAATGATTTCGACAGGTTTGTTCTGCCGGCACATTTGAATGTCCACAGAGATCGCAATCAAAAGACTCGTTGATAAACGTAAATTTTTTCTGCATACTGCATTAGCTTACCCTATGTTCAAAATACTCAAAGTTCCCCTCCAAAGTTTTTCCCGCAATGAACTCCGCGAAGAACTTCGAAGTCGTATCAACGGAAAGTCTTTCTGCCACCTAGCCACCGTCAATCCTGAATTCTTGGTTGAGGCAGAAAAGAACATAAATTTTCGAAAACTACTGAACAAAACCCAGCTCAATATTTGTGATGGAATGGGTATCAAAATACTGTCCAAGCTCCTCTACAAAAAAAATATCACCCGAATTACCGGCGTAGAAGTCGCAGAAATTATCTGTTGTCTGGCCGCCAAAGAAGAACAAAGCGTCTTTTTTCTCGGCGGCATTGATGTAGCCGAGCACGCGGCACAGATCATGAAGAAAAAATATCCTGGCCTCAAAATAGCCGGCACCCTCAACGGAAATATAGAGACCTTTGAAGAAGTGAAAAAAGCCCATCCCGACATCATTCTCGTCGCTTTTGGCTCCCCCAAACAAGAATTTTGGATCGAAGAAAATGCCCACAAAATATCATCTTTACGCCTGGGCGTTGGCGTGGGCGGAACCTTTGACTTCTGGACGGGCAAAGCCAAACGCGCTCCCAAATGGATGCAAATTATCGGTCTCGAATGGCTCTACCGACTCATCAAAGAACCGTTTAAACGCGGCCCCCGAATCGCTCGTGCTGTAATAATATTTCCTTGGCTTGCTTTAAAAGAAAAATATAAAATTTTAAAAAAATAATACCCATGACATTTCTTTCCCAACTCCACTGGAGACACGCAACCAAAACATTTGATCCGGAAAAATCAATATCAAAAGAAGATCTTCAAAAAATAAAAGATGCGATTCTCCTCGCGCCTACCTCCTACGGCCTCCAACCGTTTAAAGTCCACATCATAACCGATCAAGAAATCAAAAATAATATTCAGGCCGTTGCCTGGAATCAGCCTCAAGTCGGCACCTGTTCGCACTTACTCGTCTTCTGCGCCGATCCACGAGTCGAAGATCACATTGAGAACTATCTCACACTGGCCAGTGGAGACACTCCAGAGGGCCGTGAAGCCCTTAAAGGCTATGAAGGCATGCTGAACAGCTTTGCCGAAAGCACAGACGAAGCAGCACGCTGGGCCTGGGCCAAAAATCAGGTCTACCTCGCCCAAGGCTTCGCTCTTGCCGCCTGCGCCGAACTCAATCTAGATTCTTGCCCCATGGAAGGCTTTAGTTCTGAAGATCTTGATAAAATATTAGAACTTCCAGAGTATTTAAAATCCACGCTTTTACTCCCGATCGGCTACCGAGCAAGTGACCCCCGTGAGAAAGTGCGAAAAAGTGAAGAAGAAGTGTTTTTGTAAAAAAACAATTGTCTGAACCCTGATTCACAAAATTAAAGGATTGGCTTGAAAAAGTCACTCGCACCGCCGGAACCGGTGTTTAAGTGAAGCCCTTTTGTTACCCAAAAGGGCTGAACGACACCGGTTCCATATCTTTGTCCTCCGATCTCCTGATCGGATGGGTGGCTATTGCCAACCTTTGGTTGAACCAATTCTGATACAAATACCCAATAATACTTCGTCTGGAGACGAAGGGTTAAACGTATGAAAGGGGTGTCGTTCATTCTCCCTTCGGTCGAATTCACTAAAACACCCCTTCCTGCGAAAAAGTTAATTTCCTTTTTGTCTGAACCTAGATTCACACGATGGAGGGATGAGCTTGTTGTTTATTATTGTGAATACGTTTGAATTGAAGACTCTGGGCCCCAAAATTAATCAGAAGGCCAACTTTTAAGCCATAAGATTCCAGATAATTTAAAGCCTGAGCAAGGTGCACCGATTCTAAATTTGTAAGAGCCTTAAGTTCTACCATAACTTTTCCTTCTATAAAAAAATCAACGCGCCGAGTTCCAATCTCTTTGTCTTCATAAAAAATCTTCATCTCTTTTTCTCGAACACAGTTGAGGTTTTCTCGTTTGATCTCAATATCTAAAGCTCGCTGATAAACAACTTCTTGAAACCCAGTTCCTAATTTTGAATGGACCTTCATGGCACACCCAATAATTTTTTGAGTCAGTTCTCGATATTGAAGCTCCCTCATGGTTAATCTCTTTATCAAATAAATCTAGGTTCAGACAATAATGGCAAAGCTTTGAACGACCAAATATTTAATCTTTCACGCCATTTGTGCTACAGTCACAACAAAATTTCACTTTTTCGACCCTATGATTATTGAACCCATTCAGCTTTTTCTCTGCGGGGGAACCATTGATAAAAAATATTTTCCCGAACGCGAAGTCTTTGATTTTGAAATTACACACACCAACCAAATGCTGAATCAATCACGCATATCAGAAGAAATAACCTTCGATATTAAGTGCCTTTTTCTCAAAGACTCACTCGATATGACCCATGAAGATCGAGTCCGTGTATCACAGGCCTGCCAACAAAGCCCGGCGGAGCATATCTTGATCATGCACGGAACCTCCACCATGGTCGAAACCGCCAACGCCATCGCCGAAAACATAGAACA
This sequence comes from Patescibacteria group bacterium UBA4473, assembly GCA_002389285.1. GTDB lineage: Bacteria > Patescibacteriota > Gracilibacteria > UBA4473 > UBA4473 > UBA4473. The sequence continues at coordinate 32,829 of DGOF01000011.1, forward strand.
TTCCAAGACGGTCGTACTCTTCGGCGCCATGCTCCCCTACGAGCTCACCCAAAGTGATGCCCTTTTCAATTTTGGAACCGCCCTTTCCGCCGTCCAAATCTCTCAGCCCGGCATCTATATCGCCATGAATGGAAAAATTTGGAAACACAACGCCGTCGTTAAAAACGAAATCGTCGCCAACTTCGAAAGCCGTGAAGCCTAACACGCACACAAGTATTTGACAGATAAAAAATCATGATTACGCTTAGGTTGATGAATCAATCATTCGCTCTCATTGCCCTCGTGGTGGTGGTACCAGGTTTCCTGGGACAGGCGAAGTAAAAACTGATTTATCTTTATACACTTCCTCCTGTCTCACCCACAGGAGATTTTTTTATTTCTTTTCTTTTTTATTTATCATGCCAAAACCAGAAACCGATACCGCCCCAGAGGCAGCAATGCCCACCACCATGGAAGGCCAACTGGATTATATTTTAAACAACGGTCATACGCCCGATGAGGCGGCCGCCGAACTCGCCGCACTGCTTGAATCTGAAACCCGAGACAAAGTCATCACGACGCTCCTCGATGAAATGCTTGGGCTGATTTCCAATCTGTCGAACCACCACTTCTAAAACAGAACCATCCTCAATAGAAATAAAGGACCAAAAACAACTCTTTCCAAAGGAAGCATAACAAACCGTCGATCGTTGAACCGTCGTTGTTTTTGAAAGAACACTTGGAACATAATGAAGATTTTTCGCCCTCCAATATTTTTGAATTTTTGAACGAGACTGTTTCATAATATGTTCCCAAGCCGCATGCGTAATACGAACGTCCTCTTGAAAATAAGGGCAGAAATACGCCTTTGCCCATGAAAAATAATTTTCATGAGCTTGTTCAACACAATGTTTAAAATCTTCTGGCTTAATACAAAAAACCTTAACCCACTTCCACCAAGAACCTAATATTTAATCTAGATTTAATGTTCACAACAAAAAAATGTATTTATAAATTTTGTCAACCTATTTCCCCTAACAAAACCCATCCTCATACGTTGTAAACAACAAGAAGAAATCACCCCCAAAACTTGCGAATTAGTTAGTTTTGTGATAAAAACTTCTTTGCAAATTCAAAAAACCTGTCACAATACCCTCATATGCGTGGAGTCATTCTTGCCGGCGGGACCGGATCTCGGCTTTTCCCCAGCACCAAGGTGACCAACAAACACCTGTTACCGGTGTTTAATAAGCCGATGATCCACTACCCCATCGAAACCCTGAAAAACTCAGGTATTCGAGATATATTGATCGTCACAGGCGCTGAACACGCCGGCGATTTTATGCAGTTATTAGGATCGGGACTCGATTTTGGAGTAAACTTTACCTACCGCGTCCAAGACGGATCTGGTGGTATCGCCCAAGCACTTAGTTTAGCCGAAGATTTCGCCCAAGGCGACCCTATTGCCGTCGTCTTATCCGACAATATTTTTGAAGAAGACTTCACGGAAGATGTGTTTTATTTCAAATCTGGAGCGCAAATTTTTGTAAAAGAAGTCGATGAACCCGAACGATTTGGTGTCGTCGAACTCGACTCAGACGGCCTCGTGAAGTCCATCCAAGAAAAACCAGCACTCCCACGATCCCGACTGGCACAAACCGGATTTTCCATCTACGACAGTCAGGTTTTTGATTTCATTCGCACGCTGGAACCCTCTGCGCGTGGAGAACTCGAAATCACCGACGTCAACAATATCTATCGTAATAAAAAACAACTCAAAGCGCTGCAGATACAGGGCATGTGGATCGATGCGGGAACCCATACATCGCTCCTAGAAGCGAGTATTCTCGCTCAAGAATCGTTTGACCCAGAACGCGTCAAACGACGCATCAAGAGCAAAGAAGGTGTCCAGAGTCCGGCTATTCTCAAAATTCCAAAAGTAACCATCGGTATTCTGACCCACAACTCAGAGGCCTATGTTCAGCACTGTCTGAACTCCCTCAAAGCCCAAAACTACGATCATCTCGAGATCGTCGTCTTTGACAACAACTCTTCGGACGACACCCGGATTATTATTGAAGAAAATTTTCCCGAAGTACGACTCCTCACCTCAGAAGAAAACCTAGGATTTGGAACGGCCCACAACCGAATTATGCACAAAACAGAAAACGACATGTATGGTTGTTTCAATGTCGATATGATTTTCGAACCAAACTTTGTCTCCGAAATGGTAAAAACTCTGGAGAAAAAGCCTATCTATGGATCCGTCGGTGGAAAAATAAAACGTTGGGACTTTCAAACTTTTTCCAAGAACCCTCAAGGCATGCGAGAAATGGGAAAAACAAATTTTATCGACTCTTTTGGCCTCCGCATTCTCAAGTCACATCGATTCGAAGACATCGGACAGGGCGAAGTCGACTATGGACAGTATGATAACGAACAAGAAGTCTTCGGGGTTTCTGGCGCGGCCGTCCTCTACCGCCGAAAAGCCCTCGATGACATTGCCTTTATCAATGAAGAAGAAGACCGAGAATACTTTGATGAGTCCATGTTTATGTACAAAGAAGACATTGATCTGGCATATCGGCTGCAGTGGGCCGGATGGAGATGTCTCTATACGCCGCATTCTATCGCCTACCATGATCGAAGTGTCAGTGCCCAAGGGAAAGGCGTCGTTGCTCTCATCAGAAACCGACAACGAAAATCAAAAACGGTAAACCAAATTTCATATCTCAATCACCAAATTTTGTTGCGCAAGAACTTTGCATCCGACTTTTCCCCCAAAGTCAGAGGCGCCACCTGGTGGTATAACTTCAAAGTTTTCGTGTATATTCTCATCTTTGAGACAGAATTACTGGTTCAATGGTGGAAGTTTTTCCGACTCAAAAAGAATATAGACGCCCGTCGAAAAGCGATGCCACGAAGAATTTCAAAAGCCGAAATTGAAAAGTTCATGGAAGGATAGAAGAAAGTGGTGTGACAAAATGATAGGCGCGACTTGTCAATTTTCTAAAAATCAGTATACTGTAACTGATCTTTATTTTCATTCCCCATGAAATTTGTCTACAAAATGCATTCGGCCGAAGAAGACCCTGAGGCCTTTGCTTCAGAAGACCCTGAGGAAACTTTAGACGAAGAAGCTTTGTTCGAAGAACTGCTTGCCAGTCTTGAACAAGAAGATTTGTCAGAAGAAGATATTGCAGCGCTTCGCATTGAGCTTCCCGAAATGCTTCAAGGACTCTCTCCAGAGACCTTAGAATATATCCGAAATCTAGGCCCTCACCTCGAACGTGTCATCGATCAAGTCGGTGACCTCAAAGCCGATGGAAAAATCGAAGGCGCCGTAAATGTTTTGGTGGATTTTATTGAAAACCAAGAAAAAGTCCTCGAAAAAATTCCGGATGAAAATCTTCGAAATCAAATTCTGGGCATGATTGGTGTGCTTCTCGATCTTGATAGTATCGAAAAAGAACTCGGCCAACAGGCGAAACTAGAAGTTCTGTCCGCGGGAATAGACCTGATTCCGGTTGTTGGATCCGTAAAGATGCTCACCGAAGCCACGATGGGAAAAACAGCCGCCGGAGAAAAACTCGAAGGCAAAGATCGCGCGAAGCATGCCGCTTGGGCAACCGCCTTTGTCGCGCTCGATGCTATCGCCGTCGCGGGACTGGTGACCGGAGGCACCGTTAGTGCTGCAGCCGAAGGAGGGAAAGTCGCCGTTCGCGCTGGAACGGTCGCGACAAAAGGTGCCAAAGCCGGAAAAATTATCACACGAACGGCAGCTTTTTGTCGCAAAGTTGGGAAAGCTGGGAAAACAACGAAATCAGTTCGAACACTCTTTCGTGTGGGAAGCCTCATGCGCAAATACCCACGTATCGCTGGAACCCTGATCAAAATCGTTGAAAAAAAACGAACCGTTGACAAGGTCAGAAATATTAACAACATTCGAGGAAAGCTGGAAAAGAATACTGATCCGACGACCATTCTCGATCAAGACCTTCCTTCAGCAGCCTAACTTTAACTTATAATAAAAATACATATGACATCCCTTCTTTACCGACACGGTTTCGAATCTGCTCCAGAAAGCTCAGGCGAAAATCTTCCCAACGAAGCAACCCCTGAAATAAGTCCTAATGATCCTTCTTCCACAGAAGCTCTCAGTAGCGAAATAGAAATGGGCCTCGACACCAGTGAAGACTGGGGACAAGAACTCGTCACCATGATCGAAAACGAAGGACTCTCGCCGGAAGAGACCCGAGGACTTTTAGCCTCACTTCCCGCATTTTTTGAAAACATCAGTCCCGAAGCAATGGACTATATTCAAAACCTCAGTCCCGAGCTCGAAAGTGTCTCTCAAAAAGTCGCCCAAGCCCGTGAATCAGGACAGATAGAAGAAGCCACGAACCTACTCGTAGAATTTCTTGAGCAACAAGAAGAAGCCCTCAAAGTCCTTCCGGATGAAACCATGCGAGAAGAGATTCTTGGCATGATTGGATCCACCCTCCATGTCCAAGAAGCCGAAGTAGCCATTGGAACCCATTCAAAATTAGAATTATTGTCAGCAGGAATAGATATTATCCCCGTTATTGGATCGGCAAAGATGTTGACCGAATCCGCCGTAGGAAAAACAATGAGTGGAAAACACCTTGAAGGCAAGGACCGAGCCTCTCATGCAGCCTGGGGCGCAAGCTTTGCCGCCCTCGATGCGGTGGCCGTTGGAGGCGTCTTCGTAGGCGGCGCTCCAAGCGCTGCTGCCGAAGGAGCTAAAATTACGGCACGAGGAGCCTCTGTCGCAAAAACCGGACTTCAGGTCGGTCGGACTATTACTCGAACCGCTGCCCTCTGTCGAAAAGTCGGGAAAGCCGGAAAAACAACCAAAACTGTACGGACCCTCTTCCGCGTAGGAAGCGTTATGAAAAAATACCCGCGTGTTGCCGGCAGCATTATCAAGCTGGTTGAGAAAAAACGAACGGTTAAAAAACTAAACACCCTTCGAAAAGACACCGGAGATCTGGCCACAAGAGCTCATAAATTTGTTCCAAAAGGTCTCGACGATCTCCCCGAGGCAGCTTAGTCTTCGCGCATCAAAAACACATGATTCATTCCGCATAATTCATGTGTTTTTGACAATGTTGTGATCCTCTAAACCACTACATCTTCTCTGGAATCTCGATACCCAAGATCCCCAATCCTTTTTCCAACACATCAAAAACTTTTTGAGCCAACGCGAGTCTTGAAGCTTTCAAATCTTCTGTTTCAGATTTCAAGATAGAATTTTCCGCATAATATCTCGACCACTCCTGGGCCAACTCTAAAAGATACGTGACAAGATACGTCGGATTGTAATTTTCAGCCGCACGGGTCAGAACACCCGAAAACTCTAAAATTTTAACGCCTAATTTTTTCTCTTCGTCTCCCAAAGCTGAATAATTTTCTAAAACCTCCCCCGCTTTGTTAAAAATAGATCGAAGTCTTACTCCCGCATACTGGAGATACGGACCCGTCGAACCCTCAAACGCAATCGACTTCTGCGCATCAAACGTCACGGATTTATTCGGACTGGTCGAAAGTAAGAAGAATTTCCATGACGCATTCATGATCTGTTCGGACAGCGTTTTGGTAGCTTCTGGAGAAAAATCTTCATGACGTTTTTGAATCTCTTCGACGGCAATCCCCGCCAACTCATCCATCAGCGTATCGGCATCCACCACTGTGCCTTCCCTCGATTTCATCCGTCCATCAGGAAGATTCACCAGGCCATATGATAAATGATGTAAATGATTTTTATCGATCAACCCCAATCGCTCCAAACTCGCAAAAAGCGTCTTAAAATAATACGCCTGTTCGTCTGCTACCACGTAGACGAGTTGGTCCGGACTATAATCATCAAACCGCTGTTTCGCCGTCGCCAGATCATTCGTTAGATAAATAGCCGTTCCATCGGCTCGCAATACGACTTTGGTTCCTAAATTTTCTTCTTCAAGATCAATCACAATCGCGCCGTCTTCATTTTTTTGAAACACGCCATCTTTCAAGCCTTTTTCTGAAATAGCGACACCATCTTTATAGAGATCAGACTCCACATACGCCTTATCAAACCAAATCCCCTGCCGGGCATACGTCGCTTCCATGCCAGAAATCACCCACGTCGTCATCTGTTTCCACAGCCCGACCCACTTCGCATCGCCGGCTTCCCAAAGCCGCATAATCTCCGGCAATTCATCCGCAAGCGCATTATCTTTTTGAAACTCGGTCTCATAGCGCACATACCAATCCCCCACAAAATGATCTGATTTTTTATTTTCAGACTCCGGCGTCACACCGTTTCCAAAACGATCATAGGCGAGCATTGTCTTGGCCAAAGCTAAACCTTTATCATTAATAATATTCACACGCGTCACATCCGCCCCCGCAGCCTCAAGAAGATTCGATACAGAAATTCCCAACGCATGATTCCGCATATGTCCTAAATGCAACGGCTTATTGGTATTCGGCCCCGAATACTCCACCATAATCTTCTGATCTTTCAAAGCTTCACTCTGTAAATTCGCCGCTAATACCTGTTGAAAAAATATTTCTGAAGCAAAAAATAAGTTCAAATACGGTCCCGTGATTTCTGTTTTTTCCAATACATCACAATTTTCTAATAATTTCTGTACTTCCCCTGCCATCTCCACCGGAGATTTACCAAGCTTCTTCGTCAGCGCAAAAAAATTCATCGCCAAATCTCCACTCTGCCCCTTAGGAACCGGAGCAAACTGAACCGCGGACCAGTCCTCCCCGAGAAAATCTTGTATGAGTTGTTGCATCCCGAGTATTATTGAGATTTAGACGAAAAAGGCAATGAAGAGACTCCTGATCAACCATTGACATCTGGATAGAAAAATATTATAAGATCGGCAAAGTAACACTGGTTTTCTAAAGTCCGCTGTACAGCGAACTTGGCCACGTTCTTTCAACTTTACGAGAAGGAGTATCATCATGAAAGATGATGAAGAAGTCGACCTGTGTCTTTCTAGCAGTGCTATATGGATCTGCGCAGTTGCCTGTACCTTGATCGGATGGGTGCTCGGCGGGATTGGAGCCGCCATCATTCAGAAGTTTATTCCCGAGGCTCTCATGCCCTGGGTAGCCGTTTCTGGCGCTGTAGTGGGCGGAATCTTCGGATTCCTATACGAACGCGCTCAACAGCGAAAACAGACAATACTGGAAAAGATCGAAGGCAATCCCCCGGAGGACTCATAAACAGGACCTCTCTCGTTCCCCACCTGCAGTGTGCGTCAAAGCGCACTGCAGGATCTTTTTTATTTTCAACAAACCTATTGACCGATAGACATAAAAATATTATAAGCATTTCAAAGTAACAGTAGTTTTTTAAACCTCGCCGTATGGCAAGGTTGGCTACCGTTCTTTCAAAAGAACAAGGAGGTGCTCACCATGAGTAGCTACCAATCCTCTGAAATCGAGGATGATGAGAAGGACGACGAAAAAGGTTGCCTCTTTCTTATCCTAAGCATCGTCTGCGGCATTATTGGTGCCATCATCGGCGGTGGAATCGGACTCCTCATCGCTCTGATCAGCCCCATCACCTGGTTCCCTGGACTCCTCGGAGGCGCCATCATCGGGGGAATCATTGGGTTCCGGATTTTCAAATGATGAGGCCGGCACCGCCTCCTGTTCTCAGGCCTCGCAGTGTGCGTCAAACCACACTGCAGGCCACTTCCTTATGCATCAAATATCTCTAGCGCGACATCAACACAAAGGCCTCGCCGCGGGTAAGCGGCTCATGCGGATGAAAAGTTCTTACGCCATCTTCATCGTAGCCTTTCACCAATCTTCGACGAAAAGCTTCTTCTACCCAGGGGCGGGCCCAATCATCCGTATCAGCAAAAATCGGATCTCCTGCATTTTCTGTATCGGAGGGACTCATTCCCTTGGTCATCAATAAAATCTTCACCGCCTCAGCACGGGTCAAGCTTTGTCCCGGACGAAATTCCCAGGGGCCATTGTCCGGACCATAGCCCTTCACAATCCCTTTTTCTGCAAAAAACCCAATCGCTTTCGCAAAAGGATGCGTTGAATCAATATCACGGAACTGATTCAAATTACCCGTCCATTTGAAGTCTTCCCCAAAATAAGAACGTCCCAAAATCTCTAAAAATCCAGCGCGAGAAATAGCCTGATCTAATTCCAGATCTCCATTTTCAGGAAACAGTAAGGCGCCTTTATCCAATAAGCGCAAAACCGACGCATACGCCCAATGATCACGCGGCGGCGCAAAGTGCCAAAAAAGATCATCTTTCTGCACGGGATATTCGCGTCCGCCCTGACGCACCGAAACACAACGGAAAGAAAAACAAAAGTCTACTTGGTTTCCCACTCCCAGTAATTTAGTAAACGAGCGTGGAAACCGAAGATAGAGATCTTTCAAAACGTCAGAAGCCGGAGCTAAAACCAAAAGTGTATCCGCACGAGCCCGATCAAAAAAATCATAGGATCGCCAAACTTTTTCCGATTTTTCGTAGTACAAAGGAATTCCCTGAACCCGACGAACCGAGGCCGAGAGGTCTATATTCGTCGGATGTACGAGTCGTTGATATTCCTGACTCCACTCACGAGCATCTACTGACTTATCCAGTGTCTGCTCTAACTGATCTCGCGTAGTGTGATTATTAAAAAAAGAAGTCTCCACCCCAAAGGTCCTCCCCAAAGAAAGCAGCGCATCAATAGATTCCTGACGCTGTTGATGTCGTTCTTCTAAAGCCTCCTCCCCTTCTTCTTTCGATGAGAACAACACTTGATCGGCTAAAATTTTCCCAATCCGACGCCCCGCCCACAAAGAAGGCAAGAAATCCATACTTTCGATCTTATCCCCGACAGACTGCCAGGTCCTTCCGACAAAAAAAGGCGCTTGATACTGAAAAGCATTCTGAAATTGTTCGGGTTCAACTTCTTGCTCCTCCGCTAAAAACAAAGCCTGCCCACCAAAAGATTTTTCCCACCATTGATTCCAAAATCGGTCAAAAACGGGTTTTTCTACGAGCGTACGAGGACTCTGAAATAATCGAACAACAAATCCATCTTTCTGCCGAACCAAGTCCTGAAACGACGTTACCTGTGTAGAAAAATCAAGCAATGCTGTTGGGGCACTCAGAGAAGCCTCCTGTATTTGAACCTCTCCAATGTCGCCAATAATCACCAAAAGGCGTTTATCAAAAGGAACCGTCCAACGGGCAGAAACTTCTGATAACGCTTCTCCAAAGGGACTTTTCCCCAAAGGTTTAATTGATTTTAAGTATTCAAAAACTTCTTTTCGAAAAGAAAAACGATTGGGCACAAAATCCTCTTCTAAAAATTCTATCCCCTCTCCAAAAAAACCAACCTGAAGACGCGCCCCTACCGGTAATTGTTCAAATAAATACGTCAGCCACTCTTCCGTCCGTTCCCAAGGTCTCCCCAGCATAGACCCCGATCGATCAATAAGGAAAAGGACTTCTTCGTGTTCTTTTTTTGAAGGAAGCGCTCCAAAACGTCCCACAAACGTCCCATTGTTCGTCGGGAAATGCAGCACTGGTTCTTCTAATTCCGACCAAAAAACACGTACATTTTGCCCCGAAAGGGGTTGTTTATGATGGCGAAAAAGATAGAGCACTTCTTCTCCTGAAGGCTCTAAATAAGCCTGTTCTTGAGGCAGATTGGTCAAAAAATGCTGAATATTTCCCGTCGATCCGACACGAAAGGCCATCTCAAAAGACGAAGACGGAATCTCGTCATCAACAAAAAATTCTGAAAAATATAATCCCTCCACAAAATCCGGTTTCAACTGATACGTAAGTTTTACTTTAACGGAAGATTTAGGAGGAATCGGAATTTCCATCGGACGTAACACCCGATCAAAGGGCGGAACAACCAACCGAAAAAAACGAGGATCTTGCGCTTCCTGCGCCTGATAAAACATGCGTTCCCGTGCTTCTTCTCCCACAAAAACATCAAACGGCCATCCCTGAGCATTTACAAAGACTTTCACCTCCGAAGCCGAAGTACCTAATGGCTCCCAAAGCTGAACCGATCGCGGTCGACGATGAGTATTCTCAAAGGTTTGATGCACTTCTACCACGAGTTGGTCACTGGTCCCTTCCACCCAAAAACGATGCTCAGTTCGAATCACGTCCTCACTCAAAAACAAGGCTTGCGCTGAAGAAATCCAGAGAATACTTCCGAAGAAAAGAAAGATTTTTTTCATCCATCACAATTATGACAAAATCCTCCCAACGATCAACTATTCCGATCGTTTCCGACATTTTCCTCTACGGCGTCACCAAAACAGTTTCTACCATTTCCGCAATAATGCCTTTCGCATCTTTTATTTTTAGACGAACCGCGTATTCCCCAGGAATACTATAAATATGAGTCGGTGAAACTTCCCGCGAAAACGTTCCATCTCCAAAATCCCAATCATACTGAACAATTGTTCCGGTAGAATCTGTCGGATCAAAAAGAACTTCTAAAGGCGCTGCTCCTGCGGCAGGAAAAGCCGAAAAAGATGCTTGTATCGGCTTAGAACGAACGGAAACAATAACTTCATCCGTATCCTGAATGCCTGTGTCCGTCACCACGGTCAGCTTCACAGGATACCGTCCCACTCTTTTAAATTCATACTCAAGATTCGCCCCGTAGTGAATCGGCGCCTGTCCCGGTAATTCCCAAACATAAGTAACAATTTCTCCCTGATCACTCGTCGATCCAGAAGCATCCAAAGCAATCTTGAGAGGCACTTCTCCAGAAAGTGGCACCGACTGCAATCGAGCCACCACACCGGCCGGTTGAACCGAAACAATCCCTGATTGCTCATGCGCATCACCAAAAGCATCCAGAATAATAAGCGAAACGCCATAGTTTCCCACCTTTCGAAACGTATGCGAAACCTTCGGACCATACTCATCAACCTGTCCATCATTATTAAAATCCCAACGCCATTCGACCGGATCTGTAATCTGCGACCCAGAAGCATCAAAGGTAATACTGAGAGGAACCACGCCCGTCAAAATTCCATCCGGCCCCGGGGCAGGATTGGTCGCAATGTTCACATTAACCGAAACTCTTCGATCCTGGACCTTAATAATTTGGGTATCTTTATGCTTTTCTCCTAAATCATTTTCCACGATAAGTGAAACGGAATAATTTCCTGGCGTATAAAACGTACGCTGAATCGTTCGTCCCACCACAGGTTTTTGTTCTCCTTCCACAAACCATTCATATTTTATGATATTCCCCAATTGAACAAATGACTGACTCCCATCCAGCGTCACTCGAAAAGGAGCAATACCCTGAAACCCCTCAATCGCATTAATCTGAGACCGTAAGTTTCCTTCCGGAAGCAAAACATTAATCACCTTTTCTACTATTGTCGTATCATTATTTCGTCCAGTAACCCTCAAACGAACCGGAAAATCTCCCTGCATCGTAAAGGTTCTCTCTTGTAAAATTTCATCTTCTCCTCGAATTTCAAATTCACCATTTCCATCCATATCCCATTCATACAACATAACTTCTCCATCCGGATCAAGAGACTCTGCGGCAGAGAAAAGAACCTTGAGCGGTAAAGATCCTCTTTCTGGAGTTGCCTGAATATCCCCCTGTATTTTTTCATTCGTAATAAACACATCCCGACTTCCCTGGAAGGTTCTCTCGCCCACACCCGGAATAAAGTAATCAACCTTAACCGTCGCGGTGAATTTTCCTTCATCGACGCCTCTATCAATATACCGATATGAAACCGTCGGTTCTGAAGCATCAACCGCTCCATCACCATTTAAATCCCAACTAATCTGACGAATCATTGCCGGAGTGATTCTCCGTTCCGCCAATTTCGTTCCCACATCAAACTGAACTTTAACCGGCGCCGTCAATCCGGTAAGAAGATGGGGCGTCGTCATAATAACCGAATCATTGAGCTCATCATCGTTTGCCTTCACGTTCGTTTTTTCGATCAACCAAACCAACCAAAACCATGAAATCGCTACCACAAAGAAAAGCCCTCCCATAAAAAAGGCTTTCAAAAAATACGATCTTCGATTGGCCGCATTTTTCCCCACAATAAACCACTGAAAAACACGAATCAAAGAACCCAGCAAAAGAAATAAGGCCGCTAGACCAAAAATACCATTGGTCAAAAGCAAAATAGTGTCTTTCAGTTTGGTCGGGGCCATCCCCAAAACCTCAAATAACGGATTCGCAACATTTCCGTTTAATAAACTCCACAACAAAACAAAATAAAAGAGCACCAATAAAACAAATCCTGCCAAAAAGAAACCAAACAAAACCTTTGGTGGCGAAAACTGTGACACGAGAGCCCCATCATCTTCAGACGTCTCTTCCGGGTCGGGATTCAGAGAAGGGGGTTGCTGCGGAGGATTGGGGGATAGATCGTCCATATTTTGTGTGTATTTGAGGAATAATTTCACCCAGGATGATGAGGCAATCCGGGCTTTTTGTCAAAATCATGGCCTCTCAGAAATTGATTCAGAAGGAGCTGATTTTTCAGAAGAAGGGGTTCTTTCTCGTAATTCTTGTTTCAAAATACCGATTTCACGAAGAATCCTTTTTCTTACCCCCAAAGAAGTCACCATACGCATTTCCTGAATCAGAAACTCAATTTCATATTCTAATTCTTGTTTCGTCCTTCTATAAGACAATTTATTTTCACGAACCGTAGGATCCGCTCGATCCACACCTGCTTCTGGAGATTCGAGCCCCGGCAAGTCTAACACCCGCGCCGTTCCTTCGGTCGGGACCTCCTCCACCGACGATGCTTCCTTTTCTTCCGGCAGAACCTCTCTCAAAACACCACTCATAGCAAATGTGTTTTTCGGTTCTGGCAAAATATGCACACGAATCGTGTCCGAAACGGAAACCACTGAATCCGAAACTTCAACACGAACCATAAACGTCCCTTCTCTCAAAAACTGATGCGCAACACGATCACCTCTCGGAAATTCCGAATCTTCTCCGTCCTGAACAAACCACTGGTACACCAAGAAATCATGATCAGCATCCTCTGCACGCGCATAAAAAGAAATTTCCTGCCCTGGATGTCCGATATTCGCTGGACTGGCCTCAATCACTACTTCTGGAGATGCATTCTGACTATCCTTGCCCGTGACAGTAAAAACCTCTGGCGAATGTAACCGAACCGTATGATCCGCTTCATCGGTCACTGAAACTCGAAAAGAATACTGATGAGCGCCTGATTTTCGTGTCAGATCAAAGGTCGCCAAAGGGGTTTTTAATATCTGAACATCCACCACCTGCTGATTCTCAATAAGTTCATAACGATATTCTTGAATCGATCCATCATAATCTTTCGCTAAAACAGATACGCCAACTTTTCCGTAACCTTCTAAAGGATCGGGTTGAATACTTACATCCAAAATCTCAGGACGACGATCCTCTACCACGATCGTCACTTCTTTCTTCGAATATTTTTTAGGATTATTAAGATCCGTAGCAATCAATTCTACTCGATGAGGCCCCCGAAAACGAACCGCATGCGACAAAGAATCTACCGACAAAAGCCGCCCTTGCTTACGCCAAACCTCTTTAACACTTGTCCGACTCCCATCCGCACCTACTGAATACGACCCAAACGTCACGCGATCGGTAGGAGAAACAAGAAAGAAATCTCCCCAAACCCGCTCCCCATTTATAAAAACTCTTGGAACGGCCTGCGGTTCTCCCTTCTTATGCACAATAACCATATTTTGAGAGCTATTCTCAATGCCTTTTTCTCGCGCCGTCAAAACCAACGGATACTCACCCGGAGAGGCGAACACATACTCCACTTCAGATCCTGTTTTCTGACTACCATCGGGAAAAGTCCAACGATACTCCGCCTCTCGTGGGGAATTAATAGAAAAAGAAGCTTCCCCAACTTCTCGCACCAATTCTGCCTGAGCCGCAAAACTCCAGCAGAAACTTACAAGGAAAGCAAAAACAATATTTTTTTTCATAGATCAAAAGACTATTGAACATCGGGAACCAATGGATTCACAACCACCGGCCAACTTTCATGTATCAAAAGTCCATCATTATTCATGTAACTCGCTTCAACCGTATAGGATCCGGGAACCGGAAACACAAAACTTGTCGCTCCTCTACTAGTAGTACGATATTGAGGACGACCACCTGCAATCGAAAGTTGCCACTGGACCTCCCCGTCCAAAGTATTGTTTATTTGTGACGCCACGATAAAATCAACGGTTTGGCCCTGACCTTGTATTCTCGATGGATTCCGAATAGGTTGGCTTGCAGCCCCTCCCCCTGGAGCCGGAACATTGGTTGCAGCCTGTCCCGAAGTCGTTCCTCCTCCCGTACTTCCTCCCGCCACAATAGGCGGTGTAGCCACCGATCCATTTCCAGAACTTCCTATATTCACATTAAAGCCACTCCCTCCACCGCCCCCCGAAGATTGTCCTCTTGGGGCACGATCAACCGTCCCCGTTCCGGCCTTCGTAATAATCGTGAAGACCAATGCATACGCCGCCAAAATCACAAAAATACCAATCACCACAAAAATAATAATATTCTTGGCCTTGCTTTGCTGGCCATCGTCACCCCCGGCCGTAACATAAAGAAACCCGGCATACACCAAAGCAATAAAGGCCACCAGTCCCAAGAAGGACAACAAGAAATTAATAACATTCACAATATAAGCTCTCAAGGAAGCATACTTCCCCAGCGCCCCAAATTCAGATCGATAAGCAGAAACATCAAACTGACCATACGGACGAACCGTATCCTGCGCCTCTAAAATTGATTGACGCACGCGCGCATCATCCGGGGAAACCTGCGGCAATCCACCTTGCGCAAAGGCCGTTCCGCCCAAAATACCAAAGCAAACCAAAGCCAAAAACAAACGTTGTATCATTTAAAGAGGATTAGCGGTAATAAGAGTATTGACCAAAGCGAAGGCTCCGATGATGAGAATAATACCAACCACAGCCCAAAGCAAAATCTTCTTAGCTGTTTCTGCATTGGCTTCGTTGATAAAGGAAGTGAGGTATAAAACCCCCGCCCATACAACCGCAATCACGGCCAACACCGCTGCAAATCCAAGAAAGAATTGAGTCCAGTGGATCGCCAAAAGCGGAAGATTTGTATGCCGTGAAATCAAAGGATCTACTTTTTTCACGGTAAGTTCAGGACTACAACCAAGTCCCGGACCATCAAAGACGGTATTTTCACCCTGGAGTTCAAGCACACCCGACAAACACGCTCCCTGCGCATTACTCCATCCATTCGGATCCATATCCGCCGCTATCTCTGCCGCCCTCGCCGCCGCCGCTGCCTGTTCCGCAGCATCTGCCTGATCCTGAGATATGGCCGCTAACGTTTGTTGCTGCAATTGATTCCTAAAGAATTCCCCAATCTGATTATCATCCAAAGCCCGACCGCCTGGCTGTGCTACCGGCTGATTATTAAGAGGATCCACCTGCGCAATAACCCTCCCGGTCGCATCTACCTGCAAAACAGGAGGTGCCGTCGTCGTCGCTGACAAATCTGCATCCGGATCAATGCCCGCATTCTGATTTGCATTCGGGTCTATGGGGGTGGCGACTAATTGCCCTGTGGGTTGCATTTCAACTCTGTATTGATCGGCCGGAGTCATAATATTCCCACCTATCTCCAACAAATTTTCACCCGCACTTTGCAAAACCGGCGTACTTAGAAGCGTCGAAAGATTTTCTGTCGATGAAGCACTCTCTGTTGCAAAATCATCAAGAGGCGTCGCAATAATAGATCCATCACTCAATGCCAGGAGCTCATAAGCCCCCGTAATAGCCTCCGCATCAGGCGTCAGTGCCTCGGAAGAAAAATCAGCCCCATTCTTCGTCCAAATATAGTCCTTACTTCCCATTCCAGCATTGGGATCCACCGGTGTCGCCAGCAACGATCCATCCGCCTGTGCCGTCACATTATACTTCGCCGCAAGAAGAGAAATATCTCCCCCCACCTCCAGCTCTCCGGCTTCATTATCCTTACTTCTCAAAAGCATCTGCCCATCATATATACGATCAGAAAGATCTTGTATCCCAAAAGCATCACCCATACCTCCATCATCAACCGGCGGCAGAGTTACCAACAAAGTCTCATCCGACTGAATTTCTACCTCATAAAATCCAACAATAGGATCTTTTCCCTCGGTAAGCGCCTGGGAAGAAAAAACACCAGAGGCCGTCATCTCCCAAAGATAATCTCCAAGCTCAATGCTCACATTCGGATTGAGCGGCGTTGCGACCAACTGTCCTCCAACACGTCGCTCCACCATATAATTAGTATCAAAAGGCGTCCCCGGCCCCGTAAGGATCAAATTTTCATTCGGAAGACTTTGTAATTTATAAATGGACGAAATATCATCTAAAACCAAAGCCCCTACCACCGATGCAACCAAAACCCCATCAGATTTCCGCTCCACAGAATAAAGTCCTTCAATAGGCTCCAACCCCTCGCCCAGAATCCGCGATAAGAATGTCCCATCAGCCTGAATATCCCAACGATAATCCTCCGCTCCATCACGAATAGGCGTCGCGATAAAGATCCCTGAACCCGGCGGGGTTTCCACCAATTCATAATCCGACAATTGTACTTGTTCTGGCACTTCCGCGACCAAGAGATCATCGTAAGCATACTCCTCCATGAC